>NZ_CP009516.1:4391281-4704944 GCF_000970285.1 Methanosarcina horonobensis HB-1 = JCM 15518 | reverse complement strand
CAATTGTTAGCACTATTGATCTCTCTGGAAGCAGAACAAACCTTCAGCCTCCTGTTGCAAGGATCACTCTTGAATCCTGTGAAGGAGGGATTTACGGAGTTTGGCCAAATGCCGAGATGGTCAAATTTGAAGAAAACAGGATCGTTCTTATGCACGATGGAGGAGATTCCCTTTCATTAGATTCCATCTCTATAAAGATCTCAGGGTATGGAAACTCCTACAGGCCTGTTTTTGGGCAGGGCACTCTCAGGGGAAATCTCTCTGTTTTCTACCTGGATTTGAATTGCAGAGGAAAAAATCCTTCATATTATCTTATCAATAATAAAGCCACTCTTGAAGATGGTTCATGGGATGTGGGAGAAAGGCTTGTACTCTGCGGGCAGGACAGTGCAGTAGGAACCGTTAAATCCAGCGTAAAAGTTAGTGTAGACGGAGACGATAATACCTCCGACAACTATGGCTTTAAAGCAGGTACTGAAATAACTCTGAAAATAATTGATTCTAAAGGCAGGAATGTTATTGCTGAACAAAAGGCTGTTGTCAAGCTTGCTGATTGACACAAAAACTATGGACGGTAGGAACCCATGCTTCTTTTCCGGGCGCCCGTTACGAAGCATTGACGCCTTAGATTTATTCTGGTCTATTCCATCCGGTTCACATAATGATAATTGGCGAAGATTCTGTTTGTTTCTGAGAGAGATGCTGTATCTGAATCTGAAAATAACAGTATGCTTTCTTTTTCAGGTCTTTTTTGGGCTCAATTTCATATCCATTCTTTAAGGGATATTTTTTTCTGATCCAGCTGTTTAATTTTCTGTAACATTAACGTTTCTGGAACGGGAATCCCTTAAAAAGTTTTGTTGACATTACTTTGAGCTTTTCTCTTAAGTATGAATTACATTGTAGGGAAAAATCAATAACATCGATCAATCACACATACAATCAAACTATTTTGGCTATGATCTTTATCGTGTTTTATTTTTCACCCTTCACACGAGACCAATACTTAATTTAAGTTTTTAGCCTGAACCTTAAAATTTATTCGTTTAAATCTTGTATCCACTTTCCTTTTCAAAATATAATATGCAAGGGCTTTGATAAGAATTAGTTCTTTTATTTGAAGCTATATGCATAATTAAGTGACTCATAAAGCTTATTTTATAAATTCATTCCTTTAAAATCTCTTTCTTTTATAAGTATTCTTTTATTTAAGCCGGTTAATTTCAGGAATGTCTTCCGATGAGAGTCGGCAAGATAATTAAAACAAATCAGGATTTATGCTGTTGAACTGAGTAAACACTAGCATGAAACATATAACAGTCTAAATACCAATATTTACTACGGGTTTATCTGTGCTTTATTATGACCTTACGTGCATAAGTCCTGCGAGCTAAAATTAGACACAAATCTCTTGAAATGTAGCAAAATGCACTAAATCAAACAAAAATAGGAGCATTGTATGAAATAATATTCTAAGTTATATCAAAACTTTCGAAATCGAACAAAAGTTAGGAGTATAAAGACTTATGGAAAAACAAATATTTGACAGAATGAAAAAGATCCTGTGTATGTTTACTCTGGTCTTTTTCGTGATGTCATTGACAGCTGCGTCAGCAAGTGCGCAGTCGAATGATGCTAAAAAATGGAATGAAGAAAAGGCAAACTGGGACAAAGAAAAAACTAAGTGGGAAAAAGAGAAGAAGAAATGGGAAGAAGAAAAGAAGAAGTGGGAAAAGAAAGATAAAACTGGCAGTGATTATAAGAGTTGGTTATGCGATTATAACAAGTGGCTAAGCAAACATAAGATTTGGGAAGCCAACCACAAGAAGTGGGAGACAAATTACAATGAATGGAAAAATAGCCAGTAAGACTTGACTATCAAAAAAACTGAATAACTGGCTGTAAAATAAATTGATTTCCTGATAGGAGTTACTCTTGAGGGACAAAATAAAGCAAGATCAGATCTGTCACAAAACTGTTTGAGTTTCATGCTATTGGTTTCTCAGTTCAAGAATGTAACTCCTACTCTATTTTCATGTACTTTGCAAATTGTATCAAATTATATTTAATTGAACAAAGACAGGAGTATTAAAGATTCATGGGAAAACAAATGTTTGGCAGAGCGAAAAGAATTCTGTGTGTTTTCACTCTAGTCTGTCTTGTAATATCAGTAACAATTGCGCCAGTAAATGCAGAGCCAAATAATACGAAGAAATGGGATGAAGAGAAAACTAAGTGGGCTGAAGAGAAGAAAAATTGGGAAGAAGAGAAAAAAAACTGGAGCAAAAATACGAACCTTGACAATGGTTATAATGAATGGCTATATAACTACAATAAGTGGTTGAGCAAATATAAGGTCTGGGAAACCAATTATAACAAATGGAAAAATAGCCGTGAGAACTGACTGTAAAGTACGATGAAGAACTGATTGTAATCAAAAAGGCTCTGGGATTGCCCTGAAAATTCTTGACAGAGAGGGAGAGTTCTGCCCCTTCTGAACAAAAAGTTGTTGTAGAACTTACGGATGGATAATATCGATCCCTAATTGAATTTATTCAATTTCTCAATCTGGTTTTTAACAATCGGTCCTTCTCTATTTTTTAAGGATTATTTACCGGGCTTCAAAATCTCCATCCCTGCTGTTTGTCAAATATCCAGAAAACCACATCTTCATCAGGTCTGAAATTGGGGTTCAGAAGGGAGAAGTCGATGAAATATTCCCCAGAGGAGGTCATCATAGTCACGGGCAGTTGAGAGTAGTAGCGATGACTATCAGGTGAAATTTCCGGGCAATAACTACCTCAGCAAGCCATGAAATGGGCACAGCCACGAATTTCCTGTATTCATAAAGCCGTGTATCAGGCCTGCCGCATGGATGGCAAGGACAAGGAATTTGAAACTTAACGCCTTTTATTTCGCTGCTTGACATGTAGGCCGTCTGCGTCATTTTTGCTATCGGAGAAACTCTTTTGTTCATTTCTTTTCAAAGCATCCATTTCAAAGTATTGGAAGCTTCGGCTTTATTCTGGTCGGAAATTCTGTTTGTTTCTGACAGAGATGCCGTATCTGAATCTGAATATAAGTATATGCTTTCTTTTTCAGGTCTATTTCTGGATTAAATTTAATATCTATTCTTTAAGGAACATTCTTTTTCTGATCAAGCTATTTAATTCTCTTTAACACTAGCATTTCCGGGATAAATTTCCCCAAAAAGCTTCATTGGTATTATTTTGGGCTTTTCTGTTTAATCTGTCTCATATATGGGGGATAAAAATCCAGCAGAATTAATAATCACCTGTTGAATTAAGATTCCAGGTTATAACCTTGGTTGTGCGTGATTTTTTGTTTCATATGTGCAATTGATACTGAATTTAAATTCTTATTCTGAACCTCAAAATTTGCTTTTTTGAATCCTTTGTCATTTTTCCTGTCCAAATATGGGGCATTTAAGGGGCCCTATAAGGGTTAATCCCGTTATTTAGAACCATATCCGAATTAAATTAATTATGAAGCTTATTTTATAAATCTATTCAACTAAAAACCTCTATTTCTATAAGTATTCTTATATTTAAGCCGGATAATTTCAGGAATGTCAACGTCGCCGGATAGTCGGCAAGACATTTGAACAAAGCAGGACTCATGTTCGGGATCTAAAAAAAGCAGCACGAACAGTAGCATGAAACCACAACAATCTGAATCTTAGTATTTATGACAAGATTTGTTTGTACTTTCTGATGAACTTCATGTCATGGGTTCTGTGTGGATAGATGTAAAAGATGCAAAACGAAAACCTTTTAAAGTGTATAAAATTGTGTTAAACTGAACAAAAATTGGGAGTATAAGGTATGGGGAAACAAACATTTGACAAAACAAAAAAGATCATGTGTATGTTTACACTGATCTTTTTTGTAATGTCAGTGACAGCTGCGTCAGTAAGTGCAGAGTCAAATGATGCCGGTAAATGGAACCAGGAAAAGGAAAAATGGGATTCAGAGAAAAAGACATGGGACAATGAGAAGAATACCTGGGATAAGGAAAGGAAGAAGTGGGAGGAAGAGAAAAAGAAGTGGGATAAGAACAAAAAAGGAAACGATTATGATATCTGGTTAAATAACTACAATATCTGGCTAAATAAATATAATAGTTGGTTCAGCAAGCACAACAAATGGGAAAGTAATCACAGGAAATGGGAAACAAATTATAATCAATGGAGAAATAACCATTGAAGATTGAAATTGACTGCAAAATATACCGAAAAACCGCAATGAAATAAAATGAAGAACTTGAATACAAAATGAGCTCATTTCATGACAGGATTTACGCGCCCGGGGAGCAAAATAAAGCACGAAGATCTGTCATAGACGATATCTGCATAAATGAAATCTGTATTAGATATTGTAGTTCGGATTCTTTGATATTTAATGTTACTTTATTCCCTATTCAGGTGCGTAAATCCTATTTAAATATGAACTTCTTTACCTTCAATTCCGTTTTTTATTTTCACGGAGCTCTCCCCTTCAGATTTATTTTTCTCCGCAGATCAAATGATAATTGTAATTATAAGCTATCCGCTTCCGGAAAGGCATCTCCTTTTTCTGAAGTTCCATGATTTCTTTCAGATCCAGATCCTTTATACTTTTGAATCCGGCAGCCCTGAAATATTCAAGCATCTTTTCAGGTGGGACCCCGTGCCGGTTGGGAAGTTCGCTGTCTATCTCTCTGGAGTAATGTCCTTTTCTGGGGTTCCTTCTCTCAACAAGTAAGGTGCAACAATCACTTACAAGCCTCCTTGCATTTGTTTCCAGTGAACCATCATTCCAGACTCCATCAACAACAATAAGCTTTCCTCCTTCCCTGAGCATCTTTTTCCAGTTCCGGACCGCGGTGTCGGGGTGCGGAAGGGTCCAGAGCAGGTGGCGATTGACAATGATGTCGAATGTCTCTGCCTCAAAAGGAGGAGCTTCGGCATCCCCTTTTTTGAAAGTACTGTCAAATCCTCTTCTGGAAGCTTTTTCCCTGGCTTTTGCAAGCATCTTTTCCGAAAGGTCAAGGCCTGTAACATGGTGCCCCATTTCAGCAAACAGCAACCCGATTTCGCAGGTCCCGCAGCCGACGTCAAGTACCTTCAGCCTGCCTGGAGGGAGCAGGCTTTTAAAAACATTTTTCCAGGCTTCCTTTTCGGTTTCACTCTGGATCCCATGTCCTTCATGGCTGTCGTAGGTCTCGGACGAGATGTCCCATACGCGAGCAATATTTTGTTTGATCTGGTTTTCCTGAATGGTCATATTCTAATGCCTCTGTTTATGTTTTCAATTGAGGTAATGGTCCCGTTTTCAAGATAGGCAATCCTGTGGCAAATTTTCCTTAACACCTCAAGGTCGTGGGAAATCAGCAGGTAGGAGACCCCTGTTTCCCTCTGGAGTTTCTGCATAAGATGCAGGATCTGGGCCTGGACTGAAACATCAAGCATGGAAGTAGGCTCGTCAGCAACGATAAAGTCCGGGGACAAAGCCATAATCCTGGCAAGCACTATCCTCTGAATTTCCCCTCCGCTGAGCTGGCCCGGATAGCGGGCAAGGTGTTCCGGGCGCAATCCTGTGAGTTTTGCCAGTTCTTCTCCTCGCTTAAGGAGGGCATCTTTTTTGAGCCCGGAATGAAGTTTCAATGGCTCTATAAGGTTCTCAAAAGCTTTCATGCGAGGATCAAGGGAGGTTTCCGGGTGCTGGAAAATCATCTGGATTTTCGGGCGCAGTTTCCGAAACTCCTTTTTTCTCATGCTCAGGATATCCATTCCATGAACCAGGATTTCCCCTCCCGTAGGTTTTTCAAGCCACACGATGCACCTTCCAATTGTAGTTTTTCCTGACCCGCTTTTTCCGAAAAGCCCCATGGTCTCCCCCGGCGCTACTGAAAAACTGACGTTTTTGAGTACCTCCGAAGCCCCGAAGCTCATTGCCAGTCCGTTTATTGTAAGGACTGGAAGTGGCACCTTACTCCGCCTCCTTTATGGTTTTTCATTTCAGGGTGTTTTCTGGAGCATTCAATACCCGAGTACCTGCACCTCTCATGAAAAAAACAGCCGTCTGGAAGACTTATCCTGCTTGGGCTCTGTCCGCTCATGGGGACAAGCCCGTTTCTTGGCTGAGCCCGGACAAGCCCTTTTGTATACGGGTGAAGGGGTGTGCTCAGGACTTTTGAAGCCTTATCCAGCTCCACAATCTCTCCTGCATACATCACGGCTATGCGATCGCAGACTTCAAGAGCCAGGTCAAGGTCGTGAGTAATCAGGAGCATTGTCTTCCCGTACTCTTTTTTTATTTTGGTGAAAAGCTCGATAGCTCCTGTCTTTGCCTCAGGGTCCAGCCCTTTTGTAGGTTCATCCGCAATCAAAAGTTCGGGCTCAAAAGAGAGAGACATGCAGGCGATCAACCGTTGCCTCATGCCTCCGGATAACTGGTGAGGATAAAGGCCGCAAAGTCTTTCTGGATCTTTCAAAAAGAGCTGTTTCATCAGTTTCAGAGCTTTTTTCATTCCTTCCTTTTTTTCCTTCCCGTTCCCTTCGAACACTTCCTCCATTTGAAGCCCGTTTTTCAGGACAGGGTTAAGGGCGCCAGCCGGATTCTGGGGCATAAGCGAGATCCGTTTTCCCCGGATTTTCCGGAGCTCTGAGGGTTTAAGGGAAAAAAGGTCCTGTCCCTGAAAAAAGGCTGTTCCCGAAACCGTTGCATTTGCAGGCAGGAGCCTGAGCAGGGCAAGTCCGATAACTGATTTCCCTGACCCGCTTTCTCCTATAATCCCGAAGACCTCCCCTTCCCTTACATCGAAAGAGACATCAGAAACGGCTTTTACCGTGTTCTCTCCTGAAGGAAATTCTATGGAAAGGTCTCTTATTTCAAGCAGGCTCAATAGATTTCCCCTCCTTCATGAATAGATTTCTCCTCCTTCACGGTTCGGGTCAAGGATATCTCTCATACCGTCTCCCAGAATGCTGAAAATAACCACAATAACGGTTATGGCAAGCCCAGGAAAGACCGTCTGGTAAGGGGCTGTCCTCATAAACTCCTTTCCTGCGGAAAGCATGGCACCCCATTCCGGGACATCGGCAGGCAGCCCTATTCCGAGAAAACTCAGTGTGGCAATTGAGAGGATTACATGCCCGAAGTCGATTGTAGCAAGTACGAGAAGAGGAGCGATTGTATTGGGCACGATATGTTTGCGGATTATATGAAAATCTCCGGCTCCTCCTGTTATGGCGGAAAGGATAAACTCCTGTTTTTTGACGGAAAGGACCTGTCCCCGCATCATTCTTGCATACTTTGCCCAGTGGACAATAGAAAGGGCAAGCATCAGGTTGAAAACCCCGCTCCCAAGTACCCCCATAATGGTGAGGGCAAAGATGATGCCAGGAAAAGAGAGAAAAATGTCTATAATCCTTGAGATACTTTCGTCCGCAAACCCTCCATAATAGCCTGCTGCACATCCCGCGGCAGTTCCCAGAAACAGGGAAGTAAGCACAACCCCCGAGGCAATGGAAAGAGAAGTCCAGGCTCCAATTAAGATCCTGCTAAAAAGGTCCCTCCCGAGATAATCAGTACCCAGGAGATGCTCTCCTGACGGGCTCAGGTTCTTATTCTTCAGGTCAATGGCATTGGGGTCGTAAGGAGAAATCAGGGGAGCAAAAAGGGCAATCCCGATAAAAACCAGAAGTGCTGCCAGTGCAAAAAGCATATCTTTTCTTTGAAATACTCTTTTTACAAATTCGCTTCCGTAAGCGTCCAGCAGCAAAAAGCTTTTTTTTCTTAACCTATCAGCAAATGCATTATCCATAATATCAGCCGTACCTTATCCGTGGGTCAAGATGCGTATAGAGCATATCCACAAGGAAATGCACAAGGAGAAACATCGTAACAATGGCAAGCACACAGCCCTGCACCATGGGCAGGTCCCTGGCAGAAATCGAGTCAACAAGCAGGCTTCCTATTCCCGGCCAGGCAAAGATTTTTTCAATTACAACCGCTCCCCCAAGCAGGCTTCCCATCTGAAAACCGATCACCGTGATGACAGGGAGCATGGCATTTTTAAGGGCGTGCCGGCTCATGATTTTCCATACAGGCAGCCCTTTGGCTTTTGCAAACCTGATATACTCCTGTCCCAGAGTTTCAAGCATGCTTGTCCTGGTGACTCTCATAATCGCAGCAGCGGAATGGAGGGAAAGGGCTGCTGCGGGCAAAAACAGGTTTTCCAGGTTCCCGTACCCTGATACAGGAACAAGTTTCAGTTTCAGGGAAAATACCAGGATAAGGAGCAGGGCTACCCAGAAACCGGGCATCGAAACTCCAAAAAGCGTTATAACCCTGAGGACGTGGTCCGAAATCCGGTTTTCCCGGAGGGCAGAATAAATTCCCAGGCTTACTCCCGCAACCACTGAAAGCCCCATACTTGCCCCTGCAAGCTGGACCGTTGCCGGCAGACGCAAAGTTAGGAGGTAAAGGACCGGTTTCTTAAAGACATAGGAAGTTCCAATGTCTCCTCTCAATACGGCTTCTTTTACCCACATGAAGAATTGCAGATAAAGAGGGTCATCAAGGTTGTACCGGCTTGAGACCTGGTTAATCTGTTCTTCGGTTACGCTCTCCTCCAGCCCCACGAAGGTATGCTTGATGATCAGCTCAGCCGTGCCCCCAGGAATCACGTTCATCAGGAAAAAGGTCAGAGCACAGGCTGCAAAAAGCGTAAGTATCATGAAACCTGCCCTTTTCAAGAAATATTTCATGCTTCCTCCTTATGTGAACAGAGAGCAAAACCCCATTCTTTCCATTTTACTTTGAGTGGAAGGAAACTCAGGTACAGGTCCGGAACCCGTACCCTTTCGAGCCTCCTTTCTTTTTATTTCTCGAGATACATCTCTGCATTTATGCGATAGTCGTGCGCTGTCGGGTCGAAAACATAGCCTTTTACATAGTCCTTCTTTACAATTGCGCAGCCGTAGTAAGCCACAATGATCATTGGCTGTTCTTCATACACAATAGCTTCTACATCATTGAATTTTTTATAACGCTCTCCCAGGTCAGTGATCTGTCTGGCTTCCTTTATCAGGGCGTCTACTTCCGGATTGGAGTACCCGGGTCCGTTGTCAGGCCCATCCGTTATGTACCAGTTTGTGAGAATATATTCGGGGTCTGGAACCATTGCAATGTTGTAAGCGGCAAGGTAAAGGTCCCAGTTGCCTTTTTCCCTTCTGTCATCAATTGACCCCATTTCCATTACCTCTGTCTCTACATCTATACCTGCCTCCTTTAACTGGGCAGCCATGGCTTCAGCCATTGGAGGGAGGCCTGGTCTTGCGGAATAGGTCATCAGGTTGAGCTTGAGGGTTTTTCCGTCTCTATCCCTTATCCCGTCCCCGTCGGTGTCTACCCAGCCTGCGGCTGTCAGGAGTTCATCGGCTTTTTCCAGGTCCCTGGTGTAAGGGCTCAGGCTCTGATTTGCCCAGACCATTGTTGGAAGGAAGGGACCTGCAGCAGCTTCTCCTACGTTGTAGAGTACATGTTCCACGATTCCATACCTATCAATGGCATAGGACATCGCCTGCCTGACCCTGACGTCTTCAAGAGGCTCATGTTTCAGGTTTATATCGAGTTTGTAAACCCTTGGAGTCCTGTACTTCTCTACATTAATACCATCTATAGCGTCAATTCTATCCGTTTCACTGTAAGGCACATCGACTGTAAAGTCTACCTCTCCATTTTCGATTGCCATTGCTCTTGTGTTCGGATCAGGTATCCCTCTAAGGACCATCCTGTCAAGCCCGACTTCTCCTCCCCACCAGTTTTCATTTTTAACGACTGTCAGGACCCTGGTCCGCTCATCAAAAGATTCAAATTTATACGGCCCTGTCCCAACAGGCTTTACGAACTCTCCGGCTGCGTCAAAAGAAGAAGGGCTTATTATGGCAGTATCCGGGTAATGGAGGATTCCGGGAAGGATTGGGTTGATTTCCGTGGTTTTGATTTTGAGGGTATAATTGTCGACTGCCTCGATAGTATCGACCTTGAGCATGGAAGCGACTTTCGAGTTTGCTTCAATGACTTTTTCCAGCGTGAACTTTACTTCTTCTGCAGTCATCCTGCTCCCATCATGGAAGACAACGTTATCTCTTAGCCTGAACTCCCAGGTATTTTCATCAAGTTGCTCCCAGGAGGTTGCAAGTCCGGGTTTCAGGGAGAAGTCTTCATTTGCGCCAACAAGGGTTTCTGTCACTGCGGCCTTCTCACAGATCAGGGTGCCGGCACCTCCATTAATAGTATCGACAGAGTCTATTTCCCACATCTCTCCAAGTACAAGTGTGCTAGCTTCAGAGTCAGCTTCAGAGCCTCCTTCCGGCTGAGAGGCAGCCTCTGATCCTGAGGTTACTTCCAGCCCGGAGATCGCTTCTTTTGCTTCGCTTTCTTTTGTACTGCTGCACCCGGAAGTCACCAGGATGGCGCAGGTCAGCAGGATAATTAACAATATCAGCAGGGGGGAGCTTTTATTTTTCATTTCGGAACCTCCGTCTGTTTTTTATAAGTGTTTTTTATAAATTTTACTTCCGGCCGCAGATGAGATAGTACTGATAACTGCGTACGATCCGTTCGCCTAACGGCATGTTCTCTTTCTGGGCTTCTCTTACTTCTTTCAGGTCAAAAACCTGGATCTTTTCAAAACCCGTACTCGAAAGGTACTCCTTTACTTTTTCAAGCGGAGCCCCTCCGGCATGAGGGAGCCGGGATTTGAGTTCGTCGGAATACCCGGCGTGTCCTTTTCGGGGGTCTTTTCTTTCAAGGAGCAGGGTCAAAAGGGCACCCGCATTTCTGCGTACTCTGGACTCCAGGGACTTGCTGTCCCACACCCCGTCGATAATCACAATCTTCCCATTCTTCCGCAGGATCCTCTTCCAGTTCTCCACGGCTGTTTTCGGATCTGGCAGGGTCCAGAGGAGGTGGCGGCTGAATACAATGTCAAAAGAAGATGTATCAAAAGGAGGGTTTTCCGCATCTCCCTCCCCAAAGTTTATGTCAGCTCCACAGGCTTCAGCCTTCGCTTTTGCTATTTTTAGCATTTGTCTGGAAATGTCGATCCCTGAGACCTCATGCCCCATCTCAGCAAACAGTAGGCTTAACTCTCCTGTTCCGCAGCCGACATCAAGGATTTTCAAACCCTTTTCCGGAAAAACCTCCAGGAAAGTACGTTTCCAGGCATCTCTTTCTTTTTTACTCCGGATACCATGTCCGACGTGAGTATCAAAAGTCTCGGATGCAAGATCCCATTTATGGGCTACCATCTCTTTAATCTGGAGTTCTGAAGAAGACATCAACCAGTACTTATTCATTTTATGATTAATAATTTTCTATTTTGTGTTACTAACTATAATTAACTATTTTTTTTAGTAATATTAACTCGGAATATTCATTTTGTATTAATTACAAAATGATAATAAATTAACTATATTTGTTATCTAAATGTTCTGATCAAAAATGGAATGAATTATACGTAAGTGCCTTCATATCCAGAGTTGTTGTTATTTATGATGGATGGTTGACGCTACTTAATTTTGAATATTCGATACCAGATTTTTCATATTATCTGTTTACTTATTTTTCAGTTTTATATATAGTTAATTTTATATTTAGCGTTTATATTATTAAGGTCGTAATAAATCTAAAAAAAATGACGAATCCATAATTCACCAAATTTTTGTCCAATCAAGAGCTAAACTTCTATAGTAGTTCTGGAAAAGGAAATTTAAAAAAGAAACTACTTGCACAAAACATTACTTGCGCAGAAATTAGGTATTGTTACGAGTAAGGCACTGCTATAAGGAAGAAGACGTTAACGAAGCTGTTGGATTATGAACAATTAGAATTTCAACTAATTAAGAAACAACATTTCTCTTGAAGGAAAATCCCTTTTTGATCGATAATTTTATAAAATACCTGTTTATATATTTTGAGCGCAAAAGACCTGTCTTCCGTTTTTTATAGATATGTTGAGCTTTACATATCTGGAAGCTGTAGAGTTCTGGCTGGTGTTTCTTTTCTATGCCCGGCCAAGAGGGTTTCTGTCCCCTACATTAAATCTCACCCCTGAATCCCTCTGAATCATACTACAAATGAGATAAGTTTCTGTTAGAAAGTTACCTATAAATACAGTGTATCCTTCTGCGTTATGTTGGAATTTACATAATATAAATTCCTCCAAATAACCTGGCTGTCTTAAATTCACCCTGTCTGTACTCAATATTTTCACCGTTATGTTTAAATAAACATAACGGTGAAACCCATGGCGGTGTACACATTGCATAAAAATTCAGACCAAGAGAAACGCAACATGGAGGCAATCCTGAAGCAGATAAAGGACCCTGAGCTTCTTTCACAGATCGAAAAGGTCGTCCCCTTTCACGGCTTCCTGACCTCCGGGGCATTAATCGGCATTCAGATGCTCAATATTGCAAGAAGAGAGCTCGATGTCCGGGACGGGGAGCGCATATACGTGACCTGCGAAACGAAAAGCTGCATGCCTGACCCCTTCCAGATTCTTGCCGGAGCTACCATCGGAAACAACGGGTTAAAGATCAGTAACCTGGGGAAGATGGCGGTCACGATAAACAAACAGGCGCCTGAAGAAGTGCACGGCATAAAAGGTATCAGGATCTACCTTGATCCTGAGAAGACAAAGGACTATCCCAAACTCCACGCCTGGTACCTGAACACTGAAAAGCTCCCTCATGAAGAGGTTGTGCCCGTTCTCCTGGAAGCCGGGGAAAAAGTGTACTCCTGGAAACCTGTGGACCTGGAAGTTCCGGTCCGCAAGAAAAAGCGGATACAGTGCTGCAAAAAATGCGGTGAAATGTTCATTCAACATGATAATGAGCTGCTGTGCGGCGGATGCACAGAATAACGTTGAGAGGTAAATAAAATGCAAGATGAGATGCGATTGTCAGTCTTTTCCGAAAAAAAAGACAGGCAGCTGGTCTATAAGCCCGAAAAATGCATTGGCTGCGGGACCTGCGTACAGGCATGCCCCAAAGGTACCCTGGCAGTGGGGGCCGTGGGAGCTATAGCTAGAGGGCTCCTGGATGCTGATTTCCTGGAAATGAAAGAAAGTGAAAACTGCATTGTCTGCGGGATTTGTGCGAGAGTCTGTCCCACAGGGGCTCTTGAGTTGAGGCAGGAAGGAAAAACCCTCAATGACAAATCCTATGTTTTCGAGGCTATGAAGCCAACAACAGTAAATGAAAACTGTGTCCACTGCGGGCTATGCGCGGACATCTGTCCCAGAGGCTGCATTGAGGTAACCCGGGAGATTTCAGGGGATGGAAGCCTGAAACTGGTCGGAAAGACCCTCATTGATACAGAGTGCTGCATTCACTGCGGCTGGTGTGCGGCAGTCTGTCCTGTAAATGCTATTTCTGTGGAAAAGCCCTTTGAAGGACGCTGGACACGGGATGAAAATGTCTGTCAGACCTGCCATACCTGTGTGGAAGTCTGTCCTGCTAATGCTATTTTCAATAAAAAAGCTAAATCTGGAGAAAGAGTCGAAAAGATTAGTCACCGTCCGGATGCCTGCATTTACTGCGGGGCATGTGCTGTTTCATGTCCTGTGGATGCCATTGACGTCAGAAAAACTTCAATTCTGCCGGATGTGGAGAAAAAGGGTCCCCTCGAGAAAAAGCTGCTTGAAGTTCCTGTCCCTGAAGCCCTGCTCCGCACCCGCCTGGAAACGGATGATGCTGCTTGTCTGGGCTGCGGGAACTGTGTGATCGTCTGTCCTGTAAATGCTCTGGATAGCCGTGAACTTGCTTCCGGGTACCTGAACGATATGGATGAAAAAGCTCTCCTTGAGGTTAGAAATGGGAAAGTTTCGGTTGTAAACCAGGAACGCTGCGGAGCAGACGGAGCCTGCGCCCTTATCTGCCCTGTTAATGCTATCTGGCTTGTGAAAAAAGAGGTGGAATGAATGGCAGGAACAATTGCAATCAAGAACGGATACGTCTTTGACCCCCTCAACGAAATAAACGGGGAAGTTATGGATATCTTCGTCAGGGACGGAAAAGTCGTAAAAGAGCTTTCTGCAGCTGAAATGAAAGAGTCAAAGGTTATTGATGCTTCAGGCATGACTGTTATGCCAGGAGGGGTTGACTCTCATTCCCACGTAGCAGGTGCAAAGGTCAATGCAGGCAGAATGATGCGCCCTGAAGACCATTATAAAGCCAATCTTCAGAAGACCTCTCTCACTCATGCCGGTTCGGGTTATACCGTCCCCTCTGTCTACAAGCAGGGATATGACTACGCAGCAATGGGTTATACAACTGTTTTTGAAGCTGCGGTTCCTCCTCTCGAAGCCCGTCACACCCATGAAGAGATGTGTGCAACCCCTCTTCTTGATATGGGAGGGTATCTGGTGCTCGGAAACAACTTTTTCCTGATGCGCTACTTCAGGGACGGGGACATGGAAAAGGCGGCTGCTTATGTGGCCTGGATGATGAAGACTCACAAGACATACGGGATCAAATGCGTCAACCCTGCAGGAGTCGAAAACTGGGCATGGGGCAAGAACATAAGCACTCTTGACGAAACCAACATCCATTTCGAGATTACTCCTAGAGAAGTCATTAAGGGGCTTACCGAGATCAACGAAACCCTCGGCATGCCAATGCCAGTCCACCTGCACGCAAATAACCTGGGCCACCCTGGCTGCTATGCAATTACCAAAGATTCTCTTAAGATCCCTGATGGAGTAAAGACAAAGCAGAACATGGATGTGGAATGGGCTGAAACTAAAATGGACCCTTCAAGGGACCGTTCCGTATACCTTACCCATCTGATGTTCAACAGTTTTGCAGGCACAACCTGGGCAGACTGCGAGTCCGGAGTTAAGGACATTGCAGATTACGTCAACAACAGGGACCATGTGGTAATCGACAGTGGATGTACTCCCTTCGGAGAAGCGACAGTTATGACCGGAGACGGGCCTGCCATTCACGACCTTTATACCCTTACAGGAAACAAGTGGTCGAACACTGACGTTGAAATGGAGTGTGGCTCGGGTGTCCTTCCCTTTACCTACCTCAAGTCCAACCCTGTGCACAGTTTGCAGTGGGCAATGGGGCTTGAATGCCTCCTGCTTATCAATGACCCCTGGAAGACCATAATGACCACGGACAGTCCGAACGGCGGACCGTTTACGAAATACCCTGAAGTCATGACCTGGCTCATGTCCGAGGCTTTCAGGAAGCAGACCTTCAGTGAGTGCCACAAGTGGGCAAATGACAGGAGTGAGCTCGGAAGCGTAAACCGGGAACTTTCCCTATATGACCTTGCGATCCTGACAAGGGCCAACCCTGCAAAGACGATTGGTATGATTCACAGAAAAGGCTCTCTTGGAGTAGGCGCAGACGGGGATGTTACGGTTTACAATATAAACCCGCAGCAGCTTGACGCAAACAATTACGAAGCTCTCCTCCAGACCTTCAGAAAGGCAGAATACACTGTGAAGGACGGCGAAATTGTGGCGGCTAAAGGAGAAATTGTCTCCCTGCCTGAGAAGCGGACCTACTATTCCGAAGTGCATGTCGAAAACGAGCGGGAAAAAGAGATGCTGGCTGACGTGAAGGAGTGGTTCAGATACTACACCCTTGGTTTTGCCAACTACCCGACTCCAGAAAAATACCTGGCAAACCCGATTCCCATACAGGTTAACGGTGAGAGGTGAAGTGATGACAGAGGGAGTACTTATTCATAAAAATACCGATACCGGAAAAAGCGTTGGAGAAATGGAAGAAGTAACGCTTATTCCTAAAAAAGAGATTGACATCAAACTGGAAGCAGATGTTATAACTCCTGACTCCTTTGCAGGCAAAACTTCAGAGGAAATAGGAGCTCTATCCATCTGGCAGGGTCCCAAAACCTACCCTCTTTCCGATTTCTTTGAAGTGATAGGCAACGCAGGCAGCTCTGCATCTGAGACCCTGATCCGCATAAAAGGTGATGCAATGAGGATCAAAAGGATCGGAGAAGGCATGAGTGCGGGAAAAATTGAGATCGAAGGTTCTGCAGGCATGCATGTTGGAACAGGGATGAAAGGAGGAGAAATAGTCGTTTACGGAGATGCCGATTCCTGGGCTGGCATGGAAATACTGGGAGGACTTTTGCACATTAAAGGCAATGCCGGAGATCATGTGGGCTGTGCTTACAGAGGCAAATGGCATGGCATGAAAGGTGGCTGCATAGTTATTGAAGGCTCGGCAAGGCACCAGCTCGGAGGCGGCATGGACGGCGGTGAAATTCTTGTAGAAGGTAATGTTGAAGGCTTCTGCGGGATTCGCCAGAACGGTGGTCTCATTGTTGTAAAAGGTGGAGCTCTCCGCACAGTAGGCGTAGAAATGGCAGGCGGAACCATAGTTATAGGAGGCAAAATACAGCGCTTCTCCCCTGGTTTCGAATTCGTGTCCATGGAAAACAGAGTCACTCTGGGTGAGACTGAGATAATAGGTGAGTTCAAGAAGTTCACAGGGGACTATGCGATCAGCAAGAGGGCAAAAGGAGCTCTCTATGTGTCTGCAGATGCAAACCCGGAGCTCTGAGGTGAGAGGTATGGAAGTATTACTCATTACCGGAAGTACGATTGATGAAGGCAGGCTTGCCAAAGGCGGGGATAAGTTCACGGATGATTACACTATGGAGTGTGCGTCCTGCTGGATCTCTCCTGTGGACTTCGTGTCCCTCTGTTCCCCTGATAAGGTGAAAGTAACAAGCAGGAACGGAAAATATTCGATTGTCGTTTATACTAAATGTACGGATTCGGTCCAGCCGGGACAGGTTTTCATGCCGAGGGCTATCTGGTCAAATGTTGTTATTGATCCTGATACCCTTTCTACGGGCTCTCCTCTCTACAAGGGTGCACCTGTAAATATTGAACCCTCGGAAGAAGAGGTTCTCAGCGCCGAAGATGTGGTACTGAAAGTTTATATCGGAGGGCAGTGAGCATGATTTACAAAAACATAATCTGTCCGGTCTGTGGGGCGTCCTGTGATGATATCCAGGTTGAGTTCGGGGACGGAAAGATTGAGGCCAGAAATGCATGTAAAATGGGAAATGCCAAGTTCAAGGAGGTTTTAAGTTCCCACCGGCTCAGGCAGCCCCTTATAAAGACTGATGGGAAACTGACTCCTGCAGCCTGGGACGAAGCCCTTGAAAGAGCTGCCGATATCCTTGTTTCGGCAAAGCGACCCCTGCTTTTCATGGGCAGTGAAACCTCCTGCGAGGCTCACGAAATCGGTCTCAAGATCGGAGAATACCTGGGTGCGCTTGTTGACTCCAATGCTACTATCTGCCACGGCCCGACAGCAATGGGAATTCAAGAATCCGGAAAAGTCGGTGCAACCGAAGGGCAGAAGAAAAACAGGGGCGACCTTATAGTTTACTGGGGAACTAACCCTCTCGAATCAATGCCGAGACAGATGTCCAGGTACGGGGTTTTCCCGAGAGGTTACTGGACCAAACGCGGGCGTTTTGACCGTACGGTTATTACTGTGGACCCAAGAAAAACTCCGACTGCCGTAGCTTCCGACCTGCACGTGCAGCTCAAACCCAGCTCTGACTACGAACTGATAAGTGCTCTCCTTACACTTCTCCACGGGAAAACTCCCCACCCGTCAGTGGAAGAGATAACAGGAGTTCCTATCCCGGTCATGGAAGAGATGCTTGATATGATGAAGAACTGCAACTTCGGAGCCATCTCTGTGGGTCTCGGACTTTCTTCATCCATCGGAAAGCACAGGAATGCCGAGATTGCCATGAACTTTGTGAAGGAACTGAACAACTATGCCAAGTTCACTCTCGGAGCTCTCAGAGGCCACTGCAACGTTGCAGGCTTTAATCAGGTTGCTTCCTATATGTACGGTTACCCCTTCGGGCTTGATTTCATGCGCGGACATCCACGTTACAACCCAGGGGAGTATACAACTGTGGACGTGCTGAGGGAAAAAGATGTAGATGCGGCCTTTGTGATGTGCGCTGATCTTGTCTGCCATATCCCTGCGGATTGTGCAGCCTATCTTGCCGAAATTCCAATGGTCTGTCTGGATATCGCTCCCTGCCCGAGCACAGCCGCTTCGGATGTTGTGCTTCCGGGAGTTATTGATGCCATGGAATGTGATGGAACCTTCTACAGGCTCGATGACGTGCCAGTGCACTTCGAACCTTTCACAACCTCGCCCTTTGAGTTTACGAAGAGTAACGAAGATACGTTGAAACAGCTCTTTGAGAAGATCAAAGCAAGGAAGTAAACGATTCAGTTTTTCCCTGCACCAGGGAAGAATAAGCAATGAAAGGAGGGTAACACCTCCTTATGTTTTTAAAAAAAGAAAATGTATGGCATTCATACATTTCAAATCTATTTTTTAACAGTTCTTGGTATTCCGAAAGCGACTTTCTTCTTTCAATATCGATCCAGATTTTTCGGCAGAATTGCAGTCGAAGTAGGCATAAATAAGAATATTTTTAAAAAAATCCTCTTTTTAAGCGAATAAGCATAAATTTAGAAAATTTAAAAATCGATTTCTAATTTATAATTCTTGTTATATTACATTATTTGAATAATAATTCCCTATTGATACAATTTGGAGTCACTTTTACTGGCATGTAAAATTAAGATTTTAAATTGTATCAAATAAAACAAAGTAGGGAGCGTAAATAAATGATGAAATTAACAGTAAAGAAGATACTGGCTGTTTTGCTGGTAGTACTCTTTGTAGCATCAGTGACAGCTGCATCGGTAAACGCAGTCCCAATAGCTCAGGCTTCAATTAAATCTTTTACAGTAAACTTTTCTTCAGAAGGAAGTCAAGGTTCTAAATATTTGTGGGATTTTGGAGACGGAACAACCTCAACCGAGCCGAATCCCATACACACATACAATAAATGTGGGGATTATACGGTACATCTGGAAGTAACGGATTCTGGTGAAGTTACTGATAATAATGAAGTCGATATAAGTTGTTGAAACATAATACGTTAGTTACTCGTTAAGGATTTATTTCCTTCTCACTATTTATTTAGATCCAACTCCTTCAATCAGCATATATGGATGTCATTTCCTTATTCTTATCAGGATGAAAAGATAGAGGGTTTGATGCCGACGATAGGGACTGTGAAAATAGGCTGAAGGAGAACTTTGGACGGTATAGGGTCAGTATATGAAGTAAGGAAGAAATATATTCCTCCTTTTTTTCTGAACTTTAGAAGCTCTTTTAACGATGCTATTCCCTTTTATTTTGATCATTGAGGCTTAGCCTCTGAAATTCGAGATATTATTGCATGATATTTGTATTCATAATACATTGATTGTACGAAAATAGTCTCAAAACCATACTTGTTTGCTACTTTCTTAATTGTACCGGGATTGTGGGCAAACCCGAGAATATCTTTTGGGCGATTGTTCAGGCTTGCCGATAATATAACCTTTAACTCAAAACCGATTTTGCGTAAAATTTTCCAGATATCTGCATCTTCTGAGAACAGTCCTATTTTCCACAATGGATATAAACGAGGGTCCAGTATGTCGAACAATACTATTTTACCCCCGTTATTAAGATAGTTTGATGCATTAAAGACAAAACTATCTATTTCTTTCAATGTCAAATATTGAAGCACCCCAGCTGCGGTTATTCGATCAAAAGAAGATTCCAGTTTATCCCAGACAGTTTTGTCATCAGCCTGGATTAATGATACATTCCCACATTTTCTTTCCCTGACTCTTTTGCTTGCTTCGTCAAGCATGGATGCGGAAAAGTCAACTCCTACAAGCTTTTCATATCCCGGTGCGTAATAAATCAGAAGTTCGCCTGCACCGCATCCGAAGTCAAGTAGTGTTTTGCCCCCATCAAGATGGAATAGTTTTTCCTTAGCCTCCATGGAAATAAATTCTTCAGATGAAGATCTATGGCCACCGTCTCTCCTATTTGCGAAAAACTCTATCCAGAAATCCTTTTGTTTGGAAACGTTTTTTTCGTATCCTCCAAACATATTTTACATACCCCCAGGTCTCGCGTTTTTCTTTATCTATCCCCTATAGTATCCCCAAAATAATCTATTATTTAAGAGCTTATAGAGCTTATTTCATGACTTAAATATATTCTTATTGATTCCCTAATAAAAAAACAATATGTCAATAAATTATATTCAATTCTAAGAATTAATAAGCCTTTATTTTTCTTTTTATTGTTTTGTACTCCCCATTTCTTGCATTTAATCCAAATTAATGAAAAAAGATATCAAATGCCATTATTACACATGGATATAATTTTTAAGAACCTATTTCGGGAGAACTGGGTCCTTTTTTTCATCTTTTAACCCTTTCTCTTTTCATTACTTTATGTATATTTTTCCTTCAATATCATGCGATTATCATAACTGCGGTTGCAGTTGAAGTTTAAGTAATTATTTAATATGTGCGTGTACATCTATGACTTGCTAGAATTAGTTGAATTTCCAGTTAACAAAGCATTGAAAGAGGAGTATGTGAAAAATGCCACAGGAAGATAAAAACGATAAGTTTTATTACAGTATCATTGCGCTATCAATTGTTCTGGTGCTAATGTCGGCATCAATCTACGCTATTTCGCAGAATGGATCCGAAAAGGATGCGGAAAGTACTATTTCCATGAGTGGGTATGCTGAACAGAAAGTTGTCCCTGACACAGCAACATTGAGAATAGGTGTTGTAATTCAGTCTGCAACTGCAAAGGAAGCAGCCGATGAAAATGCAGCCCTTATGAGCGCTGTAATAGCAGAACTGAAAGCAATGGGATTGCAGGACAGGGAGATACAGACATCCTATGTTTCCGTGTACCCGGTATATAATTATGATAAAGAACAAATAATTACAGGCTACTCTGCATCCAACAGCGTGCAGATCACAACCACAAAGCTCAACAACCTTAGTGAGATCATTGACAGGTCCACAGCTGCCGGAGCTAATGAGATAGGAAGTATTTCCTTCTCAGTATCTAATGACATGCAAAAGCAGCTTCGTGAAGACCTGATGAGTGAAGCAGTAGCTGATGCATCATCAAAAGCCGCTACGCTTGCTAAGAGCCTGGGAGTTGAGGTAATTGGTGTACAGACCTCATCTATAAGTGAAAGCAGCGGTTCCAGAGTATATTACGAATACGATATGGCAACAGCAGAAAAAGATATGGGAGCAGGTTCCACTCCTGTTCAGCCAGGCGAGTCTACCGTTTCAATGTCAGTACAGGTCACGTACTACATTGAATAATAAATTGGGCTAAGTAATTTGAACATTGAAGTATATAAATGATCAGGAGTTGCAGATGACGACGTTGTTTGCAACTTCTCAGGTCAATTTTTGACAGTCACAGCCACAGTAAGCAGAAAAAGTATTTTTAAAATATTCTCTTTTTAAGCACGTAACTATAAAACTTATAAAATTTAAAAAGTATTTCATGCTCTGCCAATTTTTTGCATAAGGAAATTATGCAGTTGATTGATTTTGAGATTATTTTATACAATGATGCAAGTTAGAATTCTAAAATAACTAATAAGGTCTGATTAAATGCTCAAAAGAAGGAATATTGGCAAATGGCTGACGCTTATCATTTGTGTTTCTGTTTTTTTGTGCGCTTCCGCAAGTGCAGATGATAACGAATTAAATGACTCCGAATATGATGAAGAGATTCCTGCATTACCTAACTATGGACCGGAGCTTTTCGAAGAAATTAAAAATGATCCAAGATTTATAGCTGCTCGAGGAACAATGCCTGAAATAGGAAAGGAAGAAGAAGAAAAACAAAAATGGATTAATTTACTTACTAACTGTTCTGGTTTTAGTGATCTTCCATTTAAAATAGACCCATATATGCGATCAAATGGTGGCTCTGTAGTGACCTTTGGTTGTAGTGGAATGGGGGGATATTTGTATGTAGAATTCGATAAAAATACTCCGGAAAATATTAATGAGTCAATAATTGATGAAATATATCAAATAATCGAGGATCATTGTGAAAAGGAAGGAATAAATGAAGTACCAGTCGTTTTTATTTGGGGAGAAGTGGCAATTGAAGATCGTGGAGGCGAAAAGGGCGCAGATGGTGAAACAACAACGCGTCAAACACCCGGATTTACTTCAATAATGGTCATTTTAGGGCTTCTATCGTTACTGGTTTTCAAACGCTAATAAGATAAATATGCAAGCTCAATGGTTTCATTACTATATCGGTACTGTCTCTTTCTGCTCGCTCAAGAGGACTTATCCTAGCTTTTTTTTATTTTGGAACGCGATCTTCTCCCCACAGCACTTGTGCAGTTTCTTGGTACCTCCTGCCTCACTGACCACCGTAAGCATTGTCCAGGGATCAATAATTAGGGTTCCCATTATTGCAGTAATTCCTCTCTTAAAAAATGGGGCAGGGTAGAGAGGAGTGCTTGGGCCGAGCAGGACCACTTCCCTTGCTGTACTCCTGAGGGAAAGGAGTTCATCAAAAGTCCGGTTGGCGAGAGTACTTGCGCTAAGGATGATCACATCCGATGCAGGAAGGATTTCTCTGGCTTTTTCCGAGGGCAGGATCCTGGTTTTAGGGGAATCGATTTCGCGTTTTTCAAGGACTGTGAAGTTCCTGGTTATTTTCAGGATTCTCGGGATGAGAGGTCCAAAATAGCCTACCATTGCAACCTTGTCTTCAGGTTTTACAAGGTCAAGGATGTCTGCATTTGAAACTGGGAAGCTTTCAGGCTCCATATCACGGAGCATATGGGAAAGTGCATTTGCTGTTGCAATTCCAACGGCTGCTTCAAGGGGATTTTTTGACAGGGAGAGTTCAAGCAACTTATCCGCAGTTTTACCTTTCAGAAAGCCCGCAAAACCGAGGGCAGGGCAGCAGGAAAACTCGTAGAGGGGGGTGCAGGCAACGCCTCCGTAGTTTTCTGAAAGCAGGACTCCTGTATAGGCGAGCCCTATTCTTACATCCTTTACTTCGATTTCTTCAAGGGCAGGACCCAGATCGTTTTTGAGCGCACTTACGAGGGCGGGCAGGATTCCGCTTTCTTCCTTCTTCCCGATTTCGTGCAGGTTTTTGCTTTCTGACATGCGTCCACCTTTTACTTTTTTCTCAGCTTACAGCCTTTCGATTTTCGTTGTAAAGTCAAGGGGATTTGCGTAATAGGGAGCGCTTATGACGATGATATCGACAAAGGGAGCGTATTCAGGAATCCTTTTTGCCTCAATTCCTCCCACTGCAAGTTCAAGCTTGGGGTTGATCTTCTTAAGTTCGGGTCCCAGTTCCCGCAGTTCTTCCGGAGAAAGGTGGTCAAGGAGCATTATATTCGACATTTCGACATATTTAAATGCTTCTTTCCTTGTCCGGGGTTCGATTTCTATCTTTTTCATAGCCCTGAGTTTTCCCAGTTCTCCGGCAACTTCCAGGTGGTTTTGACTGAGCTGGATGGAGTCGCTGAGGGAGTTCCTGTGGATATCTCCCCCGCCTGCCCGGACAGCTTTAAGCTCAAATATCCTGGATCCCGGATGGGTCTTTCGGCTTGTTGCAATAATAAGATCCGGGTTTGCTTTTCGGCCTGCACTCACCAGAGAGGCTGTTTTTGTGGAAATGGCACACATGAGGGAGAGGAAGGTCTGGGAAACTCTCCAGAGCTTGAACAGGAGTTTGAGATCTCCTTCGGCTTCGAAAATTGCATCTCCGGGCTTGAAGGTCATCCCATCTTCGAGGTAATTCCGGATTTTCAGGCCTTTTCTTTCGTAATATTCTGCCAGCTCTCCAGCGCAGGCACAGGTCCCGTTTTCTCTTGAAACAATCCTCATTTTTCCCCAGCCTTCAAGTCTGAGCAGTTCTGCGCTTTCATCCTGATAGGGGCAATCCTCGTAAAAGTAAAGGTCAAAAAGGTCTATCATGCTTTGCCTCAATAATTCTCTTCATAAATTTCTTTTTCTGTGTTTCTCTTTCCTTTTCCTTTGCTGCCTTTTTTCGTATCAATTTGCCTGTGAATTTATCTTATCTCTGAATTTACCTTATTATCCTGGCATTTGAAGCTTTAAATACAGCATATATTTCCCTGCCCGGTTCGAGCCCGAGCATCTCACATGAAGTCGGTGTAACCACGGCTTTAATTTCTGCACTTCCCATCTTCACCTCGACCACAACAAGGTGTTCCTTTTTGAAAATTCCCGAAATCCTTCCCCTCAAGGTGTTCCGGGCCGAACTTTCCACGGCCTCTCTGGCAAGAATTATCTCTTCCGGGCGGATGGAAACCGTGACATCTTCTCCGGGTTCGGCTGGGTCTGCGGAATAGATTTCCAGGCTTTCGGCATCGAGTACAGCGAGTTTTCCTTCGAGAGCCTTTACCGTTCCTTTGAGCACGTTTGTACCCAGAAATTCAGCCACAAAATCGGGAGATGGCCGCCTGAAGACAGATTCAGGGTCTCCTGCCTGCATAACTTCCCCTTTTCTTATGACTACAACCTTATTTGCCAGGGCCCAGACATCTTCGAAATCATGGGTTACATGCAGGACAGTGGTGCTGTAGTCCGCAATTGCCTTTTTCAGCATCTCCCTGAGTTTTTCCCTTGTTCTCGCATCAAGTGCGCTGAAAGGCTCGTCCAGCAGGAGCAGTTTTGGTCTGGCAATAAGGCTTCTTGCAAGGGATGCCCTTTGCTTTTCTCCTCCGCTCAGGGTATCCGGCTTCCTGTGCAGAAGTTCTTTTATCCCGAGGACTCCGGCAATCTGCGTTACCTCGATTTCTATCTGCTTTTTGTCCCTGAGCTTTTTCCTGAGGGCGTATGCGATATTTTCAAAAATATCCATATGTGGAAAGAGCATGTTGTCCTGGTACACTATGCTGATCTGCCTTTTGTCAGGAGAAAAGGAGGTTATGTCCCTGCCTTCAAGGAAAACTTTTCCTTTCCGGGGTTCGTAAAACCCTATTATGGTTTCAAGCAGGAGAGACTTTCCGCTGCCTGTGGGACCTATCAGCGCCACATAGTCCCCTTTTTCAGCTTTCAGGTATATGCCTTTAAGCTCGAAGCTCCCCACATCAAGGCAGATGTCCCTGACTTCCAGAAAACTCACAGCTTTCCTCCTTCAAACCTTTCAAAGCTAAGGATTGCAAGAAAAGCAATTCCCATAAGTAAAATCCCGCTTGTCACCGCCATTTCCAGATTCCCGTAGGAAATGTTCAGATAGAGGGTTACGGGCAGGACTTCGGTGTGCATGTAAGAGCCTCCGGCAAGTACGAGTACGGCTCCAAAAGCCCCTATGCAGCGGGCAAAGGTAATTATGCTCGAAGCAAAGAGCCCGCTTCTGGCCATGGGAAGGGTTACATGCCTGAAAGTTTCGAATTCTCCGTACCCGAAACTCCTTGAGACCTGTTCGTACCGCGGGTTTATGTCTTCAAAGGTGGAGTAGATAACCCTTACAGCATAAGGAAAAGCAACAAAAAACTGGGCAACTACTATCCCGAGCTTTGTGAAGGTCACCTTTATTCCTGCTGCCTCAAGATAAGGCCCGAGAAAACCGTGCCCGAAAAGGAGCAGGAGGGCAAGGCCCATTACCAGTTCCGGAAAAGCCATCGGAAGCCCAAGCACTGCCTTTATGAGACTTTTTCCCGGAAATGAAAATCGGGAAAGGGCATAGGCTGTCGGGATCGAACAGCACATGACCGAAAGGGTCGAAGCTGATGAGGTCAGCATGGAAAGCTTCATGGAATAGAACATCTCTTCCGAAAGCAGGGCTGAGAGGATTTCCGAGGGTTTAAGGACGAAGAGCAGGACTCCGATTGATAATAACAGTAAAAAGGTAAAGAAGAAGGCAATGCCTATAGTGAGGTTCCTGAACCAGGAATGGTTCGTGTCCGGAGATTTCAAGATGTCTGGATACTTTAAAATATCCAGGGATTTTAAGATGTCCAGAAATCTTAAGATATACCGGGACTTTAGGAATCGCATGGCTCAAAGCCCCATTTTTCCCAGACCTCTTCTGCTTCTTCTCCAGCAATATAAACGTTGAATGCTTCTGCCAGTTCAGGGTCTTCGGTGTATATGGAAACTGCTGTGGGTATGGTCTTTATTTTGTTCTGTTCTTCGGGAATAGGGATAATTTCGAGTTTTCCGCTGGCTTCACTCCAGCTTGCCATATCTTCCCAGATGATTGTCGCATCAACTTCTCCGGATACAACGTAAATGAGAAGCTGGTTTACGGTCGCAGTTTTTACAATTGTGTTATTCTCTACTTCGGGAAGGATTCCCGCCTTTGTGAAGATTGCTTCCGAGACTCTGCCTATTGCAGGTCCGTTTGGGTCACCTAGGGCCAGTTTTACTCTGGGATTTGCCAGGTCTTCAAGCCCGCTTATGTTTGCCGGGTTTTCCTCGGGAACTGCAATTACAGGGACATGCAGGGTCAGGTTTGCCACGCTTTCATTGAAAACGTAATTCTTTTCCATAGCCTGTCCTGTGTAGAAGTAATCCCCCGGGATAAAAACGTCACACTCTTTTGAGGTAAGGATTCCGAAGATTTCGGCACTTCCTCCGTAGCGGACCTCGATATCTGCCCCGGTTTCGTTTTCAAAATTTGCAATCAATTCGTTCATTGGTTTTATCAGCCCGGCGCCGGAACAAACCGTAATCTGCCTCCCGGTAAACTCTTTCTCCTGGTTTTCCGAAACAGGGATGGACGCTCCTTTCTCAGCACACCCTGAGCCAGACAGAACCATTGCAAGTAACATGATAATTATGAATGTGCAGACTTTTTTCATTCAAGAACCTCTTCAGATGGAAGTTAAATGATATGTCTGAACATACATAACGGTTAATAAAGTTTTTTATAATAATATTCTATATAAATATTATTTAAAAGTAGTAGGAGATTCAAGCTGGTTTTCCGGTCCTGAATCTCAAAAAAAAGAAATAAGGCGTTTTCCTCTGTATTTATAGTTCAGAGATTCTCTTTCGATATCTCTCCAGTTCTTCAGTTCCTTTTTCCCGCTTCATGGCACTGGCCTCATAAACTATGAAAGAGGGCAGCACTTTCATTCCCATAAACTCAAAGATGCAGTGAGTTACGGACTCGAGATGTTTATGAATATCCCCATGCGCTCCCCCTTCAGAATACATTTCTTTCGGAGCGCCGGTAGTAAAGGAGAGCATTGCCGATTTTCCTTTGAAAAGTCCGGTGTCGTAGGCACTGTTAGTTACGGGATTAAAGCCAAACCCCGGAGCCAGGACGCGGTCAATCCAGCCTTTCATTATGGCTGGCATGGCTGTAAAGTAAATAGGGAACTGAAATATCAGCAGGTCAGCCCATTTTACTTTTTCCATTTCTTCTTTAATATCCGGTGAAAAAGCCCCTGTTTTTGAGGCTTTGATAGCTTCGAGGAATGGGTTAAAAAAATCCTGGTTTTTTCTTTCAGGAAAGTCCGAAGCCTTCAGGATAGGGTCAAATTCCATTGCATAAAGGTCGGAGAGCTTTGCTTCGTGCCCTTTTTCCTTCAGGGCGGTGAGAGCTGTATTTTTCATGGCAGCGTTAAAGGATTTTGGCTCAGGATGTGCAAGGATGTAAAGTACTTTCATTTTATTCCCCCTTGTTCTATCCATGAAATTCGTTTCCCTGAATAAATAATTAAGGCTGCCTCTTTCGCTAAGTTACTGATGAAGTTTCTTCAAAAGCCAGGCCATGTTCTGGCCCAGAGCCTGCATGGTCCGGATGCCTTCTTCATCTTTTTCGACATCCCCTTCGGCAAGCCCTATCCCTATGTTCCAGTAACTGGATCCTGGAATTATCATCTGGGAAATCGTGAAGAAATGGTTGATGGAATCAAAGACATGGACCGATCCGGCTCTCCTTACCGCAACAACAGCTGCTCCCACTTTGTACCTGAACATTTCGTTATTCGCCTTTGCAACAAAGCCTGCCCTGTCTATAAGGGCTTTGAGCTCGGGAGTCAGGTCTGCAAAATATGTAGGTGAGGCAAGGATTATGCCATCGGCTTCAAGCATTTTTTCAATGCACTCATTGACAATGTCTTTGTCAATTACACATTTTCGGTCCAATTTTTCAAAACATTTTGCACAGGCAATACAGCCGTGTACACTTTTTCCCCCTATCTGCACGACTTCGGTTTCTATTCCTTCTTTTTCAAGTTCGGAAAGGACATGCTTAATTAGAGAAGCTGTATTGCCTTCCTTCCGAGGGCTTCCGTTAAATGCTACGACTTTCATTGCTATCTCTCCTACTACTTATTGCCTGTTTTTTCAAGTTCTTTCTCTTGAGTGGTTAATTCTTTTCAATTTCTTTTTTGCCAATCAGGTTTTTACCTGTTTTCCAGGCTTCTCTCCCATAATCTCCCACGGTCCAGTAGCTGTTATCAGGCATGGTAAGGAGCAGTGACTCCATCTTTTTAATATCGGGCTTTCCCTGTGTCAGGTACTGCTCTTCCGAATAAGCAGCAACGATTTCTCCCACAAAAAAGAAGTTTGTCGGAAACTCCAGAGTTTCAATAAGCCTGCACTCGAGGTTCAGTGTACATTCTTTGATCATGGGAGCGGTTTCGAGCTCTCCGTAGAATACTTCGAACAGACCTGATTTGTCAACCTTTTCCCCGGAAACAAGCCCGCAGTAGTCAGTTTTTTTCACCATTTCGGAGTGAGGGAAATTCACGCTGAAACTTCTGTTCTCCATAATACCCTCTGGTGTATAATGGGATTTGTGAACTCCCACTCCAAGCATTGGCGGGTTTGCATTTACACGACTGACCCAGCCCAGAGCCATGAAATTGGCTTTTCCTTTCAAGTTTGCCCCGAGGAGGGTCACAGGCATTGGGTAGACGAATACATTGTTATCTATCTTGATTTTCTCTGCCATAGCTACTTATCCCCAACCCTCTTACGCATTAATGCCTCTATGTTAATTCGTGTATACCGAGTTTGACGGAAAATCTTCAAAAAACGAATGAGAGCACAGTTTGAGGACTGAAATTTATACGTCACAGCTTTTTTCTGCATATGCTTATTTCAGTTTCTTTTTCAAGGCACTCTGAAAGCAAAGGGAATATCTCTCTAAAATGATTGGATTTTAAGTGTTCATCCAGGCTGCTTTCATCTTTCCACTCTTCTAACATTGTCAGGGCCTCCGGATTCTCCAGTTCCTGATATACCCCATATTCTATGCAGCCTTCTTCTTTTAATGTCTCTTCAACAAGGTTTTTGCACAAACCCATAAATTCCTGAACTTTTTCAGGTTTGACCTGGTTTTTTGCAACGACTCTTATTGTCAATAAATCACCAGCCTGTAAATAGTCCTGATTCTCTACTGGTACTTACAGTATCATTCTTTCCTCTGACCGTACCTGTTATGGTATACTTTATCTTCCCTGTACCTGTCCTGAGGTCCGGGTTTTTCGGCAGGGTAGCCAACAGGCACAAGCGCGAGAGGAAATACGTAGTCCGGCAGTCCAAAAGTTTTCCTGAAACCTTTGATTCTGTCTGTCATGGGAAAAATCCCTGTCCAGACGGCTCCTAGCCCGGCATCATGAGCTGTGAGCAGGAGGTTCTGAACGGCTGCAGAGCAGTCCTGTACCCAATATCCAGGCGCTTTTTCCTGGGTCGTATCCCCGCAGACCAGGATTGCAAGAGGAGCCTCCCGGCACATGCCGGCATAAGGGCTGAATGTAGGAATCTCATCCAGAAGTTTTCTGTCATCAATTACAATGAAGACCCAGGGCTGGGCATTAACCGCGGACGGAGCACTCATTGCAGCTCTGAGCAGTTCAGTAACAAGCTCTCTTGGAATCGGTCTGTCAGTGTATTTTCGAATGCTTCGGCGAGTGTGGATTGCTTCAAGAGTTTCCAATTCAGCTTCCTCCTGTTCATTCCTGAAAGATCAGGGTGAGAAAACCTCTCTCAAAGTTTCTCTCACCCGATTTATTTTCTCCTTTTTGATTTCTTTCTCGGGTTTTTTATTTAAACAGGTTAAGACCTGTGTTTTTCGCTTTTTCCATAAGTTCGGAATCGCTCTTTACTTCTCCGGGGGCGTGGTATCCAACTCCTACTATCGTATCCTTTACATCCATGTGCATGAAGTTTGAGATCTGCCCTGCGAATTCCTCATAGACTCCTTTGAAAGCTGTAGCTTCAGGGGCTCCCTGTGTTCCTATAATCACAGCTTTTTTCCCTGCAGGGAGGCGGGAAGAGAAATCAGCATTTATAAGGGAATAGCAGCGGTCAAGGAATAGCCGCATCTGGCCTGTAAACTGACCAAAGTATATCGGAGAACCAAATACAACGCCATCAGCTGCTGCAAGTTCATCGAATAATTCCATAAGGTCGTCTTCAAGTTTGCATTTGTCATTGGCTTTACAGTAGTTGCAGCCCTGGCAGCCTCTGTAGTTCATCTCATTGAGGAAGAAGTTCCGGGTCTCAGCACCTGCTTCTGCTGCGCCTTCGAGGACCTGCTGGACGAGGATATTTGTATTTCCGTTCTTTCGGGGACTTCCAACAATACCTATGACTTTCATTTTGTTTACACCTTTTATCTGTTGATTTGAGCTTTTTTTAGCAATACAAAGGTTTCTCTGTCAATAACTTCCATTTATTGATATTTAATTTACAGCAACTATACTTATATACTATACATACAGTCTGGGTACTTAGTAACAAAAAGGATACAATGAAAGCTTATGGTAAGTGAGGCAAAAAACAATAAACGCTATCGTTGTCCAGTTGAAGCGACTCTGGACGTAATAGGCGGCAAATGGAAACCTCTTATTCTCTGGCAGTTAAAAGCAGAAAAACTGAGATTTTCAGGGCTCCAGCAAAGCATGCAGGGAATTTCTCCTAAAATGCTAACAAAACAGCTCAGAGAGCTTGAAGAAGCCGGACTTGTTTTAAGAGAGGTTTATCCTGAAATCCCGCCCAGAGTTGAATATTCTCTGACAGAATTTGGAAAAACCGTGCTCCCTGTTCTGGATGCGCTTTGCGAATGGGGAAATAAATACCTTGACAGAGAATGTGTTCTTGGTAAAAATGAGGAATTAGAAGCAGCTGATGGTCCCGCTCTACAGTAACTATTTTTCAGTATCTATTTTGCAGTAACTGCTTATTACAACCTGTCAATTCCCGCGAGCAGGTAAGTTTCCTGCAACCGGGTCACCTCTCACATTTTCTCCTTTTTCAGCAAGCAATTTGAATTCCCGGATAACCATGATCAGGGTTACTGCAAAAGCCAGGGTATCCGCAAGCGGGAAGGCTGCCCAGACCCCGAAGAGTTCCAGATACCTGGGAAGTACAAGTACAAGAGGGATCAGGAAAAGCACCTGCCTGCACATGGATAAAAACAGGGAGGGTTTTGCTTTGCCGAGTGCCTGGTAAAGTGCTCCTCCAACTACCTGAAAACCTACAAGTGGAGTTGCAAGCACAACTATTCTTACGGCGTGTTTTCCTTCAATTATCAGCTGGTGGTCTCCGCTGAAAATACCGAAAAGCTGCTCAGGAAACAGGTAGAGTACCAGAAAACCTGCAATGGACATGCACGTGGTGATAATAATAGCAAGTTTTACCGATTCCCTTACACGCTCAAAGTTTTTTGCTCCGTAGTTGAAGCCTACAATCGGCTGAAGTCCCTGGATAATTCCGAACATCGGCATGAGGGTAAACATAAGAAGCCTGCTGATAATCCCGAAGACAGCAATCGCTATGTCTCCACCATAGAGAGCAAGGAAGTTATTCAGGATTATTACCATGAGGCTGCTTGACACGTTTCGTGCAAAGGGCGACATTCCTATTTCCAGGACTTCTTTTATGATTTTGATGTCAGGCTTAAGATCAGCATGGTGAAACTTGAGTATACTTTTCCCGCTCAGGAAGTAGCGGGCAATGTAAAGCACTCCTATCACCTGGGCCAGAACCGTTGCGATAGCGGCTCCCCTGATCCCCATCCCGAAGCCAAAAATAAAGATGGGGTCAAGTATTATATTCAGGCCTCCGGACATCATCATGGAATTCATGGCAACCTTTGCATTTCCCTCGGAACGGGCAACAGCATTTGTCACCATTGCAAGTGAAAAGAAGACTGTACCGTAAAGGATTACTTCCAGGTATTCGAGGGAGTAGGGAAGGATAGTATCCGTAGCTCCAAATATTTTCAGGAGGGGCACTATGAAGTAAATCCCGGCTCCGGTGATCAGCAGGCTTGAAAGGATGGACAGGAATATCAGGTTTGAAAATGTTTTGTCGGCTTTTTTCATCTCCTTTTCTCCCATGCGACGGGAGATTATTGATGCACCCCCTATCCCTATGGCAAGGCTTACAGCCATCCCTACCATCTGGATCGGGAAGGCTACGGCAATTCCTCCTATAGCCTGGACACTATCTGCTCCATAAGCATGGCCTACAAATATCGTATCCACAAGGTTGTAGAAAGCCTGTACCAGCATTCCTACAATTGCCGGTACTGAAAGTTTAAGGAGAAGTTTACTTATTTTTTCGTTTGCAAGCATCTGACTTCTTTCGTCCACCTGAAAATTCCTCGATTTTTTCGTATGTTCTTTTTATACCTGATGTGAGTACTCTCAAAATAACCTATATAATATAAGGTTTATTGGCAATGCTCTGTATGCCGGAGAATCAGTATTAACTCAGCAGGAAAATGCATTCAACTGTCAACACGATGAGAAACCTCCCCGACAGGTAGAAATAGCCATCCATCAGGTAGAATACCACTCAACAGATACATAAGTCTTCCACCCGTAAGCCTGTATTAAGTTGATGCCCTGTCTGGAAATTTTTAAATTCGGAGATAAAACACAGGATTAAGCGCATGGAACAGAAGAACGGATACATGAGATACTTTACAAAAAAGAGCTGCTACCCCAACCAGGCAGAAGCTATGGAGAAGATTCATTCTGCTCTCTTGAGTGAGAAAATAGTGCTCTTTGAAGGGGCATGTGGCACAGGCAAGACTCTGAGTGCACTTGCTCCTGCACTGCATGTGGGGAAGAAACTCAACAAGGTAGTAATTATAGTCACAAATGTCCACCAGCAGATGGTTCAGTTCATCAATGAAGCCAGGGATATCAACAGGGACAACAGTATAAAAACAATTGTTTTTAAGGGCAAGACTTCCATGTGTCCAGATAATCTCGACTATGAAGAATGTCGGCTCAAAGGTGAAAATACCTACGACCTCCTTGATTTTGAACGGGAAGTCTCTTCAAAGGAAAAAGAACTCAAAGACGCCTATGAAAAACACAAAAAAACAAAAGATCCTGCGCTTTATACCCTCAGGAACGAGCTTGAAAAAGAACTTGAAGAAGCCAGAAAAAAAGCTCAGTCCTTGAGGAACCACTCCTGTCCCAGGCTTTATGAAGTCCTCAGGTTCGAGGGAAGTGAGTTTTCTTCCTGGCTTTTTTCCGATGTAAAGAGTCCCGAAGAAGTAATGGAATATGCGGAAGATCGGGACATGTGCGGGTACGAGCTTCTTAAAAAGGAACTCAAAAACACGGAACTCCTGATCTGCAACTTCCATCATGTGTTAAACGCTGATATTTTCATAACTCTCCTTAAATGGCTTGAAAAAGACCCTGAAGATATTATTCTTATCTTTGACGAAGCTCACAACATTGAGGCTTCAGCCCGATCCCATTCCTCCATAATGCTCTCAGAGCTGACCATTGAAAAAGCCCTTTCCGAAGTTGGGGAAATTCCTGAGCCTGAAAATTCCCCCATATTCGGAGCAGGCTCAGGACCGGGTATAGGGATTCCTCTCGACCAGGACTATGCATCCCGGCTCTATGCCAAGAGGCTTTTTTCCTGCCTCCTGACCTCTGTAAGGGAAACCTATGACTCAAAACTGAAGTTCGGGGAAAGGAACAGGCTTGGAAAACACTGGCAGGATATCCAGATCAGCGACCCTTATGAACGTCTCGACATCCTGAAGGCTCGCTTTTTGCGGGATGCAAAGAAAGAAGGGTTTGCAGATGAAGAAAAAGTACTGACACGGCTGCGGGAGATCGGAGAGTTCGGGGGCAGGCTGGAAGAGATCTACGCTGAAAATTACAAAAAAGGTCTCCTTTCCGTGCCCAAACGATCCCAGATCCGATATGTTGCCGATTTTCTTTCTTCCTATCTTGTGCTTTCGGACAGGCAGAACTATTATCCGATCCTAAACATGCGGAGGGACTTCAAAAGTGACAGGGTGGTCGGGAGGCTTGAACTTTTCACCTGCATTCCCAAGAATGTGACCCAACCTTTGCTTGATTCCGTTTATTCGGCAGTTCTGATGTCTGCCACACTCCGGCCTTTCGAGATGGTTAAATCCACACTTGGTATTGCCCGGGAAGTGGAAGAAATAACTTATGGGACCACTTTTCCACAGGAAAGAAGGCTTACTCTCGCAGTTTCAGTTCCTCCTCTCTTTGCAAAAAACAGGGACAGCCCTGAAACTCTGGAAAGTTTGAAAGACTCGCTTCTTGCTGCTACTGCTGCCTCACCTGGGAATGTAATTATTTACTTCCAGAGCTACGCCGAAGCCCTCCGCTATACAAAACTCCTTGAGCCTGAGCTTTCGGTTCCGATTTTTCTTGATGAGGTAGGGGTTTCAGCTCAGGAAATCAGGCAAGAGTTTTTCAAAATAGGGGAACAGGGAGGAAAGGCTGTACTCATCACCTATCTATGGGGAACGTTAAGCGAAGGTGTTGACTTCAGAGATTCTCGCGGCAGAACCGTGATTGTTGTGGGCGTGGGGTACCCTGCCCTGAACGACAGGATAAAAGCTGTCGAATCGGCATATGATACCGTCTTTGGCTGCGGAGAAGGCTGGGAATTTGCAGTTCAGGTGCCAACTATAAGGAAGGTAAGGCAGGCAATGGGAAGGGTTGTCCGTTCTCCCGGAGACTTCGGGGTAAGGATCCTCCTTGATGCCCGCTATCAGGGCTCTCAGATGCGCAAGCTGGGCAAATTTTCTGTTTTTGGATATTTCCCACCCGAAGAAAGTAGAGAGTTTCTTGATGTGACTCCCAGGGAAGTAGGAAGCCTGGTAGAAGAGTTTTTTGCAAATATAGTTCCCTATGAATCTGAAAACAAGGAAACTGAAATCAAAAAGACTGGAAAAAAAGAGCCGGAGTCTCCGGCTTCACGCCGGCCGGAATTCGGGAGCCTCGCAGAAAAACTCTGAGACGGAAAATAGCTCCGTTACTCCAGCCTGGCTTTTTGAATTATTTCAGTTAAATTCCTGATTTTCTTCTTATTTTTTGTTTCTTACTTTTTTATTTTCTTATTTTCGCTTTTATTGCTCTTTTCTCCGTTAAACTGATTTTCACGGTGCTTTCAGGCCTTTGATACCACTATGTAATTGTTCTTTGTTGCCGTGGTGCTTCCTGCTGCATTGGTTACTGTCAGTTTTATCGTGTAACTCCCTGCTGCTGAATATGTGTGCTTCGGATTCTGGAGTGTTGATGTCGTTCCGTCTCCGAAACTCCAGTTCCAGGATGTGGGAGAGCCTGAGGAACTGTCCTTAAAGTAAACAGTCAGGGGTGCAGTTCCTGACCTGGGAGAGCCCCAGCAGTTTATGACTGGTTTTTGTGCTGTTGTTCCTGTGACTGTTATATAATTTGTTTTTGTCACCGTATTGCTGCCTGCCGTATTACTTGCTGTAAGTGTTACGGTGTAGTTTCCTGCTGTCGAATAAGTATGCGTTGGACTTTTCTGAGTTGAACTGGTTCCATCACCAAAGTTCCAGCTCCAGGCTGTTGGAGAACCTGTGCTGCTGTCAGTAAAACTGACGCCCAATGGTGCGTTTCCTGAGGTTGGAGATGCCGAAAACGAGGCAACCGGCTTTTGTGAAGAGGTTCCTGCTACTGTTATGTAATTTGATTTCGTTGCCGTGTTACTGCCTGCAGCATTAGTTGCTGTGAGCGTTACCGTGTAACTTCCTGCTGTGGAGTATATGTGTACAGGATTCTTGACTGTTGAGTATGTCCCGTCTCCGAAACTCCAGTTCCACGCCGTTGGCGTCCCTGTACTCGTGTCAGTAAAACTGACACTTAATGGCAAATTTCCGGAGGTAACGTTGCTGCTAAATCCTGCAATCGGCATCTGCACGGATGTTCCTGTGACTGTTATGTAATTGTTCTTTGTTGCCGTGGTGTTTCCCGCTGCATTGGTTACTGTCAGTTTTATCGTGTAACTCCCTGCTGCTGAATATGTGTGCTTCGGATTCTGGAGTGTTGATGTCGTTCCGTCTCCGAAACTCCAGTTCCATGCTGTGGGAGAGCCGGATGAATCGTCCTTAAAAGTTACAGTTAGGGGTGCATTTCCCGATCTCGGAGAACCCCAGCAGTTTATGACCGGTTTTTGTGCAGTTGTCCCCACACTTATATAACTGGACTTTGTTGCGGTATTGCTGCCTGCAGCATTAGTTACTGTAAGTGTTACTGTGTAGTTCCCTGCCGTCGAATAAGTATGCGCTGGATTTTTTTCAGTTGAACTGGTTCCGTCACCAAAGTTCCAGTTCCATGCTACTGGCGAACCTGTACTGCTGTCAGTAAAGGTCACATTCAGGGGTGCATTTCCTGAAGTTGGAGATGCCGAAAATGCGGCGACAGGTTTTTGTGCAACTGTTCCTGTAACTGTTATGTAATTTGATTTTGTTACCGTAGTATTGCCTGCAGCATTGCTTACCGTAAGTACTACTGTGTAATTTCCTGCTGTGGAGTAAGCATGTACAGGATTCTGGACTGCTGAATTAGTTCCGTCTCCAAAGTTCCAGTTCCATGCAATGGGAGTTCCTGTACTCGTATCGGTAAACAGGACGTTTAATGGTGCACTTCCTGAAGTGATATTGCTGCTGAAACTTGCAATCGGAGTTTGCAAAGAACTTCCAGTCACTTTTATGTAATTCGATTTTGTCACAGTATTGCTGCCTGCGGCATTGGTTGCTGTTAGCTTAACCGTGTAGTTTCCTGCTGCTGAATATGTGTGCTTTGGGTTCTGATCTGTTGAGTATGTTCCGTCTCCGAAACTCCAGTTCCATGCTGTGGGTGAGCCAGTAGTATTGTCTTTAAAGGTTACATTCAGCGGTGCATTTCCTGAGACCGGAGAGCCCCAGAAGTTTACAGCCGGAGTTTGAGGGGTAGTCACCTTGATATAATTCTCTTTTATTTTTGTATCGTTTCCGGCCGCATTGCTTGCTGTCAGCTTAACCGTATAATTTCCTGCTGCTGAATATGTATGCACCGGATTTTTCAGAGTTGAATATGTCCCGTCCCCAAAACTCCAGTTCCATGCGGTGGCCGTTCCTGTGCTTGCATCGGTAAATAAGACATTCAGGGGCAGGTTTCCTGAGGTAACATTGCTGCTGAAATCCGCATCAGGGGCTGCGGGGTTGGAAGGGTTTACGAGGGGCAGATAATCCGAGTATATACTGCTCGTTATACTGGTGTATGCGGAATCTGAAATTCCGTCCCCATCCCTATCTACTGCTGTATCTGAAAAGCCCGTGCCATCAGGTTTTCCCCAGTAGTTCCCACCAATATAGGTTCCACTGACAATGTTTTTGCCTGCAGTTTTTGTAATATTGTAGGAATTTCCTATCCCGCTTTTTATAGTTACATCGGTATTATTGAAGTAATTGTTATAGACGAGGTTCCTGTCACTGAGTCCGCATACGTATATGCCGTAGGCACTGTTCGAGGTAACCATATTACCCGAAAGGATGTTATCGTCAGAAGAGCCTACATGGATGCCACGGGCGTCATCAGAAGCAGTGTTTCCGGAAATGGTATTTCCGGAGCAGCTCCCGAGTACTATTCCATAATATCCATTACCCGTAATTGTGTTTTTAGAAACAGTACATCCTTTTGAGCTCACGAGATAAATCCCGCGCCCGTTGCTCATAAGCTTGTTATTCTCAATTACGCAGTTATTGCATCCTGACAGGTAAATCCCTGAGTAGCTGGACCCGCTTGCTCCAATAGCTTTAATGCCGCTAATTTTTACATTATCTGCCTGCACGGCAAGCACGTTAACTGTTGAGCTTTTAGCTTTAATTATCGTATTATCAGGGTTTCCGGACTCGGACCTGATCGTAAGATTACCTTTGGTTATTTTGATATTTTCGGTATAGGTTCCGGGTTTTATAATTATTGTATCGCCTGAGTTTGAATTGTTTACGGCAGTTTGTATAGAATTTCCTGGCTGGACAATTATCTCAGCCGCTGCTCCTGTTCCAGAAATTAATAATAAAACGAGAAAAACTCCTAATAAAATTACCAGTTTATTTCTAATTTTTAATACCTCCGTCCATTCAAGAAATTGGGGGTGAAATCTGTATCAGGGACGAAAATTGTAGTATCAGTAAACCATGAAAAATACACTCCATGTTCAATGAACATACAGATGTAGGACTCTGCATTTGCGCTGAATTTGGCCGGTATTTAGAGTAAAACTCCTGAATCGATTACTTCAATTGAGCTGGAATGTGTATAACTAATAGAAGTACACAGATTTAAAATATTACTTTTATAAAACTTAAAAAACGTGTACAGATCGGTAAAATAATAATTTGTTTGTAAGGCGCGAATTAACTTTTTAACTCGATTACATAATTATCTTTGTTATTCTCAAATCTCTTTTTTCAATAATCAAAGGAGAGAAATTGAGAAATCTGAGTATTCAGAAAAATAAAGTGGTAGAAAAGAAAAGTACATAGAAAAACAGAGTGTGTGGAAAAATAAAACAGAGGGGATGAGCTTCCCCTCGTCAGTTACTTTCTATACCGATATTACCTTCGATATCAATGTTTCACGCTTGAACCTTATTTGATCTCCTTTTTATGTCCTTCAGCCTTTTTACTCTCTTTTATACAGGAAAACCGCAAGCATGCCGGCTATTCCATAGACTATTTCAAATCCAGGCGCACTCGTGCCTTCTTCCCTGTCAGAGTTCTGTTCAACTTCCTGCTCCATATTTTTCGCAAACTCTCCATTGATGGAGCGAACTTCCTGTTCAGGGTCCGTCTCTGTTGTATCTTCTTCAGAGAGGTTTTTCGCTTTTCCTGTTATTGCAAACGAGGAAAATCCCGGGACATCGGCTGTGAAGTACAGGTATTTTTTGTCTTCTCCTGAAAGGTTAACCTGTAACTGCTCCCATTTTTTATCGCCATACCTGTTGAGAGCGATAGAATCCTGATCTATCTTTTTATCCTGAACCCAGGCCTTTTCAACCTTGAAACAGAGTACCGAGTTTTCTATATTCTCTGAGCTTACAAACCCGCTGTTTCCGACCCACACGTTAAATGATTTATATACTTCTCCTTCAGGCAGTTTGGAAACAAGTACGGATTTGTTTTTTAATTCTTCGGCAATTGTTGTGACTTTGCCTGCTGTCTTTTTTGCATCAAAGCCCACGTAAACAACACAGGTGGCGTTTTTTGTGAAGTCAAACTTTACAGCCTTGCCGTTTGTTATGAAAGTCTGTGAAATTTCTTTTGTTTGAACATTTCTTGCAGGTTCAGGGGATCCTCCACCACCGCCACCACTGCTGCTTCCACTGCTATGGCTGCTTCCTCCACTACTCTCCTTATCTACAGTTATTGTAGCGGTTTTTGAAACTGTCCCATTATCATTGGTTGCGATCAGATTTACACTATAGGTTCCTGGAGATGTGTATACATAAATTACGGTACTGGAGTTCACGTCAGCCAGTCCATCATTGTTAAAATCCCAGCTTATTTCAGTTGCTTTTTGCGATTGATCTGTAAACAGGACTGAGAGTGGAGCGTAGCCGCTCGTAACGTTCGCGCTGAAATCCGCAACCGGAAGGCCTGTATCCGTCTCTGCCTCCCGCACAGTTATTGTAGTAGTTTTTGAAGCCGTACCATTTGCATTGCTGACTGTCAGGTTAACAGTATAGTCTCCTGGAATTTCATATACATAAACAGGATTCTGGTCGGAAGAGTCAGACTGTCCGTTATTGTCAAAGTCCCAGCTCCAGGAAACTACATTCTGCGAAAGGTCGGTAAACTGGACAGCAAGAGGGGCAGAGCCCTGAGTGGCGTTAGTGCCAAAGTCTACAACAGGAAGGCCCATATCCATTTCTACCCCCGTCACATTTATTTCTAGAGTCTTTGAAGATGTCCCGTTTGCATTGCTTACTGTAAGCATTACCGTGTAGGTTCCTTCCGATGAGTAAGTATGTACAGGGTTTTGATCTGCCGAACTGGTTCCGTCTCCGAAATCCCAGTTCCAGGCTGCTGGAGAACCTGTACTTATGTCAGTAAAACTTACATCCAGTGGTGCATTTCCTGAGGTAACATTGCTGCTAAAATCAGCAGCAGGGACTACCGGTTCAGATGTCTGGAGAACAGTTATTGTACCGTCTTTCGAAGCTGTTCCGTTTTCATTGCTTACTGTAAGCTTTACAGTATAAGTTCCTGCTGAGGTGTATGTGTGTATAGGATTCCTATCTGTTGAATCATTTCCATCTCCGAAGTCCCAGTTCCATTCAGTGGGAGCTTCCGTACTTTTGTCAGTAAATGTAACCGTTAGTGGTGCATTCCCTGAAGTAACGTCGTTGCTGAAGTCCGCAACAGGGAGTACGGGTTCAGGCGAGTTAGACGGATATACAAGAGGCAGGTAATCTGTGTATGAACTGTCCGGCAGAGTGTACGCGGAATCTGAAATTCCATCTCCATCCTTATCCACTGCCGTATCTGAAAAGCCCGTACCATCAGGTTTCCCCCAGTAGTTTCCACCTATATAAGAGCCGCCAATGATGTTTGTACCTGGGGTTTTTGTAGTATTATAGGAATTTCCTGACCCGCTTTTAACGGATATCTCGGTGTTATTGAAGTAGTTATTATAAATCTGGTTTCGGTCACACAAGCTACAACTATAGAACCCTAAAACGCTGTTCAAAGTGACAGTATTGCCTGAAACGATATTGTCGTCAGAGTTGCCCATATAGATACCACGCCCGTCACTAGTAGCCATATTTCCGGAAATGGTATTGCCGCTGGAACTCCCAAGCACAATTCCATAATAACCATTGTTGACAATTGTGTTTCCCGAGATCGTGCACCCTCTGGAGCTCACGATATAAATTCCACGCCCGTTAGCTGTGAGCTTGTTTTTTTCAATTACACAGTTATTACATCCGGAAAGACAGATTCCTGAGGCACTTTCCGCGGTTGCTGCAGCAGCTTTAATACCGCTAATTTTTACATTATCAGCCTGCACGAAGAGCGCGTTGTCTGTTGAGTTTCTAGCTTTAATTATTGTATCATCAGGGTTTCCGGACTCAGATCTTATCGTAAGATTACCTTTGGTTATTTTGACATTTTCCGTATATGTTCCGGCTTTTATGGTAATTACATCACCTGAACTTGCATTGTCCACAACAGCCTGTACTGAGTTTCCTGGCTGGACAATAATCTCAGCCGCCGCTCCAACACTTGAAATCAACGCTAAAACAAGAAAAAATCCTAATAAAATGATTAATTTATTCTGAATTCTAATTCCTCCGTCCATTCAAGAAATTGGGGGTAAAATCTCTGTATGGATGAATTGTTTTCAGCAGTTACCTTAAGTTTCCTCAAGGCGCCAAAGTGTACAAATTGTAATTATAAATATTTAATAAATAAATATATTAATTCAAAATCTAACTCCTTATATTCAAATATTTTAATAAATCGGAACACATGTAAACAAATATAAATATAGTGATTTAGATTAATACTTTTTAATAGAAATAAAAATAGAATTTTTTTACACAAGAATGAAATAGTGTTCTTATGGCAAAGCAGTCAATTAGTTTTAATTAATTGGGTAGCTATTTACAAGAACAAATGTTCTTGTTTATGCGAAGTCGTATTCGAGAATTATTTCATAATTTATCTGAATATGAGATCTTATGTTTGAAAATATGAGTACAAAATTGAATAAATAAATTAAGTAAATATTATAATAACTCTGGACTGAAAATATAATAGAAAATAGATAACATTTATTATCCATATAAACAAATTATACCATAACACCGGGGGATAAAAAAGATGGGTGTAGAAGAAACTATCAAAGAAATTGCAAGCGAACTTGAAAGAATCGCAACTACAAAAACTGTTGTTGGAGAACCTATTACAGCTGCAGGAAAAACAATTATTCCCGTTTCCAAAATTACAATGGGTTTTGGAGGCGGAGGTGGAGAAGGCAAAAAGGAAAACGAATCCGGGTACGGAGGAGGCGGAGGTGCAGGTGCAAAGATCGAGCCTGTAGCTTTTATTATGATCTCCGAAGAAGAAGCCAGAATCTTCAGGGTTTCTGAAAAAGGTGATGCCGGGTCAATTCTAAGTTCAATTCAGGGTATGATGCCTGAAATTATAGATAAAATCAAAGGCGCGACAGGTAAACATAAAAAAGAAGAGAAACTGGAAGTAAAGGAGAGCACAGGGCCGGAAATCCGCGAAACTGAGGTTAAAGAACAAACGGAAACATACGTCGAGAAAGGGGGCTGCTTCCAGTAAATTCCTTCTGGTTAAACCCATTTAAGGGATTCTCCAGAAACCGGAACTAAAAGGTTAGGGGCTTCAGGATAGTCAGGGCTATCTTTTTTCCCTCAACTTGTTTAGCATGATTGCTATATATCTCATCCTTCTGGTTTTTCTGCTTATTCTATTCATACTTTTTACGGCGATAGTTTTCACTTTCAAGCTTAAGGTTCTCAGTGTTGAAGAAAAGAAAGAACTGGGAGGCACATTTACTGTAAAATGGCTGTTTTTTTCCCATACGTTTTTATTTGGAGAGCCAAAAGAAAAAAAATGTCTTCTTGAAGCGCCGGGTAAAGAGGGAAAAGGAGCAGTGGAAAAAGAAACTGGCATAACAGCGGAGACACGAAGTCCTCAGGACAAAAAAGGTTCTGAACAGACTGAAAGCAGAGATGAAGCCCTTCTAAAAGCAGAACGTGAGATGAAAGTGAAAGAAGACAGGATACATGAGGAAAAGAAGCCTGAAGAAGAGCCAGTAATTATTGCAGGTAAAGAGAAAATTGAGATTAAAGAAAAAACTGAAGAGAAAAGAGGGATACTTGATCGGTTAAGAGGTAAAAAAAGAGTTAGTACTGAAGGTGAAGTGGAGACAAAGAAGGGAATGACTACCATGGAAAAACTCCACTGGGGTCTGGAAGCTTACAAAGCCCTTCGAAAACCTCTGTTCCGTCTTATTTCCGATATGCTTAATGCAATAAAAATCAAAAACCTGAAAGCTGACCTTACCTTCGGGCTTCCGGATCCTGCGGATACGGGGATGCTTTGCGGGCTTATACATGCTCTTCTTGGAACGGTTTACAGCCGTTGCCGGAGCTGCAGTTTTGCTGTCTGTCCTGTTTTTATGGAGTCACTGCTGGATTTCCGGGGGAATGCGGAGATCCGTATAAAAATATATTCGCTGATTTTCCCATTCATTAAATTTATATTTAACGGGAAAACTTTATCTTTTACTTATTCGATTGTTAAGGAAAAACTTCGGGGTAGTTCGAAGATAAACTCCTAAGCTTTATGAATAAGCAATGAGGATACAGATGAATATGATTAATGTGGTGTCTCCGTCCAGACTGCATCTTACCCTTATTGATCTCAATGCAGAGATAGGCAGGGTCGACGGAGGGGTAGGAATCACTCTCGAGTCACCCAGCCTGGAAATTTCGGCAACTGAAGCGGATATTGTTGAGGTTGTAGGCGCTTCTCTTCTTGCAGGCAGGATGCAAAAAGCAGCAAAAGCTGTGCTTCCGGCAGGAAAAGGGATCAGAATCCATATCAAAAGGGATCTTCCTGACCATGTGGGGCTTGGCTCCGGAACTCAGGCTGCACTTTCGGTAGCCGCAGCCGTAAATGAGATTTACGGACTTGGCAAAAGTGTCAGGGAGCTCGCAGTTGCCGTAGGTAGAGGAGGGACTTCCGGAATAGGAGTTGCTGCTTTTGAAAATGGCGGTTTCATCCTGGATGGAGGGCACATGTTCAGGGATAAAGGTGCATTTTCTCCTTCCGCAGCCAGTCGAATGCCTCCGGGACCCGTACTTTTCAGAAGAGAGTTTCCTGACTGGAATATTGTTCTTGCAATCCCCAATTCCAAGGGAGTTCATGATGTAGAAGAAGTGGATATTTTCAAAAAGGTCTGCCCTATCCCTCTCGCAGAAGTTCAGGAGATCTCTCATGTAATCCTTATGCAGATGCTTCCTGCGCTTATTGAAGAGGATATTGACAGTTTTGGCAGGGCAGTCAACCACTTCCAGACTGCCGGCTTTAAAAAGAGGGAAGTCGAACTTCAGCCTGAACCTGTAATTGATATCATGAAATACATGCAGGACAACGGAGCTAGCGGCTCGGGAGTCAGCTCTTTCGGGCCTGTCGTTTATGGAATTGTTGAGAGTCAGGAAGAAGCCAGAAAGCTTCAGAAAGAAGTCCAGCATATGCTTGACGAGTCTCTTGGCGGAGAAGTACTGCTTACAAAGGGAAGAAACCGGGGCGCGGATATCTTTGGAGGCTCCGATTGAAAATCAATACCTGGTTTGGAGTTATCGAGCTGGGCAATGATGGAAAACTGCTTGCCTCCGAGATTTATCCAAAGAATGTAAGAGAGCTTGCCCTCCGTTCACTTTCTCTGAGGGACAGCAGGCAAAATCTCCCTCCCGAAGGGTTTGACCTGGCAGCTGTAGCTATCGATTATGGTTTTGTAGATTCTCTTTCAGAATACTATTCCCTTTTACACAAAGTAACTCTGGAAACCGTAAAACTCCAGGTCTCAGAGGCTCTCACCCCTGACCAGCGTATAGTTCAGGCAGTAGAAGCTCTGGACGACATTAACGAAACTACCAACTCTCTTTCTGAAAGGCTTTTTGAATGGTACGGAGGCTATTTCCCTGAAAGCGGGCTCAACGGGGAATCCCTGGCATATTTTGTCGCAAAGTACGGCTCTCGCGAGAATATTCCTCCTGATGATCCTCTTTATTTAAAAGCCAGAGATTCTATGGGTGCAAAACTTGAAACCGCAGACGAATCCCTTCTAAAAGGTTTTGCAGAGAGTGTGTGCAGTCTCTATGACCGGCGGAAACAGATCGAGGCTTACATTGAGGATAGCATGGCATCTCTTGCTCCCAACCTGACCATGCTGGCAGGACCCATGCTCGGGGCAAGGCTCATAAGCGTTGCAGGCAGCCTTGAAAAACTTGCTGCTTTTCCTTCAAGTACCATTCAGGTAATAGGGGCAAACAAAGCCCTCTTCAAACACCTTCGATCCCGGGCTCCGTCCCCGAAGCATGGTATAATCTACAGCCATCCCCTTATCAACACCTCGCCCTGGTGGGTGAGAGGAAAAGTAGCAAGAGCCCTTGCAGCGAAACTTTCTCTTGCCGCAAGAATTGATTTTTATTCTGCAAAAAAAGATCCTTCTCTTACAGGTGAACTGGAAGAAAAGATCCGGAAGATCAGGGAAGCAAACCCCAGGCCTCCTCAAAAGCGGCAGGAAGTCAGGGTAAAACCAAAAAAGAAAAGGAGGAAGTAAATGCTCGAAATAAGGTCGCTTTCCGAAGGGATTTTCGAAGTTACAAAAGATAAAAAGCAACTTTCCACCCTTAACCTTGACCCCGGAAAAGTCGTTTACGGAGAAAAACTGATTTCTGTTGAAGGAGCCGAATACAGGACATGGGACCCGCGCAGGAGCAAGCTTGGAGCCATGGTCCTCAAAAAATTCGATATCCCTCTGAGAAAGGATTCAAAGGTTCTCTACCTGGGGGCTGCTTCAGGCACAACGGTTAGCCACGTCTCTGATATCATATCCGAAGGGGCGGTATATTCCGTTGAGTTTGCTCCAAGGAGCATGCGCGACTTCATAGGTCTCGCCTCCAGGCGAAAAAACATTTTCCCTATTCTCGCTGACGCAGGGAAGCCCGACAGTTACGCCCATATTGTTGAACCTGTAGACCTGATCTTTCAGGACGTTGCCCAGCCTAACCAGGCAGAAATAGCCGCTCGAAATGCGGCCCGCTTTTTGAAAAAAGAAGGATATCTCCTCCTTTCTATTAAAGCTCGCAGCATTGACACTGCGGCAAGCCCGAAAGAGATCTTCAAAGAAGAAGTAAAAAAACTTGAACAGGCTTTCGAACCCGGATTCGAAATTTTGACTGCAAGAGACCTAATGCCCTATCATGAAGACCATCTTGGGGTTCTGGCAAAGTTAAAGGAATGAATCCTGTTCTTACAGAAGGCTGAACTTTCCGAAAATCTATTTAATCAGAACTTTTTCAATGGTAGTATAACTACTTTAACAGAGTTACTGCAGAAACTGCTACAGAAGTATTTTCAAAGAATTATTTTTTGTAAAGCTGTTTTTGTAGGGTTACTTTACCTTCTTATATTTACAAACAACCTCTTTTTCGTAACTGGAATTAACTTCTTCCACTCAACGATCGAATCTTCGTAAAACTCATACTCGTCTACAGTCTTATCCGAGAACTTGCCGTCCACTTCATAAACATAAAAGCCCTCTTCTCCGTCCGTAGAGACGACTTTTATCCTGTCTCCCATTTTCCTTACTTCAACAGCAGCTACGCTTTTCAGGGCTTCAAGCAAAGTCGTCCCCTCTTCTACCTCAAGCTTCCTGTTTTCTGCAAAGCGGTCCAGAAAAGAATAGACATTATTCAGCTTTATGCCTATCATATGAGTATTTCCGAACTTTTTCCTTTCTATAAGTTCGGCTTTTTCCAGGACTTTCACATGTTTTGCAGCAACGGGCACGGAGATTCCTATTTCTCTTGCAAGTCCTGAAATATGTTTTTCGCCTTCACTCAGGCTTTCAAGAATCGAAAGGCGTGTATCGCTTGAGATTGCTTTGAAGAGGTTTTCTCCGCCACCATTCATTCCTTAATCCCTCTAATACTTACTACCATGATAGCTCTCTATTTTACCTCCACTACTTATAATTATTGCCCAATCTAAAACAAGTAAATCATGTTATATTACCTTCGAATTGCTTTTTTTATTTATTTGTATAACAAATTTACTTTAATTCTCCGTCTATACTTTCTTTTATTCAAAATTATTCGATAGTTAACAGAGTGAATTATTGCATAATTTTTGTTAAATTTTGACATTCATTTGCTATTCAACTTCCCTGATTACTTTTTTAAAATTAGCTGTATATTAGTATACTTTCATGCTGGTTTCTTCACTTTTATGATTATTTCTTTGGAACGCCTGTTGATGAAAATCAGGAATTTGACTTTTATTTTCCAAAAAACGTTATCAATTAAACTTATTATCCAAAATACTAACAAATGTTACCCAAAAACCAGTTTTTATCTAATCCTACTATAGATGCTCAGAAGGTACTTATGGACTCTTCGACATTGACTGTTATCGGTATTTTGATAGGCATTCTTATATTCGGGATTAAAACTGGATTAGGTTGCGGATTTTCAAATATCACTACACGAGAAATTCTCACAATTGGTGGCAGTTACTTTTTTCTTGCCCTTTTATTCGGAAGTGTTGCTGACCACATGAGTCTGGATGCCTTTGAACGCCTTTCTGCAATGGGCATGGGAATCCACGTTCTGGTTTCTCTTCTCCTTATATGGGCCGGCATTTACACACAGAAAAAGTGGAATTCAGGGAAAGATGTTTCCAGACACACTTTCCTGGCAATATCCATGCCCTGCCCTGTCTGCCTTGGAGCTCTTGCGGTATCCTGCATGCTTCTTTCAGAAAGTCTCAACTTTTCCGGAATAAAAATAGGGTTCCTTGTAGGAGTTGCTTTTTTTACTGCAGTTGTAGCTTCTTCTTTTCTTTTCAGGTTTGGGAAGACCAGGTGTGGAAAAACTCCCGAAACTATGGGAAGCGCCATGATGCTTATCGGAATTTATTATCTTCTGGGGGCTCTTTTAATCCCTGCCTACATGAAATCAAAACAGATGAACATGGCTCCTATGCAAACCGGAGAATCAAGCTTTTTTCCCCTTCTGGCTTTCGGGATAATAATTCTTGCAGGTTTTTTCCTTGACCGTGTGAGGTCTAACCAATGAGCAATATGGATCTGTTATTCCGGACTATATACGTATTTTCATCGGCTTTACTATATCCGGTAATGATATTTTTGACTCTCCTGGTCTTTGTTTCACTTATTCAGTTAGGAGAATTCCTTTCCGAATATTCAAAAAGGACCAGGGATCGGAACAGCCTGGAAGTTAGTTGCAAAAAAATCAGGCAAAGTCTTAATAGCTCGGGTTTTTCGGAAGCGTCGAAGGCTCTTCTGAATATAAAACAAAATTACATGGTCACGACCTTTGCAAAAGAGTCTGCACAATACCTTGAAGAGCAGAATTTCCCTGCAATCGGTAAGCTTTCCGAGGAATATGAGATAAGGATGGCAAAGCGCCTCGAGCACACGAAAATAATCTCTACTGTTGCTCCCATGCTCGGGCTTATGGGAACCCTGATCCCTCTCGGGCCTGCCCTTATAGGGCTTTCGCAGGGAGACCTCGAAACCCTGGCACAGAACCTGATGATTGCCTTTGCGACTACCGTTGTAGGGCTCTTTTCTGCCGGAATAGCCTATGTGCTTACCCAGGTCAGGAGGCGCTGGTACTGGGAAGACATGTCAGATATCGATTACATTCTGGATATTGTCGAGGAGAAGACCGGGAATTGATAGATTTTTTAAAGGAGGAATACTATGCGAAAATCCAGAAGGTACAGGCGAACCGGGCTTTTAAATGACCCTGATGAGCAAAACCCCATGACCGGGGTTGCCAATCTTTTTGACGTTGCAATGGTCTTTTCCGTGGCGCTACTTGTAGCCCTTGTGATGTCATACCATCTCCCCGAACTTTTGAGCTCGAACGAGGATATTACAATTGTAAAGAATCCCGGAGCCGAGGATATGAAGATAATCATCAAGGACCAGGGGAAGCCAATAGAGGTCCTGAACATGACCGACAATATCGGAGGAGGTACAGGAGAAGCTCTGGGTACGGCTTATAAGCTGGCTGACGGCAGAGTGATTTACGTGCCCGAAGGTTCTGAGGGAAATGATACATCCACTTCAACAAGTGCATCTGCTTCCTATTAATTTTTCGTCCTATTTTTAGTAAAATTGTTCTAAAATTTCCCTTTTTACCCAAATAGCTAACAATTGTAAGCCAAAAACCGTCTTTTATATCTTTTTCATCCAATGCTTCGAAAGTTGAATCTATTAAAACAAAATCGGCTGCTCATTTTTTTGAGGAAGTTTTGAGTTTGAATGAAGAGTTCGAATCGAGAGCTTCCACTTTCAATCCTAAAATTTGGCGGCTGTTTTATGGAAGTTCCTAAAATTATCAAATATTTAAATTAAAAGCCTCTGGTGGGCCGGGCATCCTGATAATTTCTTCCTCCCGGGATGCCCCATGTTCACGGTAAATTGCTGGGGATAATATGCATACGGCACGAAGTAGATTACTGGTTCTATGTGCGGTGGTCTTTTTACTGCTTGCACAAAACGTATCGGCTGATGAAAATCAGGTAAACCTTACTTTTATCTGTTATGACGGAAGCGCCCTTGCTGCGGCAGAGGAGTCCAATCCGTACAATGCGAGTATAAATGTAACATATATTTCGGGGTATGCGGACTTTACCAATGTCACCTTTGAAAACCAGGATGTAATATTTTCCTACATGCTCTGGTCGCAGTTCGAAGATATCGGAGACGACCTTGAGAGTGCACATGAAAATGGGACTGTACTCATAGACATTACATCTGCAATGGATCCGACATACATCAACACTTCAGTTTATGATCAGATCTTTACCGGGACCAAGCCTTATAATTCCACTGAAGAGAAATTTTTCTACAATATGGGTACAAGAGGAGTCCTGAAGAAGAATACTGAAAATTTCCTTATCTATCTCGCAAAAACTTACGGAGATAAACCCGAGCTTACGGACAGCTGGGTTTACGAGGAGCCCATAGAGTTCCCCGAAGGCGGACTTTACCATCCTGATGCCCGCTCTCCTACCAACGAATCTCAGCCTGACTGGTTTGAAAATACCACTGACTACCTTGAATGGTACTCCAACGCAACTGAACCACGACATATTTACGATAAAAGTAAACCCACTATCGGGATATGGTTCCATGCCTCGGATTATACAGGGGACAATCTTGAAGTCATAGATGCCCTTATCCGCGATCTGGAAGGAAAGGGCTGCAATGTAATTGCAGGCTTTGATACTTTCAATGATATCCACAAATTTTACTTTGACGAAAACGGAGAACCTCTTGTCCAGTGCGTAATTTCTCTTAAAAGTTTCCGTTTGAATTACGGTGATCCTGATAAAGGTATACAGGAACTTACAGACCTTGACGTTCCTGTCCTCACGGGACTGGTTGTCAATAATCCTGCTAATTCTACTGACATAGCTGACGGCAACAGGGGTATCCCCAGTAGCGAAGTCGTATACAAGACCCTGCTCCCGAGTATTGACGGAATTTTCGAGTACATTGTAATAGGAGTTGATAATTACGATTCCGAAACCGGTGAAAGCAACTATGAACCTCTTCCAGTTCAGATTGACTGGATGTCAAACAGGTCAATTAACTGGGCAGAGCTGAAATTAAAGGATAACCAGGACAAGAAAGTAGCTGTCATTTATTACAACTACCCTTCGGGAAAAGACAACATAGTGGCAAATTACCTCAACGTAACTCAGAGCATGCTTGACCTTCTCAATGCGATGAACGAAAGTGGATATGAAGTCTCCGGAATTCCGGAAAATGACAGTGCTCTTCTGGAGATGCTCCAGGCTCAGGGTATCAATGTAGGTTCCTGGGCTCCGGGTGTTCTGCATGAAATGGTAGAAAACAGAACTGAATGGGGACTTCACCTCATACCAATGGAGACTTACAGAGAGTGGTTTGAGTCTGAAATTCCGGAAGACCTGAGAGCCAATGTAACGGCTGAATGGGGAGAACCCTGGTCTGAAGATCTGCCTCAGGATAAGACTGTTATGATCTATGAGAATGAAACCGGAAAGTACATTGTAATCCCTGCAGTGCGTTTCGGAGATGTCTGGCTCATGCCCCAGCCTGCCAGAGGAACAGGGCAGAACAATGACACCCTTTACCACAGCAATGTTGTACCCCCAACACACCAGTACATAGCTTTCTACCTCTGGCTTAACCATGACTGGCAGCCCGATGCAGTCATCCACCTGGGGACACACGGCACACATGAATGGCTTCCGGGCTCTACTTACGGTATGAACAGGACTTCTGACTGGTCTCCCCTGCTGCTGCAGGACCTGCCAAACATCTATCCTTACATAGTTGCTAACGTGGGAGAAGGAATAACTGCGGAGTACAGGGGTAATGCCCTTATTATCGACCACCTGACTCCTACTCTTGAACGAAGCGGGCTTTACGGAGGCTTGCTGAACCTCTCAATTTATGTCCAGCAGTACTACGACCCCAGTATCACTACCCAGACCAGGGCAGGATACCAGCAAGCCATAATCGACGAGATAATAGCACTCAATCTCAGTGTCGATCTGGGAATAGAGAATGTAACTGCTCTCCGGAATTACAGTGAAGAAGAATTTGAGAGTTTCGTAAAAGATGTTCTTCATGAGTATCTGGAAGACGTAGGGAATGAAAATATCCCATACGGGATGCACATTCTCAGCCGTGTTCCCGGAATGAACATGACAGACCCTGAGAAAGATGAGCTTTCTGCAATGGTAAGGGCTATGCTTGGGGGAACCTTTGAGGATAATGTTACTGCTGCTTTCTATCCTGAATCTGCTTACCCTCTCGGAATTCCGCTAAATGATACGAAAGTTACCCAACTTGTCTGGGAGGTTGTAACCAATAATACAAATGTTTCCACTGCACAGCTTGCAGTCTACGGGGAAACCAACAGTTCTGTTACACTTGACCTCGAACTTGGACTGGAGTACAGAGACCGGCTTCTTGACTGCGATGCGGAGATTGACAGAATTCTTTCGGCTCTGAACGGAGGCTTCATCCCGCCGGCTTCGGGGCTGGACCCGATTATGAATCCGGATGCTGTGCCGACAGGACGCAACTATTACAGTGTAAATTCGAAACTCTATCCTTCAAAGGCAACATGGGAGATCGGGAAATCCCTTGCAATCCAGTTGCTTGAGGACTATCATGATAAGTACGGTGAATATCCTGAAAAGGTTTCATTCTCAAGGTTCGGGGTGGAGTTTATTGCCGATCACGGAACTCTGGAAGCTGAAGTGCTTTACATGCTCGGGGTACAGCCTGTCTGGGATCAGTACGGTTATGTGACCGGAGTTGAAGCTATCCCTGAAGAAGAACTGCTGCCGAATTATGATACGTCAAAACCAGGGAGGCCGCGTATCGATATTGTCTATACTACCGCAGGAATGAGGGATGCTTTCCCTGATAAGATCAAAATGGTGGACAGCGCTGTAAAACTTGCAAGTTCTCTTCCTTCCGTAAATTACCCCAACTACGTTAACCAGAGCTCTCTTACACTGTACGATACCCTTGTTGAAGCAGGATATGACAGTGAGACTGCAGCAAAACTCTCCACAATGCGCTGCTTTGCGGTAATGGACGGCACGTATGATATCGGGGTCTCAGATGCAGTCAGTGCAAGCGGGACATGGGAAGACGAAGAAGCTATTGCAAATGTATACCTGAGCAAAATGGGATACGCTTACGGAGAGGATTTCTGGGGCATACAGTCCAGGGAACTTCTCGAAGGCAACCTGAAAACTGTTGACGCGTCGGTACATTCGTCCTCTTCAAACCTTTACGACTCCCTTGATAACGATGACCTTTTCCAGTACTTCGGAGGCATGAATCTTGCAACGAGGTATCTTAGCGGCAGCACTCCGGAAATGTATATTTCGGATACAAGTGATCTGGACGGAGCTCAGATGGTTGGAATGCAGGAGTATCTCAGTAAGGACCTGCGGGCCAGATATTTCAATGAAAAATGGATCGAAGGGATGCAGAATTCCGGATATTCGGGCGGCAGCATGATGTCAGAGTTTGTGGACAATCTTTTTGGATGGGAAGTCAGCGACCCGGACCTTGTGGACGATACTGTCTGGCAGCAGGTGTACGAGACCTATATTAATGATGCTTCTATGAAAGAGTGGTTCCAGCAGAATAATCCTGATGCTTACCAGTCAATCTCCGCAAGGATGCTTGAAGCTGTCAGGCATGATTACTGGACACCCTCGGAAGATGTTCTCGAGAGCCTTGCAACCGCATATGAAGAGTCCGTAGCTGAAAATGGAGCCGCTTGCTGCCACCATACCTGCGGAAACCCACTTCTCCATGAATTCGTAAGCGGAATGGTATCTGTTCCTGGTTATTCCGAGCGGATAAAAGCAGCAACTCAGGTCGAAAATCAGGAAACTACGGAAGAGACTCCGGGAAGTAGCAGCAACAGTCACAGTGATCACGATACTGGAAAAGCTACTGTGGTATCAAAAGACAGTACAGCCAGCAACCAGACCTCTAAAGCACCTTCCGGAGACTCAGCCAGCAACCGGACTTCTCAGGATTCAGATCTGGGGTATGGTTTGGATTCTTCAGAGCCTGCTCCTGACATCCAGAAGTCATTTGAATCCGATTATGTGGAAGGCTACGAGATGCAGAAGGAATCCGTCGAAGAAGTAGAAAATGGAGGTCTTTCTTTCTCCGGTTCTGACATAGTCGGAATTCTCTTCGTGGTTGCAGCAGTGGGAGGAATTTACCTCGGATTCCGTAGAAAGAAAATGTAATCTCTGTCTTGAAGAAGAGAGCTTTTATTTTACGCTCTTTTCTTCTCATTTCCTTTCTTTTGTTCTCTCCCTTTTTAATTATTTTTTCCTTAATTTGTACTTTTTTACTTTTTGTTATCCTGTTAGCTAATGATCATTACCTAAAATCTGAGGTTTTTATATAAGTAAACTAAACTTGAGCTCAAATTGTTCAATTAGTTTTCTACTCTGAGGTGGACAGTCAATGATTTTTGAGTCTATCGTTCTTGAATATCCTTCAAAAACTCCCATTTAAATGATATTTTACTCTGCACTGGTAAGTAAAGTTTACTTTATTTATTTGTGCAATATGAGATTTTTCTTTTGAATTTGTCTTTCATATCTGCTGCAGGAACGATTGGTCTGAAAATTATATGATTGTTTGTCTGGAGAGCGTTTTGTTTCAGGATTGGACTCGAAAGTTCTAACTACGTTGAAATTTAAATTATTTGGAGAAGAGGTTATGAAAAAAAAGTTGAGTAAAGGAACAACCCCTTTAAACAAAAAAATCAAAATTTACGGATTAATTTTCTTGATGCTTTTTGTACTGGTTACAACTGCTCAGGCATCTGAAAGTGAAGATGTGCATTATGAGCTGGTTGCAAATACGATATGTGACGAGAACGGCTATTATATCTTTAAAAATATCCCTAATGGTAACTATACTCTTGTTGCAACGAATTATTCTGATGAGAAAAGTAAATGGTATACTGCCTCACTGAATATTACAGTAAACAGTGCTGATCTGGTTGACCAGAATATTCAGATTAACAGCAGCAATAATATTGATCCTTACCGGGTTCAGGAATTACTGAACGATTCTTCTCTTTCCGAGCCTTCGGGGACAGGTTTCTCTATTTCCGGGATTTCTTATGTTATGAAGCTTGAATACCCGAAAATGAGCACTGTTGTTTTACTAAAGAACAGATACGGTAATGGATTTGTAGATCTTCCGTACCTTTCTGATTCTTCTGATCCTTCGGATCTCAATTCTTCGGCCTCCAATTCTTTGGACTCCAATTCTTCTGATTCTAACGGTATTGACCAGAACAATACGGAATCTCAGGATTCTGAAGAAAACGAGAGCTCTACATCCGAATATCTGTTCAAGCTTTTCAACAACACCACAAGTGATGAAAACGGGGAGTATATCTTCTCAAATATTCCTGATGGAGAATACCGGCTTTCTGCTGTAGTATACAGTTCTTCCATGGGTGGGATGTGGCTTACTAATGAGAGTGAATTCAGCACTGAGGATGGTCAGCCAGCAAATATTACTTTCACCATGAGAAGCGATGAAAATATAGATTACAGCGAGATACTCAGCTATCTTAACAGAACTACTATCTCAGGCAAAACGATCAGCAAGACCGGAGATGTCCGGGCTGGAACAGACCTTGTCCTTACAACTCAGAACGAAGAGTTCATTGCAAACACTACAAGCGATGAGAACGGAGACTATCTCTTTTCAGACATCCCAAACGGAAAATACCGGCTTTCTGCTGTAGTATACAGCTCTTCCATGGGAGGAATGTGGCTTACTAATGAGAGCGAGTTCAGCATTGAGAACGGTCAGCCCGTAAATATTACTTTCACCATGAGAAGCGATGAAAGTATCGATTACGAAGAGATACTTGGTTATTTAAACAGGACTACTGTTTCCGGTAAGACAATAAGCAAGACCGGAGATAACAAGGCCGGAACAGACCTTGTTCTTCTCACTCAGCACAAAGAATTTGTTGTCAACACTACAAGTGACGAGAACGGGGAGTATGTCTTTTCAGATGTTCCAGATGGGAAATACCGGCTTTCTGCTGTAGTATACAGTTCTTCCATGGGCGGGATGTGGCTTACCAATGAGAGTGAATTCAGCATTGAAGGTGGTCAGCCAGCAAATATTACTTTCACCATGAGAAGTGATGAAAGTATCGATTACGAAGAGATACTCAGCTATCTTAACAGAACTACCGTCTCAGGCAGGACAATAAGCAAAACCGGGGATAATAAAGCCGGAACAGATCTGGTGCTTTTAAAAAAGGTGCCCGGCTCTTCGAGTCAAGACCCTAACTCTTCACATTCCGGAGATGCTTCTCATCTCGATATTGCCATAATCACGGGATACTCAAATTATGATCTCAAACTAAGCACCCTGGCAGAAAGGATCAACGGCAGCTCTTCTCTTAATATGAGCGTTTCCTATTATCTCCCTGCCACAAGCGGAGAAAATGTCGACCTCAGCGGCATGGATATAATTTATATTAACATGTTTACCGACAGTGCCAGTAAACTTGAAAACACTGTCAATGAAGCGATATCAAACGGAGCTGTTGTCATAGGCTACAACACGTATTTACCTGACAGCATAGACAACTCTTCCATTCCTTCTTCATTTACGGACATAAGCGATTTTAAGGACTATCTTCAGGAGTACTGGGTTTACGGATCCACAAATGGCTCCAACTTTGATAACCTTATATTCTATCTTGCCCGGGTATTCTATGAACGTGACGATCTTCAGGTTGCAGCCCCTGAAGGAGCAGCCAGTGCTATTTACCATCCTGGTATGGCTGATAGTTCTTATTTCACATCCAATGCGAGTGAATACTTCGAATGGTACGGCAGCAGGAATGAAAGTGAGCATTCTTTCAACGAGAGCGCCCCCACGGTAGGGATACTGTTCTACCTTTCCTATTATCCTTCGGATATGCAGCCTATCGATGCTCTCATAGAGGAGTTCGAATCCAGAAATGTGAATGTCATAGCATGTTACGGGTCAAGCGAGGAATATGTTGACAAATTCCTCAACTACAACAACTCTACGAAAGTGGACCTGATAGTCTCTACCACCTACCGCAGCCAGTACTTTAACATTGAAGATCTTGGGGTTCCGATTTTTAATTGCGTCCTCAACGGTTACATGAACCTTACAGAATGGCAGAATGTCAGTGATCCTCTGACAAGTATCTATATGATCAGGCTGTACAGGCCCGAGACCTGGGGCTGGATCGACCCGATGATGATCGCCTCCAACGAGTTGGATAATGAAACAAATACTGAAATTTATGTCCCTGTTGCAGACCAGGTGGAATGGCTCGTTGACAGGGCAGTTGCTCAGACTGAACTTTCCCAAAAAGAGGAATCCGATAAAAAAGTTGCAATCCTCTATTACAGCCACGGCTGCGGAAATGACAGCATAGGAGCTTCTTACCTTGAGGTTATTCCGAGTATTAACAACCTCCTTGAGGGAATGGCAGACGCAGGCTATGATATTGATAAGGACTCCATTCCGAATGAAAGCGAATTAACGGATCTTATGTTAAAACAGGGTACGAACATAGGGACCTGGGCTCCAGGAGAGCTTGAAAGGCTTGTCGAATCAGGGGAAGTCGAGCTGACTCCCGAATCCACATACCTTGAATGGTTTGAGGCCCTGCCCGAAGCCCGCAAGGAAGAAGTTATTGAAGAATGGGGTCCCGCTCCCGGAGAAATAATGGTCTACGAAGATGACTCCGGGGACAAATTCCTGGTAATCCCAAAAGTTGAAGTCAGCAATAATGTAATCCTTGCTCCCCAGCCTACAAGAGGATGGCTTTCGGACAATGAAATTCTCTACCATGACGGAGACCTGCCTCCCCACCACCAGTATCTTGCGTTTTATTTCTGGCTTCAGAACGAGTACGAAGCTGATGCAATTGTGAACATGGGCCGGCACGGGACTGTGGAATGGCTCCAGGGAAAAGAATTCTGTCTCTTCAGTGATGAGTGGCCTGCAATCGTTAACGGAGATATTCCGGTAATTTATCCCTATATCATGGACGGAATGGGAGAAGGAATGCAGGCAAAGCGCAGGGGTAATGCGGTGATTATCGACCACCTGATCCCGCCTGTGGTGCTTTCCGAAAGTTATGGGAATTACACTGAGCTGAGTAGCAAGATTTCCCAATACCAGACTCTTCCCAGTGAATCGGAATTGAAAGAACTTCGCATGCAGGAAATCGTTAACCTTACCATGGAACTCAGTCTTGACGAGCTTGTAAACGTAAGTCTGTCCGAAAATGAAGATACTGAAGAAGAGTTCCTTGACGAACTTGAAGATATTCTGGAGGAACTTAAGACTACTTCCATGCCTTACGGGCTTCACATACTCGGGACTTCCCCGGAGGGAGAAAACCTTACACAGATGGTATACTCGATGCTGGGAGATGATTTTGCCGAAGAGGTGGCTGCATACAATAGCTCAGAAACCGCTCCTCTCGACCTTCTGGACCTTGTCCTGCTGCAGAACGTGAGTATTGCAGACTCACAGCAACAGGTTCTCGGGAACAGTTCCGAAGAAGTAACCGGTTATCTTACTACGGCTCAGGAATACGCAGAAAAACTCGGAGAAAGTGAAAATGAAATCCAGCAGGTCATTAAAGCTCTGGACGGTAAATACATCGAGCCGAATATTGGTGGAGACCCCATACTCAGGCCGGATACACTTCCGTCGGGAAGAAACTTCTACGCCTTTGACGAGCAGCTTCTCCCCACAAAGCAGGCATGGGAACTTGGTAAGGAAATGGCTAACCAGACAATCGAAGCCTACCGGGCAGAGCACGACGGACAGTACCCGAAGAAAATCGGTTTAGTCCTCTGGGCTGGCGAATCTACACGGAACGAAGGAGTAACTGAGGCTGAAATCTTCTATCTCCTGGGAGTCAAGCCGGTCTGGGACGACGACGGAGACGAGGTCATAGATGTTGAACTGATAAACTCTTCGGAACTTGGCAGGCCGCGTATTGACGTTCTTGTGCAGATTTCGGGGCTTTACAGGGACACTTTCCCACATAAAGTAGAGCTGATCGATAAGGCGGTTTATCTTGCTTACAATGACCCCGATAACCAGTACGGAAAAGGTGAGGAAAGGCCTGCTCCTGCGTATATTTCCTACAATTCGGAAGAAAACACGAATTATGTCCGGGAGAACACCAATGACCTTTTCTCTGTCCTTAACGAGTCCTTCCGGAACGAAACAGCTTCAATGGCCGTAGCCCTTCTGAGGGTCTTCGGGCCTGAGGACGGCACTTACGGGACCGGACTGGCAAACGCTGTCTCTGCGAACAATTCAAGCACCGATGAACTTGCCGAACTCTACATAAACAGGATGAGTTATATGTATGGAGAATATGTGTGGGGAGAAAGTATTGCTGAAATTGTCGAACAGTTCCGGGTTGACGGCAGTTCTGTTGAGAATACTGAGGTTTTTGAGGCAAATCTCGGAGATGTCGAGGTCACGGTTTTGAGCCGCAGTTCAAACACCTACGGGGTTCTGGATAACAGTGATGCCTTTGAGTACCTTGGAGGCCTTAACCTTGCAGTTTCCTTTATTTCAGGGCTCTATCCTGATTCGTACATAATGAACCTGCAAAATTCGGGTGACGAAGAAATAGAAACCCTGAGTGACTACCTTACAAGGGAAATTATTACCCGCAGCCTGAACCCTAAATATATTGAGGGAATGCTGGGAAGCGGTTTTGAGGGTGTGAGCCAGCTCTCGGACTTTGTTGAAAACCTCTGGGGTTGGGAAGCTACAAACCCTGACTTGGTCAGTGATGATGTCTGGAATAAAGTCTATGAGGCCTATATCGCCGATTCCGAACTAAGCAGTGCACTCAAGGAGACAAATTCCTATGCATACCAGTCTATTACTGCCCGGCTGCTGGAGACTGCTCTTGAGGGCAACTGGGACGCTTCGGATGAGGTTCTCGAAAGTCTGGCTACGGAATACGCGGAATCCGTGGTTGAAGACGGGGTAGCCTGCTGTCACCATACCTGCGGAAATCCAACCTTAAACAGTTATGTTGCAGGTCTTGTTTCGGTTCCCGGTTTCACCGAAGCAATTGAAAAAGCAACATCAAGCAAATCTTCAAAGCAGTCAGATGAGAGCAGGAGCAGCAGTCATAGTGATCATGATACTGGAAAAGCTACTGTGGTTTCAAAAGACAGTACGGCCAGCAACCAGACCTCAAGCAGCGAGGAATCAGCCAGTAATCAGACTGTTCAGAATTCTGATGCCGGTTATGGTGTTGACTCTCCTGAACCTGCTCCTGAAATCAGAAATACTGCAGATTCCAGTTATGTGGAAGGCTACGAGATGAAGAAGGAGTCTGTAGAAGAAGCAGAAAACGGAGATTTCTCTTTCTCAGGATCTGATATAGTCGGAATTCTCTTCGTGGTAGCAGCAGTGGGAGGAATTTACCTTGGAACTCGGAAGAAATGAAAAGATACCAAAAGAACTGAATAAAACCGGTAAGAATGAATTAAAACTGAAATAAGTGAATCAAAACCGGAAAAAATTAATCGAAACTAAGTTTGAAAAGGGGTTAATTCCCTTTTTCATCTTAGAAATAGAACTTTTTATCTTTTTGTTTCGATTTATCAGTTTTCTGCACTTATTTTTTTGTTCTTTTTCATTCCTTGCTTCTTTCTGCCTTTTCTTCAAGCTCTTTTACGTAAGGTTTTATATCTAGCACAGGGGTCCCATCGATGGCATCAAGGCCTTTGACATAAAGCACGTTGCCCTCTACCTTTAAGAGCTCTACAATGGTGAGCCCTATCCCGTTAGGGCGGTATGGGCTCCTGCTTGCAAAAACCCCTGACATCTCTCCGTCATAGCGGCGGCGGTGAATCAGTTTATATCCTTCTGATTTGCTGAAATAAAAGAGGATATACAGTTTTTCAAGTTCCTCTACTCTGTAAAGCCCATCCTCTAGGTCTTTCTTAATGACAATTTTTGAGACCTTTTCGTAAATCTCTTCATTGTATCCCGGTTCAAGGTAGTCGTTTTCCACATAGCCTATAGGAGTAAACTCAATCCTTTTGGGAATTGGCTCTGTATTTTCATTCATCTTTTGCCTCAAAACAGGAGATACAGACCATTTCTCCGTTTTTTACCCTTCCCAGGGGTTCCATAAAGCCTTCTCCGCATTTGCTGCATATGACGGTAGGATAGATTATGGCTTTTTCCGGGGGCTCGATTTCAATTTCAGTAATCCCGAAAAGTTTCTCTTCTGGCATTTTCAGTACTCTCTGGCTTTTTGCTTCGTGCGAAGCCCTGAACTCTTTTTCCTCTTCAGGGCTTGCAATACCTGCCCTAATTTTTGCAAAGAGCGCTGTGTGTTTATCGTCCTGGGGGAGGACATCAGGTTTCAGGGAAATTCTCAGGGCTTTTTTATCCCCTCTCTTGAAAAATGTATACACGTGCTTCCCGTATTCTTTAAAAATAAGATTTCCTTTTCCGCATGTGCAGCCGTTGATTGCCTGAATTGCATCCACTGCACAGGACCTGTTTTCCACAACTGCAACAAGTTCTTCGTCCTTGCTTCTGTCTTTGAAACGGTCTGCAGCCAGAGTAGCCACTCTGTATCCTATTGAAAGGCCAGGGCAGACATGTCCGTGAAATTTTACAGCGGTATCGAAATCAGTATTATTGAAATCCAGGTTCTCAACTCCTACTTTCATTAATTTTCTGGTATCTCTGGTTAATTTAATGAGTCCATTTCATATTCTCTGAATACTATTTATAAATTTTGTATTTAATTGATGTTACAAAAAAAGCCTGAAGTACTAACTTAAGTCCAGTCCCTATGTTATTTTAAAAACTGCAAAATTTTGAGATATTTTGCCATTCTATACTCCTTTGTCCTTCTAGCAAGAAAAATATAGAAGCCAGATATTCACTTCTATTTTCATTCTAATTGGGTATTTCTATGACGTTGTCTCTGGAAAACATTTTCGAACACAACTGCAGATATAACAATCAACAATCAGGTAAAGGAAAAATCTGAAAACCAGTCAGATCAAATCAGTAAAATAATTACATAATAATCTATAATCAATAAAATCTACAGTTAATGACGACTTATATAATGACGGCTTATATAATGACGACTTATATAATGACGGCTTATAGTCAATAGCAGTTCAGAAATCAGGTAATTAAGAAAAAAATCTTTATTTGACAAAAAGAGTTCAGGATTTAGGAAATTACCCTATAATAAGGATAATAGGGACCTTAATTTCCCTTTCCGAGGTCCCTACCGATGATCCAACCCCATCGGACTGAGAGGAAACCCATTTACTCTCAATCTATTTCACTTTTTACGGTTTTCAGTTATATATAATAAATGAAGCAAAATATTAGTTGCTATCAAACTTTTGGAGACTCTTGTTTTTTTCATTTACTTTGAAATATTTTTTTGCATAAAAATTTTTGTTGGCGTAAAATACTGTCAATTCTATGGGTATAATACCTATTTCTTTTTTCTTTTCCTTCTGAAAATTCAATTCAGAATTTAAAAATCTACAGTTAAAATCTTTTAATTAAAAATACTCGGATATAATTTTTCAGCCTATTTCTCAATCAAAAACTCTTCAGTTCACATCTCATATACTTGGAGACAACTGACTAGTTTTATTCAAAAAATTTAACAGTTTTTAGTAATTTATATTCGGATAATCAAAAACCAGAAAGTTTGTATTGATAAAACTCTTAAAAAATATTAATGTTATAATTGGGAGCCTTTTGCCACCTCTGATTTGGCTCCCAATTGTGTGATTCAACCCCTACGATTAAGAGAAAAACCCCTTAACTCTTAATCGTTGACTTCCTCTTTATGTTATAGAGGTATATAACCTATACGACCTTAAAATTTACTTCTCATTAAATTATTTAGCCGCCTCAAAATCCAGTTACTCGGACTTAATAATCGTGTTGCACATCTTTAATCTGGTTGTTTTTTTACGGTGTAATATTTATCTAAATATATACCCTTTCATTAGTGTATTAAATTAAAATTTTCCTCTAGCATTCAAGAAAAATTTTAGTAAGATGTTAATATTTCTTGGAAAGAACTTCTGAAAAGGACGAAAGATACTTATCAAATATTTACTTATATCTCCAGAGTATGAACAGCTCGCTTCTCGAATTAATTTTTTTCTCTGAGAAAAGGAAAGATCTCCTTTTATTTTTAAATGAGGGGCCAAAAACGATTAAAGAAATAAATATGTATCTGGATGCCAGTGCTGTAGCTGTTCTCCCTCAACTAAAAAAACTAAGGGAGGATTCTCTGGTATCCAAGACCGGCGACATTTACAGTCTATTACCTCTTGGCATAGCAGTAGCCAGCAGACTGCAGGCAATGGCAGGTTTACTAAATGTTTTTGGTAGCAGTTATGAGTTCTGGGCAAACCATGCAGTTGAGTGCATACCCGCTTCTTTAAGGAGCAGGATTGAAGATCTGGACAACTGTACACTCTCCGAACCTCCTGACAGAACACGTCTCTTTGAACCACACAGGGAATTTGTGGAAAGACTTGCAATATCTAAAAGGATAAATGGCATTTCCTCCATTTTTCATCCTCTTTACCCTTCTCTTTTTCTTTCTTTTGCAAAAAATGGGGCGGACATTTCCATTCTTGTAACCCGTTCGGTTTATGAGAGGTTAAAAGAGGAATATCAAACTGAAGTAAGAGAATTTCTAAAGCTTCCGAATTCATGTTTATACGTATGTGACGAAAAAATAGAATTTTCTCATGTTATCACTGATAGTTTTCTCTCTTTAAGTCTTCCCTTTTCTGACGGTACCTATGACCATAAACAGGATATCCTGTGTTTCACTCCTACTGCCCTTCAATGGGGAGAAGACCTTTTTGCTTACTACAGGAATAGATCAGAAAAAGTAACTGAGATCTGAAATTCAGTCTACCAGGGTCTTTATCTACCAGGATCGGGATCGATCGGAAGATAGCTATAAATCAGGCTCTGACTATCCTTATATTATGGAGAAAGTTAAGGAAACTGCAGAAAAAATCCGGACAATGGAAATCCGGGGTGCAGGCAGGATTGCAAAAGCTGCGGCTGAAGCCATCAGGGATTATGCTGCACAACTTGAGGTTACTTCAATTGAGGAATTTGCAGCCAGAATAAGTGAAGTCTCCAGTTATCTTATCAGTACCCGACCTACAGCCGTATCCCTCCCTAACGCCGTAAAACTAGCTTCCAGATACTCCTCGGAGAATGTAGAGGAAGCCAGACAGGAGGTTATCGAAAACGCAAATGCCTTTATTGAGAAGGCAGATAAAGCCCTTGGAAGAATTGGAAAAATAGGGTCAAGGAGGGTTATGGACGGGGATGTAATAATGACCCACTGCAACTCACATGCTGCACTTTCCATAATTACCACAGCCTTTGAAGACGGAAAAGACATTTCGGTAATTTCAACCGAAAGCCGCCCCAGATGCCAAGGCTTACTGACAATCCGACATCTTAACAACTTTGGCATCCCCACAACCCTGATTGTGGACTCTGCTGTACGCTACTATATGAAAGATGTGGATAAGGTAATAGTCGGCGCTGATGCGATTGCGACAAACGGGGCTCTCGTAAACAAAATAGGGACTTCTCAGCTTGCTCTTGCCGCTCATGAAGCCAGAAAGAGTTTCATGGTGGCTGCCGAGACTTTCAAATTCAGCCCGAGCACGATAGTCGGAAATCCCATAGAAATCGAAGAAAGAGCTATAGATGAAATCGTAGACCCTTCAATCCTGAAAGAGCTTTCTCACGTGCAGGTAAGAAATCCGGCTTTTGACTTCACCCCCGCCGAGTATATCGACATGATAGTTACTGATATAGGGATCATCCCGCCTGCGATGGCTTATACTGTAATAAAAGAGCATCTTGGCTGGGAGTTTGGAGAACTTTAAAGAATACTCCTTCTATATTCTCATTCAGGATTTTTTTTCTGATTTTTCTTTTTCCGGTGGGCTGCAAAGTAGCTGATAGGGGTGCTTTTAGACATGTGAATTGCGACCTGCTCCCGGATCAGGAGTACCTCTAATAATCTTTAATTGTGCCGTCCGTAATTCTGAGTACCCTTGAACACTCCTTTGCAACCTCTGGGTCATGAGTTACTACAAGAATTGTCTGTCCCTTCTGGCTCAATTCCTTGAAAACCCGCACAATGGAGTCCCGGGTTTTGCTGTCCACCTCGCCTGTAGGTTCGTCAGCCAGAATCAGGGCAGGTTTATTCGCGAGTGCTCTGGCAATAGAAACCCGCTGCTGCTCTCCGCCGGACAGCTCTGTGGGTTTATGATTAAGACGGTCTCCCAGGCCAAGATCTTCAAGCAGAATTTTTGCCCTTTCTTTTCTCTCTTTTTTTGGTACCCTGGAAAAACGCATGGCAAGTTCCACATTTTCAAGGGCTGAGAGTGTAGGGATCAGGTTATAGTGCTGGAAAATAAAACCTATTTTCTCTCTTCTCACTCTCGGAAGCAGCTTTTCGGGCACTGAGGTAAGGTCTGTCCCGTCAAGGATAATCTTTCCGTCAGTGGCTTTCTCAAGCGTGCCTATCAAAGCAAGGAGGGTTGATTTCCCTGAACCCGATGGGCCCATGATGGCAAGAAGCTCTCCTTTCCTTACGGTTATACAGGCACAGCGAAGGGCATGGACAGGAATTTTACCCTGCGAGTAGGTCTTGGAAAGGTTTTCGACCTGCATAATAACTCTCTGTCCGCCTTTACTTTCATCATTATGTCCAATGTTTTCGACCTTTCCTCTAACAGTTCTTTCATCCCCCGAGATCTCTTTTTTTCCAGATTTTTCTACTGATGCCAGATTCTCCATTTTTTCTTCAGGCATGCTTCAAAGCCTCCATAGGGCTCATTTTTGAAGCTCTATAAGCAGGATAAAGTCCTGAAAGGGCGCCTATGAGCAGGGCAAAAATCATGGCAATTGTGAGGAGCCTTGGAGTTATCAGGAAAAGCACTATCCTTGTCGTTTCAAGCCAGGCGTTCATAATCTGGACAGCTCCGACACCAACTGTAATTCCCAGAATCCCCCCTAAAAGTCCCATGAATGAAGCCTCTCCGAGCGTCAGGAGGAGGATATCCCGAGTTTCTGCGCCTATGGCTTTTAAAATTCCAAACTCTCTTGTCCTCTCAGCAACGGACATGAGCATCGTATTCATCACACAAAGCCCGCCTATAATTGCTGCAAGAAGCCCGGAACTGATGGTTATTACGCTGAAGATCATAAAGGACTGCTTTGCCTGCACCTCAAGTTCTCCCGGAGAAAGGGTGCTTGTGCCTTTTACACTTAACTCGATCCTCTTGGAGAGCATTTCCGCATCCACCCGCTCATCAGGCACGGCAAAAATATAGGAAACCGAATTTCCTACACTATAAAGGTCCTGGGCAGTCTCAAGAGGAATGATCACTGCATTGTCAAAGATAGATCCGGTATAATCAAGGATTCCGACAACAGTGAAGTATTTGTCATGGATCTCAAACTTGCTGCCAACCTCAAGATTGTATTCTCTCTTGATGTTGTTTCCGACTACCACGCTGTATGAGTCTCCGGAGTTAAGAAAGCGGCCTGCTTTCAGCTCTACCGGGTTAAGGGCGACACCGGATTTTTCAGGAGGGACACCAAGGATCTGTTTTCCTGTCATGCCCATCTTATCCTCATCAAAGGTGGTCATCAAAAGCCCGTAGGCATCTTTTACCCCGGCTACCCGCAGGACATCACTTACTTTATCGTCCGTGAGCCCCCCTCCAAAGACTCCGCTTTCGGCAAAGACCCGAATCTTGTCACTTGTCACACTCATGGAACGTTCAAATGTCTGATGGAAATTTTCAGACATGGCGCCCATAACTATAACTGCAAAAATCCCGAGGGCTATCCCGCAGATTGTCAGTACGCTCCGAACTTTCCTGTTCGTTATGTTTCGAATGATGAGGTCAAACATAATGATCCCGCATACGGATACATTCTAACTTCAGCTAGCTTCAGACAGCTTGAGATTGTTGTTTTGAGATTATCGGTTAGCTATTGACTTTGAGCTTTGACTTTGAGACTATTCGTCACCGCACTTCTTTTTTGCCTCTTCTTTTTCTTCCGAACAAGACTGCGAAGCATAGAAAAATGCCAAATGCGATTGGAAAGCTGAAAGCAGGAGATTCTTCCGGAGGATTTATTTCGGCTACTGGCTCAAAAACCCGCAGGACCGTTTCATGGCTGTCAAGGACTTCGCCGTCAAGGTTTACTGTATATATTTTTACATTATAGTCACCCCTGGGGACCCCCTGCCAGATAATTCCCACGGTATCTTCTTTTCCTGCGGTAAGGATGTCTGCAGTTTCTTCAAAAACCTGAACCTCTCCTTCTTCAGGAGTAAGAACAACCCTGATAACTCCGTTAAAAGGCACCTGGGATTTTCCGACGACAGTAACGCTTGCCCCGTATTCATCAACATCGATATCGGTATCAAGAATTTCTACTTTTTCTTCTGCCCTGAATTCCGATATATAAGCGGTAGTAAGATCAGGGGAATGAGAATGTACCTTCAGAAGAGCTGTGTAATTTCTGTCTTTTTCCAGAAGGAAGGGCCAGTTCATTGCTTTGTAATAAGCATCCGTTACAGGGATATTTTCCAGGCTTTCGGTGTATATGATGTCCGTGCCTGAAAGGAGTTTAAGGTCAAGGTCTACCATGCCGGGCTCAGGCATCTGTACGAGTCTGAGGTTTGCGGAACTTATAAGGTCTATAAGGACGGAAGCTTTTTCGGAGTCTGCAGAAAAATCCACAACTTTCAGGTTTGAAAGATATGGGTTTCTGTAAGAAAAAGAGGTTTTTTGTGTTTCGAGAGTTTTGCTCCCTTCCTTCACAAAAAGCTGTGCAGTATATGAATCTCTATCTTTTCCAAAGTCCTCTTCAAGTCCCCAGAAAAGAATTTTTGTAATCTTCTGCCCTGCCTGTATCGGACCCAGGACGAAGGTTTCCGATTTCAGGATTTCTTCTCCTGAACTCAGGGTAAAGACAAGAGATGCATTTTCATGTGGCTCTTCAAACCTGACCGTTGTGTCGCTCAGGTCATGGTCTGAGAAAAAGTCAAGAATAATTTTATTCTCACTCTCTTCTCCGGCAGCTGTCCAGTTTACTGCCCCATATACAGGAGTTATCTGGGAGCAGAAGAAAGTCAGGATTAAGGTTAGAGAAAATAAACGGAAAATATACTCTTTCTGTTTTAAACAGTTCTTTTTTTCTGGCAGGCTCAAGCCCGGTTCCTCCTCTTTCCAAAAACTGCCTGGAACCAGGTCGGGTATCCGGCTCTGGTTCTTTGCAACATGAATGTATGTAGGAACCTCCTTGTTTAAGTTTTTGATGTTTTCTCTACGTTTTAACGTACTGGAAAAAGGCTGTAAACGTATCTCAGATTTTTATTTTTTTGCTGTAATCCAGGTTCCGCAGGAGACGGGAGATTTTTTTGCTGCTTCTCCGTCCAGAATTTCTCCAAGCAGATCAGGATTTCTGGCGTCCATGACGAGGGCGTCGAGCTTGCAGCGCTCTATAATCTTTGCAGCCACGGGGTCCACAGGTGATTTCGAACCTGCTTTCATCTCTATAGCCATTACTATGTTTATGAGTTTTTCAGGAGAGATTTTATCATATTTGACTGCACTAGGGTCATAATTAGGATCTGAAGAATAAACCCCGTCAATCGAGGTTGCAATTGTCAAAAGGTCCGCACGCAGATATTCTGCAAGGATTGCAGCAACGGCATCAGTTGTCTGGCCGGGTGTGACTCCTCCCATTACCACAACTTTACCTGAAGTCATGGCCTTTGAGGCTTCAAGGTAGTTTGAAGGAATTTCAGGATACGCATTGGGTCCGAGAGCTGCAATAAGCAGCCTTGCGTTCAGGCGAGTGATCTCTATGCCTATGTAGTCGCAGGTTACTTCATCTGCCCCCATGGCCCGTGCAGCACTTATGTAGTTTCGTGCTGCTTCTCCCCCGCCAGTTACTACAAGTAGTGTATGTTTTTTCGATATGTCGCGCAGTACTTTTGCATATTTTAAAAAACGATCCGAATCAAGATCTTTTGCGAGAATTGAACCGCCTAATGAGAGTACTATGAGCATGATGATCTCTACACATTGACAATTCGGATTTTTAAATGTATCGCTGACATTTTTTACTCACAGTTTTTCACGTTTCTCAATTTTGCAGGCTGCGGGAGGGATGCAATAGGCTTTTGCCCTTAAATTTTTCAATATTCACAACGAAGATTAAACTCAAATTTACTTGATTTGCTTTTTTCTATCATATTTTTCATTTTTTTCATGCTGTCACAGCGTTAATACATAACTATTTACACGACAAATTTTAAACTATTGAGGGAAAATAATCTCTACGCACTTTTTGGAGGAGGCAAGATCTTTTGAATAACGAGGTATGTGCTGCAGTAACGGCTTCAGTCTCAGGTATACAGAATCTTACAAATGATAGGATTGAAGCCCTTACCAAAGGTCACGGAATGACAAATATAGGCGCTATGTGTGCTGCAAACGCTGTCGCTACGGAGCTTTTCCGGGGTGCTAATATCAGGCTTACGGATGAAGATGCCGGCAGCCTGGAAATAGATCATGTACTCAAAAAAGGTATTGAAGCTGCAGAAGAAGCCGGAGCAAGCCCTGCAAATGCAGCCCTTTTTGCAGCTACGATCTGCTATTTTGCAGGTTCCAACGCTCAGGCCGGTGTTCCTGCAGGGAACCGGAAGATAGGAGCACTTGCCCGTATGATTGCAGGAGCCGATAGGGCAGGGGTTATAGCTGTTCCCACCCCTAAATCCAATAATAAGGTTTCCGGTTTTGCAGCCGTGCAGGCCATTTACAATGCGATGGCAGAAGGCAAGCTTACCAGAATTGATGGGCGAAAGCTTCCTCTCGGAGTTGCGGGAGGACCTCTTTACGGGCACAATACCCTTGGAGAAGACATCGGTTTTCCTGAAGTTGCTATGAATGCGGCCAGGATCGGAACTGAAGCTATGATGCAGGCCTACTGGGGAGCAGGTATTTCTGCAAGTCCTATAATTTCGGCAGTTCTCGGAGCTGCAGCAGCTCTTGAAATTGTCCACCCTGATGCTTTTGTAGGGGAGGAGTACGGCGGTTTTTTCGAAGTAAACAGTGCATATCTTGCAGGCAAAGCTGCATGTCAGGCTGCAGGAATCCCGGAAAAGCTCCATATGCGCGGCACGGACGAAGAATACGACTCTTTTAGGCTGGTAGGAGACCTCGGGGTTATCTTGAAAGACATAGGAGCTCCCACTGTTGTCGGGATGATGTCTTTTGGTGAGATGCTTTGTGCTTTTAAGGAGTCTATCGAAATAGGGGCAGGTTTTTCCGGCGGCCCTATTATGCCTCCTCTTGGTCATATGACTGCGGATACCATAATCGCCCTCAGGTCACTTATCAAGTTTGAAGGTGATGTTGAGCAGGCAGCAGATATTATTGCAGAGGTAAAAAAGAACGAATGGCTTGATCCGGAAATTGCTTCGGTTGCCCTTAATACAATTGCAAGGAAAACCGAACAGGTAAGGAGAGGCCCTATTACACGTACCATGATCCTCGGGACTGACGGCGTTCGCTCAGCCGCAATCGTCAGGAGGGCAAAAAAAGCATATGAAGACATAAAAGTCGGAAAGTCTGTGGAAGATGTCGTCAGGGAACTGGATCTGGAAAGAAAAAAAACCGTTGAAACAAGGGCTGCTGCAATGCTTGGAGCTATGACCGGACATGACATCAGGATCGAAATAAAGAAAATGGTCGGAGGTGCTCGCAGAAACCATCCTTTCACAAGTTCGTACTACGGATTTGATACGGATGCCGATGTTGAACTGACTGTAGACGGAAGGACCTTTGAACTTCTGGGACTTGGGCAGAATGTGATTCCGGATGCAATTTTTAATGATAAAAAGGAGCTTCTGGAAATTATACCCCTTGCAGCTATACCCGTCTGCGAACTCCAGCTTTCAGGGCACTCAATAATTAATATTACCGTACCTGCAGCCGTTGCAGCTGCAATGAAAGTTGCTGACCCGAAAGAAGTTGCAAAGCTTGCAGAAAAAGGAGGGAAGTCCTGTTCAGCTGCAATTCCGGGAGCCCGGGAAAAAGCTCTCGACGTTGCAAAACTGGCAGTCAGGATAATGAAATCCATGGAAAATATCTGAGTATATCCAGATGAAAACCAGACAATCCACAAAAACGACCTGAACTATGGGCAGAGAAGAACGGGTTTAAGGCAGGACTTTAACTTTGTTTCAACCTCTGCCTTTTTCTTTTCTGGAAAACAGCGGGAGGCCTCTTTTTGCTTTTGATGACTAACATTGACAATATCACCTGCGACCAGGTTCCTTACCTGATAGAAGAACTGATGAAACTCGGAGCTAAAAACGTGCACGTAATACCAGCCATTACCAAGAAAGGCAGACCTGAGTATATTTTTCTTATTGATTGTGAGGAAGAAAATCTTGATTCTCTTGCCGAGTTCATGGCTCTGGAAACCGGTACTCTCGGAGTCAGGCTTTTGAAGACCGAGCATTATCCCTTTGACTGCGAGCTGAGGAAGCTTTGCCTTTCTTTCAGGGACGAAAATGACCTGCCTCTCTGGGAAGGGGAAATTGACATAAAAATAGTTATAGGAAAAGAGCAAAAGCCCCTTTCTGCCCGGGTGGAGTACGAAGAACTTAAGGACCTGGCAAGCAGGGTAAAGGAAGCGGGTCTGAAGCTTTCCATGTACGAAATTAAGGAATTAATTGAAGAAAGAGCTCTTAAAGGCATAAAGGACTTTACTGTCAATTTCAATGACTGTGGTCCTGGACTGGATAATGAACCTTTGTCCCCTGTTTCGAAAAAACTGTACTGTAAGGATAAGACGAAAACCTGCTTCGGGAATTAAAGCCCATTTTACCTTTTTTCAGAGTAAGGGCCTTTTTCCCAAAAGCCTTTCTCATTCTGGAAAATTTCTATTGTGAAAGGCATTATTATAGAGTGCTCGTTATCTTATAGTTCCCAAAATCTTCTGTGTACTAAAATACTTGGCAAGAGTTAAGTAAAAGCACCATTAAGTATTTATAAAAACATAATATTACAACATAACTGACTAATCAGTCAATTGTAGAGATAATACATGAAAGAACAGGTCAAAGACAAAAAAACAGCAATTATGGATGCTGCCCTGAAGCTCTTCACTGAAAGAGGTTTTCATGGTACCTCCACTGCACAAATCTCAAAAGATGCAGGTGTAGCCACAGGCACCCTTTTCAATTACTTTCCCACAAAGGAAGACCTTATAAATAACCTGTATTTTGAGATTAAAGGAGAGTTAAGCCGCAGTATGGGAAAGGGAATTGAGGCACAGAGTACCTTCAAGGATAAGTTAAGAAAAATATGGTCAAATTTAGTCAAATGGGGAGTAGACAATCAGGAAGAATTCCTTTTTGTCGGACAATTTTGCACATCCCCCTATATCACAAAGTTTACGCGTGAAGAAGTAACTAAAGAGTATGTCTTTCTTCATGATCTTGTGAAGGAAGGAATAGCAAATGGCGAGATCAGAGATTTTTCTGAGGAACTGACCATTTCAATGTTCTATCAGGCCAGCAGGACGGTAGTGAACTTTATCCTTGATTCAGATTCTTCGCTAGATGAAAATAAAGTTTTGGAGGATGGATTCCAGATTATCTGGAGAGGTCTGGCTAAAGAATAATTTTTTTCACTCATCGGTGAGTGACTGCTCACTCATAAATAGAAAGCAATGGACTGACTTATCTCAAAAAATCCAGTTAATCAGAAAATCAACCCGAGGTACATAGAAAATAGTTTGAAGAAACCAGGTGAATGGAAAATGTTGTACAGAAAAATGCCTAAGAATGGAGACGAGCTTTCGATACTTGAGTTTGGATACATGCGTCTTCCCATCTTTCTTTGCTAGAGACGCGGGCTTCAAACTAATTTTGTACTATACATATTCCTATTGGAACTTTGATGAACCAGCCATGCTTTTCTTCACAGATTAAGTTTCCATCATGGAGTTTATATCTTTATGACTTACTATATTCTGAAATTTGTCCAAAATCGGGAAAAGCGGCGCCTATCAAAGAATATTCAATAATAGCGGAGAAAGCAAAATAGACCGCAGGAAACCAAAGGCATCTCCTTTCCGCGTACCATATGATGATTCCTCAGTATATACACAGCAGCTCAGGGTCGTCCGTCTTTCTTCTGGACGATCTTGCAGTCAGGGGCAGAGACGTAAAAAGCGCAGGATTATGTATCCGAGTGGCTGCATGAAATAGGAATGGCAGAAGTGAAAATATGAAAAAGCTTAAAAAAGTGATATTATATTTACTCAGTTTTTTGCTTCTATTGGGCGTTGTTATTACATTGTTTATAAACATAGACCCAGCTTTCGGTGGGAATCCAACGAAAGAACAAAAAGAAACATATCAACATTTAAGTAATTATGTTGATGGGAAATTTATTAATGAGGATCCTACAGAGTTGGTCATAAATTCCTCAAACGCTTCATCAATGGATGAAGATTCTGCTTCAGAGTCTAAAGACCGCAATCCGACGAGTCCAATTCCTGTTTCTGTCATTGACTGGAACAAAATTAAAAGTGAAAATGATAGTTTGACCTGGTTTGGACACTCTGCTTTTCTGCTTAGCATTGATAATAAAAAGTTATTGATAGACCCTATGCTAAGTCTTATTGCCTCACCGGTTTCATTCGTGGGAGTTAAAAGATACGAATATAGTGAAGATATCATGCTGCATCTTATTGATGAAATGCCGCCGATTGATGCAGTTTTTATTACACATGACCACTATGACCACTTAGATTATCAATCTGTTGTAAAGCTAAAGAGTAAAGTATCACATTTCTTTGTTCCTCTTGGGGTTAGTGCTCATTTGATTCGATGGGGTGTTCCAGAAGAAAATATTACGGAACTCAATTGGTTGGAAGAAACGGAGTACCAGGGCTTAACCGTTGCTTTGACACCAGCCAGACATTTCTCTGGAAGAGATCCGTTTAATATCGATACTACCCTCTGGGGTGGATGGGTCATTCTTGGAAACAACACTCGATTATATACCAGCGGAGACACCGGATATGACAGCCATTTTAAGGAAATAGGAAAGGAATACGGGCCTTTTGATATCACCTTAATTGAAGGCGGCCAATATGACCGGAGATGGTCGGATATTCATATGATACCTGAACAATCTGTCCAGGCCAATTTAGATGTAAATGGTAAAACTATGATGTTGATGCATTGGGGAGCATTTACATTAGCTAATCATGGTTGGAAAGAACCAATAGAACGAGCACTTAAAGAGGCAAAAAATAGAGAAGTAAGCATAATTGCCCCGAAAATTGGCGAAACCGTTCTATTAGATTCAGACTTACACATGCCTCCAACTTCATGGTGGAATTTTTGAAAGAGTATTCTCTATTGAAATTGTGCCGGAATATGAGAGATATCAGAGGAAGCAAAGTAATGGAAATGGTATGTGAAATTAGAAAAGCTGTTTGATCGAAAGAGAAAGATCATAGGCATGTTGGGAAATTATTGTTGGGAAATTATTCTTCAACTTTTTATATTCTATTTTTCTTTGTAGGGCTTACTTTTATATAACATTAAATCTTACATTCTGACTGATTAGTCACTCACAAGCCATGATCGAGCAAATGACGAAAAGAATGTAAAAAAGTTCAAGGAGATAATCTATGGATAAATCAAACTTAAGTCAAAGTGTAATCTTCCCGAAAGGTGAAAAACTTCCGGAACAGTTTAGTAAATATTTTTCAGGTAATGCATGGCTTAACATGCTGGTGCCAAGGGACAATGAATTTAATTGTCCGATAGGCAATGTAACATTTGAACCCGGCTGTCGGAATAACTGGCATAAACATCCGGGCGGACAGATTCTGCTAGTAACAGGAGGACGTGGTTACTATCAGGAGGAAGGAAAGCCTGCACAGGAACTTAATCCAAGAGATGTGGTAAAGATTGCTTCAAACGTAAAGCACTGGCATGGTGCGGCGCCTGATAGCTGGTTTGTACACCTTTCTGTTGAAACAAATGCTAATGCAGGTCCGGCTGAATGGCTGGAACCCATAACGGATGAAGAATATAACAAGTTAAAATAACTCCAAATATGGAGGACAATTTCAGTGAATAAAAAAATTCTTGTGGCTTATTTTTCACATTCTGGCAATACGCGCGAAATAGCTATTCAAATTCATAAAAACATTGGGAGCAATATTTTTGAAATTCAGTCTGTAAATCCATATCCCAGCGAATACAATGAGGTTGTGGAACAGGCAAAGCAGGAACTGCAATCGGGTTACCAACCCGAGTTGAAAACAGCAGTTAAGGACATGAAATCGTATGAGGCAGTTTTCATTGGCTATCCTAACTGGTGGGGTACAATACCAAGGCCAGTTGCAGCGTTTTTGTCAAAACACGATTTTTCCGGCAAAACCATTGTGCCATTTTGTACACACGAGGGAAGCCGTCTGGGGAGAAGTATTACAGATATCACCAGGCTTTGCCCACAGTCAACCGTTCTGAACGGTCTTGCAGTCCGGGGCAGAGAAGTAAAAAATGCACAGAATGAGGTATCCGAGTGGCTGCGTAAAATTGGGATGATAGAGTAAAAGTAACTATTCGGTCTACTCGAAAAATACAGTAGATTTTCGAGTCAGCCAGCATCAAATCCGAAGGATTTATGTACATCAGCCTGCGATGCTGGCTGCGTGACTGAACGGTCACGAATAAGAAAGTTGTAATGACAAACAAACATATTAAAGAGCCGTTCGATTCCATTGTGACACGGATGAAAGCAGCGAAAGCGGAGACCGTGAAATGTCAGATGGATCTCCTTAACTCCTGCTATGACCTGCGTGACCGTCCTGCTAAAGGCGTCACCATGTTACGTGAAAAATCTCTCCAACACCCCTTTACAAAGGGGGAAAAGTCAACTTGGTCCCTTTTATAACGGCAAGGCTGTTGACTTAAGGGAAATGCTCTCAGTCAACCTCGTCACCCCGGCGAAAGCCGGGGTCCAGTCCCGCGTTTCACGGGATTGGGCTTTTCTGCCTACCTGAAGTGAGCCGTGATATGGCGGGCTGTTCCTGACAGCCTAACCTCCATTGACAGACGGATCTTACCTTTTCATTGCGGGTTGGCCCAACTCGACGTATAGGCGCCGCCAGGGCTGATCGTCGATCAAGCGCCACCGATGGCCGCTACCTGTAGTATCGGCGGCCAGCAACACGTCACCGGGACGCAAAACGAAGGTCTCACCGTCACGAGTGGTGAATTCGAGCGTGCCAGACAGCGTAATCACGTATTGGACGTGCGGCGCAGTGTGCCAGTCAAGCGCTGAACCGGCCGCAGTCTCCTCAAAGTGTACGGCCGTTGCAGCTTGCACGACGTCGATGGGGATGGCCCTATCTTCGACGTGAGACTTCCCATCAGCCCCAGTGAACAAGTGGATACAACGAATCATGTCTGCAACCATTTCTTCGTGAGTTTGCCCAGCACACCATTCTTGCACAGTCGGGCCTGTGAGTCGTCGATGGCCTGGCGCAAGGCGTCGTTGCCCAGACGCACGGCCACGCCCAACTTCTCATCGGTGATCCCTTCCTGCACCACTCGCAAGGGAGGGCGATTTCTCACTAGCCAACGCATGACCGGGGCCAGCTTCATCACCGCGCCGATTGTCCCGGCTTCCAGGTCATTCAACATCACTCCGATATCGTGGTATGCATACGTACGAACCTCCGCGACGCGGCCCTCCGCCTTCAGACGATGTGCCACAGGTTCGGACGTGTTTCCGTGCTGGATACCGATGATCATCCCCCGAAGGTCATCAACGGAGTTCACGTTCGGCGTTTTCTCGATATTGCAGACGAGGCTTTGACCTGACTCGACGTACGGGCCGCAGAATGTGGCAACGGCTTGTCGTTCCTGCGTGATCGTCGTTCCCGAAGCAACGCAATCCCACGACCCATTCGTCAGCCCCAAGAAGATGCCGTTGAAATCCGCACCGCTGTAGTGAACGAGCCGCCATTCCAGGCCGAGATCCGCGCAAATCGCCTGCATTAGCTCAACGTCGAAGCCTGTTGGCGTCTCGCCATCCATAAATTCGAACGGCGGATCGGGCATAGCAGATGCAACGCAAAGGATGCCGGAGGTGATAGTCTTGAACTTCATGGTGTCTCTCTAAATATACTGTTTCAGGCATATCAAATATTCCTCTTCGTGGCTTTCAAGAGGTGAGGAAGGCGACGAGCTGGTGCTTATCTACGATGACCTCTGCCTGTGACCCCGCTTCACATCGAAGAGAAGTACCGCCTCGATATAAAAAATTTGGCAGAGAAGGTTTATGGGACCACAGACGGGACTCATTTGTGGACGGTCTGTTTCAAAAACAGAAGAACTAACAATTAATCATTCGTCAACTTTAGACCAAGTCAGAGTACATGTGGGTGTAGCATTAAATGTGGGTGTAGCATTAAATGTGGGCGTAACTCCGATAGAGATAAAGGAAGCAATCTATCAGTGCGTACCACATCTGGGATTTTCTAAAACATTAAATGCAATGTACCAGGCCAATGAAGTTTTTAAAGAGAGAAACATCCCGCTTCCAGTTGAAAGTCAAAAGCAGGTAAATGAAGATACGCGCTTTGACGAGGGATTAAAAGTACAAAAGGTTATCTTTGGTGATGTGATTGAACAAATGCAAAAAAATACACCTGAGAATCAAAAGCACATTCAGCGATTTTTGTCAGCATTTTGCTTCGGAGATATATATACAAGAAGTGGTCTTGATTTAAAAAGCAGAGAATTATTGACCCTATGTATCCTAAGTACTTTAGGTGGCTGTGAAAACCAGTTAAAATCACATGTGAGAGGAAATCTGAGTGTTGGAGATGATGAAGAAACAATGATTGAAGCAATTACGCAAAGTTTACCTTACATGTGCTTTCCAAGAACTTTGAACGCTCTAAATTGTGTAGATGAGATAGTGCCAGAAAGCAATAAGTAATTAGTGCGTTTTGTGGATGAAAACCTATGAATTGTTTATCAATTTCTTTTTATATTTCCTCGTTATTGACGGAGCAAATAGTTATATATTATTATGTATTTAATGATTGATTGATCAGTCAGTAACCAAATTCACATTATAATGAGCTTGTCTCACAACTCAAATTTACAGAAATATAAAACATAAGCAAGAATATGGAGGATCATACAAATGAGTAAAAAAGTACTGGTTCTGTCCGCCAGCCCGAGAAAAGGCGGAAACTCCGACCTGTTGTGCGACCAGTTTATTCTTGGAGCAAAAGAAGCTGGACACTCTGTGGAGAGGATATTCTTGAAGGACAGGGAAATCAATTACTGCACAGGATGCGGAGCCTGTTATAGCATGGGAGAAGGCTGTCCCCAAGAAGATGATATGCCTGAAGTCCTGGAAAAAATGATTGCTGCAGACGTGATCGTAATGGCAACACCGGTTTACTTCTACACGATGAATGGTCAAATGAAGACTCTAATTGACCGTACCTGCTCCCGTTATACAGAAATCAGCGATAAGGATTTTTATTGCGACGGCAGCCGACGATAATAGGCAGGCAATGGAGAGAACGTTTGAAGGATTCCGGGGATTTACTTCCTGTCTTGAAGGGGCAAACGAAAAGGGTATTATCTATGGAACTGGTGCCTGGAACATTGGAGACATCAAAGGAAGCAAAGCAATGGAACAGGCATATGAAATGGGAAGAGCGGCTTGATCGAAGGATAAGATACAGTGAGCAGAGCAGAGTCATGCGAACCGAGATTTGAAGAATTATATGGAGATGCATAACTAAAACTTATTTTTTCACTCTTTTTGTGAGTGATTGATCAATCAAAGTACATATATACTAAAAACCATATTTATTAATGACTGTTCAGTCAGTCAATGGCGATACTAGATGACACAATTCTAATATTCAGGAGAATGAAAAATGCTTTACAGAAAAATGCCTGAAAATGGAGACGAACTTTCGATACTTGGATTCGGATGCATGCGTCTCGCCTCAAAAGAAGACGGTAGTATAGATGAAGAAAGAGCCACCAGGCAGGTACATTATGCAATCGACCACGGAGTAAACTATGTTGATACTGCCTGGCCTTATCACATGGGAGAGAGCGAGCCTTTCCTGGGCCGTGCCCTTGCCAACGGGTACCGCGAAAAAGTGAAACTTGCCACAAAGCTTCCTTCCTGGCTTATAGAGAGGCGGGAGGATATGGATAAATTCCTGAATGCTCAGCTGGAGAAACTCAACACAGACCACATCGACTATTATCTCATACACGCCCTCGTTGGTGGTCTTTGGGACAGTGTCGAAAAGCTTGGTGTAGCTGATTTCCTTGACAAAGCCAAAGCTGACGGCCGCATCAGGAATGCAGGTTTCTCCTTCCACGGTGCGGGGGAGGATTTCACCCGGATAGTGGACGTTTGTGACTGGGACTTTTGCCAGATCCAGTACAATTTCCTGGACGAAAAGAATCAGGCAGGTACCAAGGGATTGGAATATGCAGCTTCAAAAGGTCTTGGAGTAATCATTATGGAGCCCCTCCGCGGAGGGAACCTGACAAAAACCGTGCCTCAAGCCGTGAAAGAAATCTGGGACGAAGCCCCAATAAAGAGGTCTCCTGCTGAATGGGCACTCCGCTGGGTATGGAACCATCCGGAGGTCACGGTCGTCCTTTCCGGCATGAATGAGGAGGAGCATATTCAGGAGAATCTCAGGATTGCAGAACAGGCATACCCGAATTCCCTGGCAGAAACCGAACTTCAATTAGTAAAGAAAGTAGAACAGAAGTATCGTGAACTGATGAAAGTGGGCTGTACCGGCTGCCAGTACTGCATGCCCTGTCCGGCGGGCGTGAATATTCCACTCTGTTTCGAGCAGTATAACAACCTGTATTTGGTCGACAACCCCGACGAGGAACGGTTCATGTATGCGGCACGGCTTGGCGGCGCTGTCGGTCTCGGGGAACCCGAATTTGCATCCATGTGTGTTCAGTGCGGACAGTGCCTTGAAAAATGTCCCCAGCACATTGATATACCAACGATGCTCGAATCTGTTGTAGAAGAACTGGAAGGACCCGACTTTGAGCAGAGAGTTGCCATGGCGAGGGAGATGTTCAAGCGGACTTAAAAGCGAGAACGATTTGAAGTGAAAAACGACAAAATAAAGATATTGTTTAAGCTGACTTTTATCGAAGGATTAAACAATATCTCCATTTTCCGCTGCTGCTTTTCATTCAGTTAACTGTACTCATTCAGCTTTATAATTTTGAGTTTTTTATCTCAAGTCACAAAGCAATAATACAAATAATTATAAAAATCAAACGTGTACGAATATGGCACGAAACTCTAAAAAGTTTCCAAACTAATAATTATTGCCTGGTAGCTTGGTTTAAGCTGTTTATTGCTAAAGCATTCAATCCTTTTCGATTAAGGGTGGCGCATGGATCTCACTGATATATTAAAATCTGTCAAAGAAGGAAAAACCGATCTTGAAACTGCGGAACAGCAGGTCCGAGGTCTGGGTTTTGTTTCCTATTCGCATATAGCTAAAGTGGATACCCACAGGAAAAACAGGACTGGTGTAGTCGAAGCTATTCTTGCTGACTGCAAGGAACCTGAAGATGTTGTCGAAATTGCCAGGGTTATGGTAGAAAAAAGTAAAAGAGCCCTGGTTACTCGCGCCTCTGCCTCACACGTGGAAGCATTAATGAAGGTTTTTGGTTCTGAAAAACTGGAGTGGAACAGCCGTGCACGCACCGTGATTATCCACGACGGCACCCCTGCTCCACGTACGGGAGGAGTTGTTGGAGTCATATCCGCAGGTACGGCAGATATTCCTGCTGCAGAAGAAGCCAGGGTTATTGCTTCTGAAATGGGTTGTGAAACTATTGCCGTGTACGATGTAGGGGTTGCCGGGATCCACAGGTTGATCCCCGAACTGCAGAAACTTAAACTCCGGAACCCGGGAGCAATCGTTGTTGCAGCCGGAAGAGAGGGGACGCTTCCGACTATAGTTTCAGGGCTCGTCGACGTGCCGGTAGTAGGGCTTCCGGTATCCACTGGTTATGGGGCAGGCGGTGGAGGAAAAGCAGCCCTGCTGTCAATGCTTCAGTCCTGCTCGACCCTTGCAGTGGTAAATATTGATGCTGGATTTGTTGCAGGAGCTTATGCAGCCAGGATTGCCAATATGATTGCTGCTGCCGGGGCAGAGAAAAAAACTGAAGAAGCGGAACAGGAAGATTAATCGGGAGAATTTTGATACCCGGAAAATAATGACTGTGGATGAATTAAAGAGTAAAATTCAGGGAGGAACTTTATGAAATCACTGGTCTTTAACCCTTTTTCAGGTGCAGCAGGAGATATGATTCTGGGGTGTACTCTAGATCTTGGAGCTGACAGGAAAGAAGTAAAAGAATTAATCGAAGCATCTGCACCGGTATCCATGGATATTAGGGAAGTAGTAAAAAAAGGAATCAAAGCCCTGGATGTTCACATAAACGTACCTGAAAAAGAGCATGTTCGAACATACCCTGAAATTGTGGACCTTGTAAAGGCTGCAAAACTGCCCGCGAAAGTGGAGGCAAGTGCTCTTGATATTTTTTTGAAAATGGCAGAGGCTGAAGCTACAGTCCATGGGCAACCTGACCTTGAAAAGCTTCACTTTCATGAAGTGGGGCAGAGTGATGCCCTTGCCGATGTTATAGGCTCTTCTGCAGCCATCCATTCTCTTAACTGCGATTCGGTTTACTGCACTCCTATCAGCGTGGGAGGCGGAACAATAGAATGCGCCCACGGGACTCTCCCAGTGCCAGCTCCTGCAACCCTTGAGATCCTCAGGAGAGGAAAGCTCTATTTCAGGGGAGGCAACGTGAATAAGGAGCTGCTTACTCCTACAGGGGCTGCAATTCTTGCACATTTTGTGAAGCCTGTTGACACTTTTCCTCAGGGAAGGGCAATTGCCATCGGATACGGAGCAGGGGATGCCGAGCTTGAGGGTCCCAATGTGCTTCAGGGAGTGTTGCTTGAGCCTGATTCGCATCTGATTCCGGATATTATCGAGGTTCTTGAGACCAATGCTGACGATGTAAGCGGGGAAGTCCTGGGCAACCTTTTCGAGGAACTGCTTTCAATGGGAGCCAGAGATGTTGCTATTATGCCCGCAACCATGAAAAAAGGAAGACCTGCTCATATTATCAAGGTCATTGCAAAGCCTGAAGATAGCGCAAAACTCGCCCGGAAGATCATTATTGAGACAGGGTCGCTTGGAGTCAGGGTTATGCCTGCCCGACACAGGCTAATGGCTGCCCGAAATATTGAAAGGATAAAAATAGATCTGGAAGGTCAGGAGTTTGAAACTGCGGTCAAAATCGCCAGGGACTCGGAAGGAGTTCTGCTCAATATCTCTGCGGAATTTGAAGACTGCAAAAAAATCGCAAAAGCCAGCGGGATTCCTGTAAGAGAAGTTATGCGCAGGGCAGAAGAGGCTGCAAGAAGGCTTTTCTCCTGAGAATTCCTGAAATGGAATGCTTGAAAAATCAATTTCAAAGTTAGAATCAAAACATTTAAGGAAAATAAATTCAAAACAAAAGTTTCTGCGAGAAGAATTTTAATAAAGTAAAAAGTCCGGGTTTTCAGACCTTTTACTTCTAATTCTTATTCTTTACTATTTTCTACTGATTTCTGCAGTTTCAATCGTGCTTTTAAGCTTCCAGTCCTGATGTTTTTGCTGCTGAAGCATTTCGTCTGAACTCAGAGCTTGCCAATCGAGTGCAGGAGTTCTGCATTAAGGACGCTTGCACCTGCAGCTCCGCGGATTGTGTTGTGCCCCATTGCAATGTAACGGATCCCTTCTCTGATCCTGCCTACTGAGACGCTCATGCCTCTGCCCATGTTACGGTCAAGGCGCGGCTGGGGTCTGTCAATTTCATCCCGCACTATCAGGGCTTTTCCCGGCTCTGAGGGGAGTTCTCCGAGTTTCGGGTCGAATTTGAGGAAAGCTTCCCTTACTTCTTCAGGTGTGGGCTTGTCTCTCATGCCTGCCCAGATAGCTTCAGTGTGCCCGTCAACTACAGGGACCCTGTTGCATGAAGCGCTAACCTTTACGTCCGCAGGCACGATTTCTGAGCCGTTGAATTCCCCGAGGAGTTTTAAAGTTTCAGTTTCCATCTTCTTCTCTTCGCTTCCTATGTAGGGAATTACGTTATCATAGATTGCCATGGCTGAAACTCCGGAAAACCCTGCACCGGAAATTGCCTGCATTGTAGCTACCTGCACGGTTTCGAGCCCGAACTTCATGAGGGGCTTTAAGGTAATTGTCATGACAATTGTGGAGCAGTTAGGGTTTGTAATGATGTATCCGTCCCAGCCCCTTGTGTCCTGCTGGACTTCAAGGAGTCCCAGGTGTTCTGGGTTTACTTCTGGAATTACAAGAGGGACGTCTTTTTCCATCCTGTAGGATGATGCATTGCTTGCAACTGCAAACCCGGCTTTTGCAAACTCGGGTTCCACTGTAAGGGCAAGGTCTGCAGGAAGAGCCGAAAAGACCACATCCGCATCAACGGCTTTCGGGTCTACAGGAACAACTTCTATGTTTTCGACACTTTCCGGCATGGCGGTGTCCAGTTTCCAGCCTGCCGCTTCTCTATACGTTTTGCCGGCACTCCTTTCGGACGCTGCAAGGGCTGTGATCTCAAACCACGGATGGTTTGCAAGTGCTTCTACAAATCTCTGCCCTACAGCGCCAGTGGCGCCTAAAATTCCCGCTTTAACTGCTGCCATCTAAAAAATTGCCTCCGGAGAGATAAAAATGATTTGATAAAAAGGAAAAAGAAAAGAATGGAATAAAAAGTTATTCCATCTTGATCTCTGTTTTTTATTCCTGTACTTTAATTGCCTGGTTCGGGCATGCTTCTTCACATGCACCGCACTCTACACATTCATCCTGGTCAACGACTGCACAGCCCTTTTCTTCATCAAGGGTGATTGCCTCAGAGGGACATTCATCGACACAGGTTCCACATCCAGAACATTCATCTGCGTTAACTAATGCTGGCATATTTTTTTCACACTCCTTTTTGATTTGCTCGATATGTACCAGGAAATTATATCAGGGCGTTTTTGAAACTTCCATAGAATATCGAAAAAATTGATCATAACGCCATTATTCAGATAACCATAAAAACTTATCGTTTTTTAGCAAAAAGCAATTTTCAAGAATCGGAAGGAGCTAAGGCTTATGCTTCCAAAATTTATGTTTTAGAAAGTATGGAAAAATAAGAAAGAATATGAGAAAATATGCTTTTTAACACACGGAATCATGCAATGCGATTCCCGAATCTGTAAGCCGGTACATGCCGTCTTCAAACTTGAGGAATCTTTCTTTGAGCAGGAAATCCATATTGAACTTAAAGAAGAAATCGTTTAACCCCGACTCTTCTTTTAACTGTTTTTCAGTTTTTCCGAAGATCCCTACTGTCCGAAGGAGTTTCCTTCTTGCCGGATTTATGGAAACCTTTTCCATCATCATATGTTCCATTTTGACAACTTCGCCTTCTGTAATTTCTTCTTTTGAAGCGAAATAAGCATCAATTTCGTCAATTTCGTCGTGCATATAGAAGCTCCATTTTTTTTATCTTTAATATTTCAGGTATCCTTTCCTTTAATATCTCAGTTTTTCTGATATTTTGCTTTCTTTACTGAGTGAAACAGAAATTTGTTGATGTTCACTTTTTTCACTCTTTTGCCAGTGTTTCTCCAGTGCTCATTTCTTTTTCATGATCCCGCTTATTTTCGTAAGTGAACCATGTTGCTGCTGTTCTTTTTTCTTAAAAGATACATCTGACTCCCGTAGTTTCTCTTCAAGTGTACTCTCCACTATTCCCGTGAGCTTATCTTTCGGGATCTTTGTAATTGCAGACAGAAGTCTGATTTCGAGCTTTTCATTTTTGCGAGGAATGAACTCTACCTGCGGGGCTTCTTCTGAAGAGGTTACACTACCCTTGATCATGGAACTCGGGAGTTTCAGAGAAAGTTTAACATGGCCTATAAAGTCAGGATTAATCTCCCTCACTTTGTCTCTTATGGTCTGAAGGCTCTCTTCAATAAATTGCCTTCCTTCTTCAGGGTTAAACCCGCAGGATGAGAGGGTATAAAGGACTGAATGAGCCGAGACTTCAGAAATTTCAATAGAATTTTGCTTTTCCTGAGAGGGTTTCTCAATCCCTGGAAGTGCAAGATGAATGAACAGGTCTTTAAACTGTTCATCTCCTACTTTTGCTGAAAACTTAAGGACCCTGGCTTCAGGGTTCAGTTCTGCAAGCATCTGCTCTGTTGCCATAACTATTTCTGCAGGCGCCACATCCACTTTATTTATGCCAAGGATTTCAGCTTCTTTTACTTGGGTCTCAATAAACCTTGGGATCTCTTTTGCCTCGGTGCCGAAACGCCCGGGGTCTACAAGGGTTACAACCGGAGCAAAAGATAACTCCGAAAGTCCCATCACTTCGATTTCTTCCCTGATCTGTCCGGGGAAAGCAATTCCTGTTGGCTCGATAATTACGATATCAGGCTTAAACTCTTCTTCAAGGGTCTGAAGAGTATACTGCATGCTGATTTTTAGTGTACAACAGATGCAGCCGCTTGTTAGTTCCTGTGTCATAATTCCGGGGCTTTTAAGCGTCTCTCCATCAAGCCCTATTTCCCCTATCTCGTTTACGATAATTGCAGTCCGTTTTCCGGCATCACTAAGCTGCCTGCTAATCCTCTGAATTGCGGTTGTTTTCCCGCTTCCGAGAAAACCTCCTATGATCATGACTTTCATGTTTTTCCTGTCCTATTACCTGAAAAAAGATTCTATGTCAGGCCGACAAATGTAATATATTTACTCCTATATATAAAATAGGCAACGTGTTTTATTTGAGGCTTATGAGATAAGTCTTGCCGGAAAAGGATATTCCTCTTCCCAAAACTGACTTTGTCGGCTGTGCGGAGGGAGTTTGTCAGAAGAAAACTTCCGTTTTTAGCTCGCAGACAAGAGTTTTTCGAAACGTAAATGTTCCTTAAAACTATATCATAACTATAATCTGTTAAAGTTTCGGAAGCACCTTAAGTCCGAGATCTGTCAGCCTGTAGACTCCCTCTTCATCCTGATAGAGAAAATCAGTATTTATCAAAATTTCAGTATGGAACTTTAAAGCAGCTTCATCAAGACCGGTTTTTTTAAGGAGTTCTTCTTTACTTTTCCCAAGAAAACATATGGTTTGCATTATGTCCCTTCGGACCTGGCTGGATGCTGCATAGTAAGTTTTTTCACATTTTTCCTGTAGCAGTTCTTTTTCGGTTTTTACCTGCGAATCCAGAAAAAGGTCAATTTCATCTTTTTCTTCTATCATTTATGACCTCCTGTACCGTAAAAGAATATATTTTAAAAATCAGGAGGGTTAATATATAATTATTTTGATTTTGTTTCGGAATTTTCATTTTATAGCACGTGAGCAGGTCAAATTTCTCATGATGCATGAAAAAAATCACAAAATTGAAACTTATAATAAGTTTAAAATGAATCAGGAATTCATGATAAAGCTTCTAAAAATCAACTTTCTTTTGTAATTATTTCTGAAAAATAGGCTTGCGTTCCCATCCAAAAACCTGGAAGTTCCGAACGGCATTAAGAGATGCTTTTATTTTGTCTGGGAAGAGATATTGAGGTACTGGACTCACGGGTTGCGAGTTTTAGTTTAGTTTCTTTCTTCTTTATCCCTTTATTTGTGTGGAGTAGATCTTGTAATTTTGGGGTGTTGAAGGGATGAGAACGCAAATTATACTACGCGTTTCAGGTATATAATACTTTTGTAAATTTATGTAACACATAATGTTATTATATTCATGTATCATTATTACATCATTGTAATTTTAATCAATGGAGCTAATATTATAGTACTCATATATCATTCCGAATCAACCTAGAAAATCAGGATCAGATATCTTATTTCCTTGAAATTTCTCTTTGAGTTTAAAAAATGACCGGGTATGAATACACTTGGATGTAAGAAAGAGAAGATTTAAAATAGAGATCAGGAATTAACTAGATCGAGAATTTAATAATTAGAAAATAATAGTAGAAACAATGTTAGAGAATAATAATAGTAGAGAACAATAGTAGAGAATAAATAATAAAGAACAATAGGTTAGAGAGATTCAGGAAAAAGGCAATGTGCTGGAAAATCCAGCAGAATTGCTACCTTATCTTTATTTTAGGGTTCCTATTGTTATTTATTGCCCCTGAGAATACTCCATTACATTGCCTTCTTCATCAACGATTTTCATTTTGCCATCTTTCATGCTCATCTCGGAAATTACTTCTCCTGAAGCGTCATAAGCAGTCCAGAAGTAGGTTTCTCCGTTCTCGGACCATAAATATTCAATTTTGGAGAAGTCTTCATCTTCAACATTAGTCTCATAAACGGCTTTGCACATCAGGACACCATCAACAGTTTCGGTCCCTGTGATCTTCATTGTAACTTCTTCGCCTGTCTGGGGGTTTGTTGACTTCCATGAAGAACCTACAGCACACCAGTCGCTGGAGTCTCCGGTGGATACCATTTCCACTTTAACTTCTTCTCCTTCATCCTCTGCAGAAGCCACTTCTTCGTTTACTTCTTCAATCGATTCTTCAGGAACATTTGTGTCTTCTTCACTGTTTTCACTACACCCCGAGGAAACAGCAAAAATGGCACATATGAGTATTACCAGTACTGGAAACCACTTCTTCAACAAAACTCTATTCCTCCTAGATTAATTTCGAACTTTAAATAGCATTTGTTTTATTTATATATGCTTATTTCGATTTTTTCCAGGGAAAAAGACTTTTTTTCAATCCAGATATTATAAATTAATGTCTAACGAAAAGATTCTTCCTTATCTCAAAGCTGGTTCCAGACTATTTAAGTTATATTTTCAGAATGATTTATATACTATCTGGTGATGATGAAAAAAGGCCGGAACTACAGGAAAGAATAGTTATCTTGAGGAACACCCTAATGCAAAGTACGCAAATCACGCCGGAAATAAAAGCTTTTCTTATCTCAATAGGTTCCGTTTCTGTGGACCCTTTACTTATTCCAAGGGCGCGAGGTTCTACTGCAGGTCCAGGGGCAGGTACAAGCTCCGTTTTTTTTAGAGCAGGAGGGAAGCGGGTCAGGCTCAGCGTAAACAAGAATTCCCCTCTTTCCATTGCCGCAGCAGGAGATAGCGAGACAGTTGCGCTTCTGCATGAAGGCAAAGAACTTGCCAGAGGAAAACTTGAACCTGCACCTGCACATTGCCCTGATCAGGCTTTTATCACGCTCTGCGAAAGATGTATTTTTGACTGCAAATACTGCCCTGTACCTAAACTTCAGGGGCATGTCAAGAGTGAGGAGGAAGTCCTGAGCATAGTGGATGATGTCCTTCAGGCAGGATCTCTCAAAGCTATCTCCATTACCTCAGGTGTCGAAACCTCAATCGAGGGAGAAGTTGAGCGTGTACTCAGCCTTCTCCCTGCACTTCAAAAATACGATGTCCCCATAGGAGTTTCTGTATATCCAACCAGGGGCTGTTCCCGAAAATTCTACGATTCTGGAGTTGCCGAGGTTAAGTATAATGTCGAAACCATGGACAGAGAAATATTCCGGAAGGTGTGTGGAGATCTTTCTCTTGATTATATTCTGGACAGGCTTAAAGAAGCTGTGGAAATTTTCGGAAAAAACAGGGTCTTCAGTAACTTCATAATAGGACTTGGGGAAACTGATGATTCTGTCAGGGAAGGAATCGAGACCCTTGCAAAGATAGGGGTAATTCCAATCCTGCGCCCGGTAAACCCTCATCCTCTCAGATCAGGGGACTGTTTTACCGAACGTCCTTCTCCTGAACGCCTTTTGAAACTTGCGAAAATGGAAGCTGAAATCCTGAAGAAATACGGGCTAGATCCCTCCCTTGCAATGACAATGTGTCTTAAATGCACAGGTTGCGACCTTGTGCCCGCTGTAGATTTCTAATGCCGGCATAGATATGAACGCAGAGCAGGTTTCTGGCTTAAAGAACAGTCTCTTTTGAGTTCTGGAGCCTGACTTTTAATTTTCACCTTTTTGATAATTTTTTTACTTTTATAATTGTAAAAATTATTTTTAGACTTTTCAGTTTCTCCTTTTTCTTTAAAGAGGAACCCCCTTATTTCCACTGGAACTTTTCGTAAATTTATTTTTTACTATTTTTTAGTTCTTCCTCATCTATGACTTTTCGTTTTTTTCCTATATACTTTTCAATTGTTTCCCGGATTTCACTGTTATAAACGGTTTTTCTCTTTTATCTTTTCATTATCCACTTTCACTATCAGGAGTGCTTCTGGACTGCTCTACTCTTAAGAAATCTATCTTTTTCTCGGTTCTTCCTTAAGTTAAAGTCTCCTTACTTTATTTTTGCCTTAACTCATCATCGGCTTCCTTATTTGCCTTGGTATCCTTATTCTCTCACATTACTTTCTCAAGTGGTGTTTACTTTTCAATCGTTTATTTTTTCTTTTAATTATTTTATTTTGTCCTCCCCTTTTTCTATCCTGTATAAGTTTATCCTGCATACTTTTCTAATTCATTGAATCTCACATATCCTTAAATTTTATTAAAAAAGTATCCATTTCACATTCTGCTCTTTATAATAAAAATCTAAAAAGCCCCAAATTTCCACTGGAATCTACAGGTAAACCGGGAACTCTTTATTTGATATATACAGAAACAGTGTTTAAATCTGATAGTCCTTCAAGAGATTAAGGTTCTATTTCAGAAAAGGAATTTGCATTGTCTGAAGCTTTGCATCTACTTACTTTTATTAAAGTCTACTGAATAATCTCGGTATATTCTTCGAGGTTAAGATTAAATGAACAGAAAAGTGAAGGAGCATTGGAGACTATTTGTTCAATTAAGAACACTCGAAGGAATCCTGAGTTATAGCTCAAAATTTTTATTTTGTTTTACCTGCTTTTTCTGGAACTTAAGTGAAGTTATGAAGTCAAATATTAAATTTTGTTCTTTATGTATCTGAAGGAACATTTCTTCTGAAAAGTAGCACCCCCTTCATTTCCACTGGAAAGGATGACAGGAAATTTCCTGAAAAGTAAATTCCCCGTTCCGTCAAATCTGAAATTAAGATCTTAATTATGTCTACGACTTTCTAAACTAATTGATTAACTAACTAATTAACCAACTAATAAATTTTCCTTTTTATCTTGATATTCGGGCTTCAGGCACTTTTACCAAGGTTTGTTACTTCTTCTGCAGTCATACCTTCGTGGACGATTTTTGAAATTCTCCGTACAAGTCCTGTTGGGTCTTCTGCCTGGAATACATTTCTTCCTATTGCAACACCACGTCCGCCTGCTTCAAGAGAGCCTTGAATCATCTCAAGCAGTTCTTTTTCCGAGCCCATTTTGGGGCCGCCTGCAATAATTACAGGTACAGGACATCCGTCAACAACTTCTTTGAAAGTTTCCGGACTTCCGGTATAGTTAGTTTTAACAATATCCGCTCCAAGTTCAGCGCCAATCCTTGCTGCATGCTTTACTACATCAACATCATACTCAGAACGTACTTTTTTACCGCGTGGATACATCATTGCAAGGAGAGGAATTCCCCATTCATCGCATTTTCCTGCAACATAGCCGAGACCCTGCAACATTTCAAATTCGTCTTCAGCCCCTATGTTAATATGGACAGATACCGCATCAGCCCCAACCTTTATAGCTTCTTCTACAGTTGTTACAAGGACTTTATGGTTCGGGTCAAGGGCAAGTGAGGTAGAAGCCGAAAGGTGGATTATCAGACCTACATCATGTCCATATCCTCTGTGCCCGTGTTTGGCAAGCCCCATGTGTCCGAGTACGGCATTCGCTCCACCTTCAGCAACCCTATTTACAGCTTCCTGAAGGTTTGTAAGCCCTGAAATGGGCCCTGCACCGACTCCATGGTCCATGGGAATGATAATTGCATTACCTGTATTTCTATCGAAAATACGCTCCATCCTAACGGATTTTCCTATAGTACTCATAGGCTGTGATATACGGATCAGATGATATATACTTTATCTATATATTTTCGAAAGATATCTCTCTCCAGACTTTTAAGCACCGTCCTTTTTTTCGTAAAATTCATTTTGTGTTTTCGTTCTGGTAGACTCCTGAATAACCTTCCTCTACTTCGGTATTAAGGGTATAGAAAAGGAGCTGCATTATCCTGGCATTTTTCTTCAACTTAAAACCTGCCGGATTATAAACTACAAGCATGGACTCGCTGCGTCCCCTGTAACCTGCGTCCCATACCGCGGTTTCAAGAGTTGCCCCGCATCGAATAAGACTTGATCTCGGCTTTGCAATTGCAGCCAGGTCCATGGGAATATTTACGATTTCATTAAACAGGACTTTATAAATGCCTCTGGGAAGATGAATCCAGTCGTCGCTCCCGAATTCCAGGTTTTTTGCGTCGGGAACTTTCCTTTCAGAATTATCAAAATCGACAGCTCCCGTACCTTCTATTGTTTTTATCTCTTTCAGGGTAAGTTCAAGCCCATTGGGCTGGATCTGGGTTTCTACATCGACTGCGTTTTCAAGCAAAGGGGGATTTGCCTGTATGAGTTTTCTTAGTTCGTTGCTGGATAGAAGAGTCATGGAAAACTGTAATTGTGTGTATTCTTTATTACCATTTCGGGCTTTTTAGATTCTTCACCTGTTCCGATAAATCTTTCATTTTCCCTGGTCTCTTTCTTTTTCACCCAATTTTTATATAACTCAATATTATTATTTTAACTATTATCATGTGTAAGTATTTATGAAAAGGTTTATTGTTTTTGGGTTAGTACCTAGGTAAAACAAATAGTGTTTGTTATAGTCTTGATGATGTCTGGATAGTACTTTTCATTGTGTCTGACAAAAGGGCTTAAAAGAGGCTGCTAAAAATGAAAAAGAGACTGACCACATGTGGAATTATTTCTGTTTTTTTCCTGGTTTTGATTACGGGCTCTGCCCTGGCTACCGTGAATGATCTATGGGCCATATCTAAGGTAAATGATACGGAAGGCTATTCCCAGGAGATCATAGTTACTGAAAATTCCGGAGAAACTTTGACAGACTATCAGGTTCCTATTAACCTGAATTTTTCCAACTTTAATTTTTCACAGGCAAAAGAGGATGGTTCCGACCTTCGTTTCTTTTCCGGAGGACGAACACTTAATTACTGGATTGAGTCCTGGAACCCGAAAACTGAAGAAGCTCTCATCTGGGTAAAAATCCCTTCCCTGCCTGCGAACAAGAACACCACACTCCTTATGAAGTGCGGAAATCCGGCTGCTGAGGCAGTAAGTAATGGAGAGAAAACCTTCGAATTTTTCGATGACTTTGAAGAGGATAAACTCAAGGGGCTTGTATGGGATTCCGAAAGTGCAGGTGGAGGGCTTGTCGAAGTCAAAAACGGAATCTGTAAAGTGACAGTTCCTGTGCCTCATGCTTATGATTCCTCCCTGATCTACAGTAAAGATAGTTTTGACATTAATTCTATGTTCGTAGTTAAAAGAATGAAAGTTACTACAGGAAAAGATGAGAGAGGTCCTCTGCTGAGGCAGGGCTTCATAGATCAGATAAGCAGCAGGAAAAACGAGGTCAGGTTCCAGACTGAATTTGCCAACGAGAGTCGGGTGCGCTGGGAGACTTCTTACAGAAAGGAGAGATTTAATTCTTTTGATAAAACAGATGTCCGCATTCCTGAAGGAGAGTGGTACAGCTCAGGAATCGCCTGGTATGAAGAAAATGATACACGCAAAGTAGCCTGGTTTAAGAACGGTATTCGGGATGTTAACATGGATTATTCTTCGAATGACTATATTACGAACTTCCCGATGCATGTCTATCTTTATGCAGAATCTTATTCCAATGCCTCTAAGAATACGGGATATATGGCTGTAGAATACGCTTTTGTCCGAAAATTTGTAGAATCCGAGCCAACTGTAAATTTCGTCTCAGATCAGAACAAAACTGAAGTATCTACCCAAAACAACGCTGAAGTATCTATCCAAAGCAACGCCTCTGAAGGTTCAATTTCCGAATCTGAAACCATCCCCGAGACTGAAACTTCTGCCCCTGAGATTTCAGCTTCTGAGAAGTCTCCTGAAGAATCTTCTGAAAAAACAGTAAAAGTGCAGGAAAATCAGAGTGTAAATGAAACCAAAGCTCCAGAGATTCTGTTTCCCAGATATAATGTTAATCTTTCTGGAATTAAACTCTCGTCTCCATATAGATTCGATTCTCCTGTACTCATAAGTGAACTTGAATCCTCAAGAATCAGTACTGTTTTCCTGAGCATAAACAGTGAAGACGTCTGGCAGTATGAACGTTTCGTGAAAATGGCTCATGAGAACGGAAAGAAAGTACATGCAGTGCTTTTTGAAGAGCTCAACTGCACAGCAAAAGAAGCTGCGAATTCCTCTACATCTTCCCTGAATACCATCCTTGACTACAACAACAAGTCACTTGCACCTTTTGATGGAATTAACATTTATATCAAAACTTCCTCTGATCCGGACTCCGGAAATAATTGCATGGACTATATACCCCTTTTTAAGGCTGCCAGTGAGAATGCCGGAGAAAACGTATCCGTTTCAGCAAGTCTTCCTCCCGTTTATGCTTCATCAAATATTGAAAAAATTGCTCCTCTTGTAGACTTCTTTATTGTCAGGGCTTATGGCGGTGAGACTGAAGACCTTAACTCTGAATCGGCGATTATTGATGCTGTTGCACTTGAAATGGGTGAAATAAGAGGTGTAAATTCAAAAGGAATAATAGAAGTTTCCGTAGAAGAAGGTTTTGAAGATAAGTACCTGGTACAGGATCTTTTTGCAGGACTTGCAGAGTATTACACAGGAGACTTAGCTTTTGCAGGATTCTCAATCTCCAGCTATGATGCATACTCAGCCCTGCCTGTCAAAGCTGAACCTGAGGAACGGTCCGCACTACCTGGGTTTGAAACATTATCTGCATTACTTGCAGGGCTTGGAGCCTTTGCTTTTCTTAAGTCGAAGAGAGAATGAAACAAGATAAGAAAATAGAAACTAAGGAAATAAAAATTGACAGGGAAATACAGTAGAAGTGAAGAATAAGAGTAAAAAAGAGTAACTTTCTTTTTTTCTTTTTTTCCTTTCTTTTTTCTCTTTTTTCGGAGTATAAAAACAAAAAAACAGGATCTTTTGGGGATATTATTTGATATAAGCTCAATATTGACTGGATTATTATTAAATAATTAATATTTTTTAATATATTGGTATATATAATATCTAACAATATTATATCTTAATAATTCTTGCCTTCTTAAATTGTCGGGCAGGAAATATTTTCAAATCAAATATTTGTGAGTTTTATGGGAGTTAAACTCTGCCTGAAAAAAATAGCAACATAGGAAACCTGTAAACAAAGCCCATTTCTTAAGAGGTACCTGCAGTCGTTGCGACTATTGTCCGACAGAGCAGAGATCAAGTAATGGCAGTGGTTTCATAATCTTTACATTAACCTGAATAGAGTGGGGGAAGTAATTTTGATTAAATACCGAAAGTTCGGAGTGCTTATTTTAAGCCTGATAATACTGCCTGTGTTTGCAGCGGTAAGTGTGACTGCCTTATCCGAAGATAACGATTTGATTGGAGATGTGCCTGACCTGCCGCTCATCCTTCATGGAGAGCTGGATTTTAATGGAGAATCTGTCTCTGCAGGCTCTGAAATTATGGCATATTATGAGGGAGAGCTAATTGCAAAAAGTACCGTAGGAGAGGGAGGCAGATACAGTCTGAACCTGAATCTCACTCCTGAAAACTATACCAATATCGGAAATGTCGAACTCTACGTTAATGGCGATAAAGTCAGTTTTGAGATTCCTGTTTCTCAGATGGAAACAATTGAGAATGCATCTCAGGGCTATATTGCTGAAGTTGACATAATATACTCTACTTCATCTACTGATGGTAACACAGGCTCAAGCGGCGGTGGTGGCTCAACAGGTGAAGCCAGGATTGCGGAAAAAGATACAGCCGAGTCTGAAGCTTCTGACAGGACTGAAGGTAGTTCAGAAGCAAGTTTTGCCGGAGAAGACGAAGATGATACTGCTGATGCAGAGGGACCTGTTTCTCAGGTAGATGACGGAGAAGGAGAGGATATTAAAGATGTTGAAGGTGCTGAAGGTACTGAAGACGCTGAAGGGGCCGAAGATGCAGGTTATTCATCAATCTTCACAGCATTGCTGTTTATTGCAGCGCTTTTCGGGGCGTTTATGGTAATTAAAAGATGATTGGCTAAACCAGGTAAATAGACCAAACCAGTAGGGCTAAACCAGCAAAATTATTTTTCTTTTTTTTCATTATCTTCTTTTTTAAGACTTTTTCATAGAAACTGACTTATTTTTTTAAATAAGAGAAACGTTTTTATTCTGATCTGTCATTTATACTTTTGTGTAAAAATGTTTAATATCCAATATTCAAAATTTGAATGGGGGTTCTAGCATTAAAATTCTCGGATTGGTGGGTAGTCCTAAAGTTGATGGTAATACCGCAAAACTTGTGAATGCAATTCTCGAAGGAGCTGCAGAAAATGGGGCAGAAACCATAATCTATAATCTTTCTTCTCTTAACATCAAAGGGTGTGACGCCTGCCAAAGGTGCCAGGAGAATGGCTGCTGTGTTATAGATGATGACATGCAGGAACTTTACCGACAAATTGAAGAAGCAGATGCTGTTGTACTCGGTTCTCCTGTATATATGTGGCAGATGACAGCCCAGACAAAACTCATTATTGACCGCATGACAGCTTTCTTAAGGTCTGATTTCTCAAGCAGGCTTGACAATAAAAAACTAATTCTTGTTTTCACTCAGGGAATTCCGGACAGGGATGCCTTTAAACCCTATTTCGAATATACAGCGGGTCTTCTTTACTATCTGGGTTTTGATATTCTGGATACAATCATCGCAGCAGGCACGGATAATCTTGAAGTTACTTTCAGGCCCAGGTTACTGGAAAAATCCAGGGACCTAGGGAAACTGATTTCGGCTTTTCACCTTCCGGGCCCGAGGTATAGAAGAGTAGAGTCAAGCCTGACACCATCTATCTAAACTTTTCTGTCAGAAGGTTCTCTTTTTTCGCCTTTTTCTTTTTTAAATTTCTTTATTTTTTTCTTCTTTAAACCTCGAGAAATTCATCAGGATACTCCGCTACTCCGCCTGAACCTTCAAGAGATCCTTCTTTTAACTCCACCGCCATAAAAGCCTCAGACGGAGCTCCGAAAGGATCTGTAATTCGCCATTTTTCTGCCGGTTCAAATCCGAACTTAGGATAATACTCAGGATGTCCGAGGACTATAACAGAGTCATACCCTATTTTTTCGCAGGCTTTTAGCCCTTCTCTTATAAGTTCGCCTCCTATACCCTGCCTCTGGAACTCAGGAAGGACTGCAACCGGTGCAAGAGAGATTGTTTCCTTTTCCTTTCCTTCTGCAGGTTTGATTTTTATCGGGAAGAAGAGTACATGACCAACTATCTTTCCATCAGCTTCAGCTACAAGTGAAAGTTCATGGATGAATTTTGGGTTTTTCCTGAGGTTTTCAACGAGTTTTCCTTCGGCAGGCTGTCCGAAGGCAAGGTCGTTTACTTCGGTTATTGCGGGATAGTCGGAGGGAGTTTCGGGGCGAATTTTAAGGGATATTGTTGAACCTTTTAGTCTTTTTATTCTTTAACTACAAGTTAATTTAGTTTCTTTCTTTCATAATTTAATTCTTCTAACACTTTGTAAAATCTATTTTTTTCTTGTTCAGTCATTATTATCCTGGTCTTTTCAGGCCATGTATCCATGTTTTCTTTTGAATGAAACAAGAATATATTGTCGACTATTGCAAAGATATTGTCAAACTTTTGAATATACTCTCTACATTCATAAGGTGGATATTTTCTTTTTCCAGACTGTAAATACAATTCCTGCACAGTTTTGCGGTTTTTATGCATATGCTCCAGAAACTCTTCATCATCAATTTCACTACTTTGGAATTGAATAAATTTTTCAATCGCAGTTTTTGCTATTGGAACTACTTGTTCCAATAATGTGTCTGACCATTTTATAATCTCACTTTTAGTTCCAGAATGAGATTTATAGAATTCTCTATATTTTTCGTATTCGTTATTCCATTCAATCTCAATATCCTCAATTCCATCGTTAGATTTTATTCTCATTGGTCTCCATTCTTGATCTAAATCAGGTGAGACCCAGTAGCTTCGGCAAAACCAATTAACATTTGAAATGTCGTCTAGCTTATTATAAGCAAATATCCAGATAACATCATTATTTGCTTTCAAAGAAAATACGATTTCCCCCAACGCGTCTTTAATTTCACATTTGGGATAATCCTTATTTATTAAAACATTTGTAGAGTACCTTCTCGCAAGTCCGAAGCTAACATCTTCTTCAGTAATAGTATCATAATTTGCTTCGCTTTTATCTATTTTTAGTCCAATTCTTTCATATAATTCTTTATAACTTTTGTTCAATTCTTTGAATGCTATATATTTCAGATCCCGAATTGTGGCAATAAATTCTATAATGTTGTTTTCAATAAGTTTTATTTCATCACTTTCTTCTTCCAGAGGCTTTACTTTTTCTCGATGATGTTTTTTTATAGTTTCTTCGATTAACTTTCCTTTTTCTTCCCAGTACTTGAGATATAGTATCCCTTTCAAATCAAAATTTACATCATCATTGACAATTAGTATTACTCTCTGTTTGTAGTTTGATTCTTTCATAAACTCTATGACCTCAAACATGCAAGCTTGAGATTTTAGATACTGATCACTGATCAACATCAAAACGAGGTCGTGGCTTCCGATACTTTTCATAAATTCTTTAAAGCCTTGGGAACATTTTACGCCTCTTATGTCCCTTGTTACTCTAATCCCCCTTATACGAAGTGTATTATCAATTTCATTTGCTAAATCCATGTTTTTGTGAGAATAGGACAGGAATATTTGTTTCTCTTCTATCATGAATACCACATTGCCAAGAATCAAGTAAAATTAGTATCATAATGACTTTATAATTTCTATCTACTTTAATATCCATTTATCGATTTAGTTTTCTATTCATATCTTTGTTTGACTATTTGGTCACATCAATTCGCAATATCTTATGGGCTGTTCATCTGTTTTAATATATTAGAGGTATATATTGCGTATATCTTGGTCAATTGGTGAATCAGATTTTAGTGAAAAATGGAGCCCCCATTCATGATCCCCCTTTTAAGTGCAGGAAAAATAGCTCTTGGAAGCATTACAAGCGCAAAGATGCGCTCAACCCTTACGGTTCTTGGAATTGTCATCGGAGTTGCTGCTGTGATTGCAAACGTGTCCCTTGGGGCAAGTTTTAACCAGCACTTTACAAATGAGGTAACCAATATCGGCTCAAATTTCATTTATATTCAGGGAATGCAGCCAAAGCTTTTCTACGACAACCAGATGAAAATAGTTGAAAACACGCCAGGAATTTCAGGAGTTTCGCCTTTAAAGTCGCAGACTGCTGAAGTTACGTATATGTCCGAAACCAAAAGCATCATGGTAAGCGGGGTAGGGGAGGCTTATGATGAGGTTGCAAATACCCAGCTCCGGGAAGGCTCCTTTATTAATGATAATGATGGGTATGTAGCAATTATAGGGCATGATATTGCAAATGAAAAATTCGGCAGAAATATTTCAGTCAGAAACTCCATAGACATAACCTTCAGGATAGGGGAAAATGAGAAAATCACAAAAACCTTCAAGGTTAAGGGAGTAATCCAGAATCCTGAAAACACAATGATCCAGGCTTATAACGATAACGAGGCTGTCCTTATCCCTGTCAATGTAATGAACGAGATCCTTGGCGAAACGGACTATGGAGGAGTTTTTGCAATGGCTGAAGACCCTGCGGCTATTCAGGAGACCTCGGATGAAGTGGACAGACGCCTTGCCCGGAATTTCGGGATTTCCGAAAGGGATCTTGAGGATAAAGATTCGAGACCCTACATGATCGTCAATCAGGCTGAAATTTTAGAACAGACTGATATGATGGCAGCAGCCCTCAGCTCTTTCCTGACAGCCGTTGCCCTGATTTCCCTTCTGGTAGGCTCCATAGGGATCATGAATATCATGCTCGTAAGCGTTACCGAAAGGACAAGGGAGATAGGAGTGCTCAAATCTCTCGGCTTCACAGGTTTCGACATCCTTTTTCTTTTCATGATCGAGTCAATCCTTCTTGGAGTTTTCGGGGGCATTATCGGAGGTGCTGTTGGAATTGCAGGTGCATACAGCGTTGAAAGCCTTCTTTCCCTTCCCGTAGTATTCCCTTTAAGCCTGATAGCTGCCGGGTTTATTGTTGCGGTTGCAGTCGGCTTTATCTCTGGCGTCTACCCGGCACGAAAAGCTGCAAAAATGAAGCCTGTGGACTCTCTAAGGTACGAATAAGACTGGATAAGGAAGGGCAAGGTAAAAAAGGTAAAGTAAGGTAATAAAGCAAAAAAGTAAGATGGTAGAATCAGGTAGAATAAACTCCGGAATTATCCGAATTATTGAAAAAAGAGCTTGAAAACTATAAAGATCAGGAAAAACAGCCCAAACCCTATCTGGACAAGAATTTTCCCCCGTTCAAAAGGATCTTTCCGTGCTTTCACTGCCCCGTAACTCAGTTGCCCCAGGCCCGGCCCTGCAGGAAATATAAGAGTCCAGGCATAAACCCAGCTTTCCCAGTCTCCTGTTCCGTACTGGTAAAAAAGAACCAGACCGAACATATTAAGAGTCCAGCTGAAAGAGGCAATCCATTCTCCAATGTTGTTCTCCGTTTCCAGGGAAGTGGCAAAGAGAAACGTTCCTGTGACAAGGAGATAAAACGGGAGAATAAACTTTCCAATATAAATTTGCCTTGAGACTATCAGGCCAAATACTATTGCAAGAAGAAGGAATATAAGGGCAGCTGTTATTATGCTGTGATCTTTTCTGTTCTCCCAGTTTTCCTCCATAGCCCCTCAAACTAATGAGTTCTTGTCTTGTGGGTTATTTCGAATATTATGTTTTTTTTCTTTAATTGAATACTATTTGCCGCAATTTATATTTATCTGGCGTGCAGTACTTTAATAACTCGCAGTGCTCTCCCTTTATTATACAATGCTCTTCCTTGAGGGGAAGTCAAAATCTTTCCTGAGCTGCAGAAAAATAATTTTTCCGATATAATTAAGTTAAATAAGGTCACATACTTAAAGGGGGTTTTGCGACTGACACAGAACAAGGTCGAGAAGTCTGAAGAAGAGTGGAAAAAGGTTCTTACTCCTGAACAGTATCATGTTTTGAGGCAGAAAGGTACGGAAAGACCCTTTTCCGGCAACCTGTATTATAATAAGGAAAAAGGAGTCTATACCTGTGCTGCCTGCGGGCAGGAACTTTTTTCTTCGGATACCAAATTCGAATCCGGAACCGGCTGGCCAAGTTTCTATGACGTAATTTCCAGTGACAGGGTCCGGCTTAAGGAAGATACCAGCTATTTTATGAATAGAATCGAGGTGGTCTGCTCTCGCTGTGGAAGTCACCTCGGGCACGTTTTTGAGGATGGACCTTCACCAACTGGGAAGCGCTACTGCATTAACTCTGTTTCTCTTGATTTCAAAGAGGAAGAGGAAGCAGGACAGGAAAAGAGGTAAAGAATAAAATTCTTAAGTACAAAGGGTATTAGAGTTCCAGTTTCGAGCTTCAGGGTAGCTTTAGATCAGGAAAAGGAGGTCATTGTAAACTTGAACCTTACGAAAAGGCATACTGAAATTGGAGGATTTTTAGTTTTTCTGATCCTCTATCTTGTTTTTTTCAATTTTTTATTCCGTTTTGAAGAAGCTGGGTATCCTATTTACGCGCCTGGAACTCTTATATTTGCTTTTTTTGGATACTGGTTGGGTGGATATCTTTATGATAAATATCTGAGATGAAAACTTGATGGAAAATGTAACAGGAAATAATTTGTGAAATAATTTGTGAAATAGTTTGAGAAATAATTTGAGAAATAATCTGGAAATAACCTGAAAAATATCTGGAAAATCGACTTCAACTTTCACTAAAGCTTCATTGAGATCCGGATATTTCTATATAGAAACTTTAATGAGTTCTAGTTTTTCATAAAATTTATTATGGAGCACAACAATCTATTGAATACATGTTAAAAGCAATTATTTTCGACGTGGATGGAGTTCTTGTGGACTCCATGCTTTTTCAGGCAGACGCCTGGGTTGAAGCGTTTAAGGAAGTGGGTATTACTATCACCAGGAAAGACATTTATGAGCTTGAAGGCTCAAACGATACAAGGCTAATTAAAGCGGTTTTCGAAAAAGCCGGAAAAGAGCCTGAGCCCGAGCATTTCGAGCAGTTACCTGAAAGGAAACGCGAGTTTCTGGAATTTGACAGAATAAAACCTTTTGAAGGTATTCCGGAGTGCCTGAATGAATTGAAACAACATTTCAAGCTCGCCATGGTCTCCGGCTCGAACCGTATAACTGTAGGAAAAGTGGTGGATAAGTTTTTTTCAGGCTATTTTGATGTAGTTGTTAACGGGAGCGATCTGGAACGCGGGAAACCTGATCCTGACCCTTATCTTAAAGCGCTTGAGATGCTTAACCTGACAAAAAACGAATGCATTGTAATTGAAAATGCACCTCTTGGAATTACGGCTGCCAAAAGGGCAGGACTTTACTGTGTTGCAGTTGCAAGTATGCTCGAACCTGAGGCAGTACAGCATGCAGACCTCGTGCTCGAAGAACACGCTGCTCTGCTGGATTATCTGAAGAACCTTATACCTGCAGAGCCTCATGCCGAATAACTTTGAATTTTTCTAACAGTTCTCCCAAACTTTTTCCGAAAACCCCTTCTCCCAGTCTGTGCTGACAAATAGAGGTTTTCCAGAGATATCGGAGAAGCTTTTCAGGAAGTTTTCTTCCCTATTTCTTTTTCCAGCAGTTCTCGGATCGCTTTTGGCCCGTCCAGTTCCCCTGCAAGCCGCTGCAGTCTTTCCACTTTATTTCTATATGCCTCATCTTCAAGAACTTCCCTTATGCATTCGAGAACGACCTCGGGAGGGGTGGAATAGCTGAGCATTCTTCCGTAGCCTTCCTCCTCTACCACTGTAGCATTACTTTCCTGTTCGCTATGTCCCTCGTCCGGGAAAGAGAGGATGGGAACCCCGAAGCTTAAAGCCTCCATGATTGTGCTGTGCCCGCCTGGAGCTATTACGGCATCCGAACTCTTGATATAAGGATAAGTGTCTTCAACAAACCTGAGAATCTGAACATTTTTTGGGATTTCTCTGAACTTTGAGGGGTCAAGGGAAGGGCCTGCAATGAGTGTATAATTAATTCCGGGATCAAGCACAGCAGTGGTGAGCACTCTTCTGAAAATCGGTTCCCTGTATCCGAAACCTCCAATAAGAGAAACGACATGGGGCTTTTCCAGAGGGATGCTGTCTATTTCTTCATACTTTGCCCTTACAAGAGGGCCGCTGTAGAATAGCTTTTCCCGAAGTCTGGGGGCAAAGCTCAGATTTTTTCTGCAGACGGTGTAGGGCAGAGGATAGTCAGGAATAATTATTCTATCGGTTTTTTCAAAGACTTCTTTGTAGAACTTCTTTGTCAGCTTCCCAATAATCCTGACCGGAACTCCTCTGTTCTTAAAAAACTCTTCCATATTCGACTGGTTGATGATAAGATATACAGGAAGCTTAAGGACCATGGCTGCAAGAGTCCCCAGATAGTAGCTGTCCGAAATCACAATATCCGGTTTGAAATCTCTGATCAGCTTGAGAAGCCTGGGGCCTCCGAGGAGCTGGGCGCTTTTGAGGGTTGCTTCGATCGATCCTGTTAAATCGAGACCTCCAGCCTTTCCAACCAGTTTTATTTCCGAGGGGATTTCCTGGGCTTTATACCCTGTCTTTTCGATCAGGTCCTTTGAATAGCCGTAAGCCCCGAATTTAACTTCATGCCCTGCAGCTAGAAGCTCTTTTCCCAGTGCAAGGCAGCGACTGGTATGGCCAAGCCCTTCCCCGCATATAAAAATCATTATTTTCATCCTTTATCCTCGTTTTTCAGGATGTTTTTATTTGTATTTGCTTTTTCTCCCTGACCTCAAGCTTCTTCCTTTGAGTTTTCTTTTTCCGCAGGTCTGCCTTCAATCTTTTCCTCAAGAAACTTTCTGACAGCTGCAGGCCCGTCCAGCACTTCGGCAAGTTCCATTAGCCTTCGGGTTTTCTTACTGTAACTCTCATCTTCCAGGACTTCCCGGATACAGGCAAGAATTACCTCAGGGGGCGTCAGATAACTCATTCGCTTTCCGTATCCTGCTTCTTCAAGGATTGCGGCATTGTTTTCCTGCTCTATATGTTTTTCGTCTGGAAAAGAAAGTACAGGAAGCCCAAAGGCAAGGCTCTCCATAATGGTTCCGTGCCCGCCTGCAGTAATCACCAGGTCCGAGCCTCTGTAATAAGGAAAGGGATTGTCCGTAAAACCCGTAAATTCCACATTGTCGGGGATTTCAGGAAACTGTTCGGGGTCTATCTCGGGACCTGAGATAAAGGTATAGTGAATGTTCGGGTCCAGTTTCGCAGCCTCAAGCACATTTTTGAATATGGCTGCCCTGTACCCGAAAGCTCCGAGTGTTGAAAGGACATTAGGGTGCTTGAGGGTTTTTGCCCCGGCTTCCCGATACCTGCATCGGATAAGGGGGCCGCTGAAAAAGATATTGTCATTGATGCTCCTTGAGATCGCGAAATTTTTTCTATTTACGGAGTAAGGGAGCGGGTAATCAGGAACTATTATTCCGTTAACGCTGCTGAATATGTAATTGTAAAACCTTTTAACAAGCTTTCCTGCCGTTCCTAAAAGAGGTCCCTTTTTCTGAAAAAACTCTTCCATATTGAACTGATGCCCGATAAAGTAAACAGGAACTTTTTTTGATTGTGCAGCAAGGATGCCTGAGTAGTACCCGTCCGAAAGTACAACGTCAGGGCCCAGTTCTTCAATCAGTTTGAGGAGCTTCCTGAACCCGGAAGGGAAAAGATTACTCAGCGTTTCTTTAATGGATTTACCAATGTCAAAAGTCCCGGCCTCTCCAACCAGCTTGATTTCCGGAAGAATCTTATGCGCCGAATAGCCTGTTTTTTGCACCAGTTCCTTTGAGTAACCGTAAGCTCCAAAGTTCACTTCATGCCCTGCCGCCAGAAACTCTCTCCCCAGCGCAAGACAGCGGCCGGTGTGTCCAAGCCCTTCTCCGCATATAAACAGTAAAATTTTCATATCCGTGCCTCTCTACCCTGCCGCAATCTGTAGAAATAAATATTTTTCATGGATTGAACCATTGCTTGCAGGGCTCCAAAAGCCTTAAAAACGAGTTTAATAGCTTCAAAAACTGTCTGCATAATCAAAAAAATAAAAGAAAGAGATTCGAGGTAAAATTTGTTTAAAAGAGAGTAACATGGGAGGGAGATTTTAACAAGCTCTTTACTGATGGCATGCTTTTTGGTCTGTTCGTATAATTTGGGTATTGGTGTTTTTGGTCCCACGCTACTAATTAGTAGATACTCACCTCCTGTATATATATTTTTTCTTCTTTCTATGTAACAATTCCTTTAAGTATTGTTATTTGTCTTAGAAAACAATATTTTCTCACTTTTCCTACCACCTTTGATTCGGTTATTTTACAAAGAATTTATACTCTAAAAAGAGGGTTTTTTACAAAAAAGATCGTATGCGCTTTGGATTATTTCCGATCGTTCTTTTACTATTTATTCCATCCATGCAGTAAGGTAAATAATATTCTCAGATTTTACCTTCTTTTCTGCTTTTTTCTTCTTAAGGACTCTTTTTCTCTTGATTTTTTATCTCTGTCTTTTCTATCTAACTATCTCATTTCTTCAATTATCTATGTATTAATTATGAAAAATATATTTTTTAGCGAAATATCTTTATATTTCTGCCTTCATTCTTTTAACTGGATAAGAATTTCTTTATATTTTGCACAGAAAGAAATCCGAATAAAATGGTCGTGCTTGTTTATGCAAGGAAAACCCGAAAACAATCCTAAAACAACTGTAAGTTCTGAGCTTGCAGAAACCCTGCACCAGGAGGGATGGAAAAAGATGGACCTGCATGTGCACTCCTCCTGTTCCTATGATGTCCCTCCGGCAAAGGCAATGCACCCTGCAGTTCTTTTTGAAAAAGCAAAGGCTAAGGGACTTGATTTTGTGACCTTTACCGACCATGATACTGTCAAAGCATATGACCTGCTCGGCTGGGATAAAGAGGGGCTGGTTCCTGGGGTTGAGATTTCAATAAAAGACCCGGAAAACGTGGGACATACTCTTCACATTAATGTTTTTGATCTTGACTCGGAAGATTTCGGAGAACTTGAGGCTATCGCCAATCAGGAACATGATTTCAAAAATTTTATCCGTTATCTCAGGGTTCATGACCTGCCCCATATATACAATCACCCTTTCTGGTTTGCGATAGGAGACCGCCCCAATCTCCGGGCTGTGCCTGAACTTATAAAACAGTTTCCTGTAGTTGAATATAACATGCAGGACTTAACGGAAAAAAACCTGATTACGGCTGCCCTTGCCCGAAAGTACGGCAAAGGGCTTGTTGCCACTACGGATAGCCACACAGGAGGCATGGGTGCAGTCTATACGCTTGCAAAAGGAGATTCTTTCAGAGAATACTTTGGTAATATCAAAAATGGAAGATCTCATATAGTAGTCGAAGGAGGAGCCAGTCGGCACCTTACAAAGGAACTGAACGCCTGGGTCGAACTTGTCTTTTCCATGGACCGAAATGCAAGGGGAGAAGCGGGTTTTACCACAAATGTGAGGACTTTTGACAGGCTTATAGGTTTCTTTGCAAATGGGAGGATAAGAGAATTTCCCAGAATTAACGGGCTGGCAATGAAATTTTTCCAGAATTTTTCCCGTTCGGGACTTCCTGCCTATATGTACATGAGAGCTGAAAAGCCTCTGGTTTCCAGAATAGAAAAAATGGTTAATTTGACAGCTTGAAAAAATGAGGATAAAAGTGCAGTACGTGAAGTTAAAGAAAAAAAGAAAGAGAGAACTGGGGGCTTAGAAGCCGTAGTTCTCTGGAAGGAAGACTTTAACTTCGCTCTTGTACTTTGTAAGGCAGTCGTCCATGAACTTGTCCATGTCGTCTGTGAGGGAGTCCAGGGATGCCTTTGCGTCTGCGAGGGCTTTGGATTCGAACCTGGAGAGCTCGAGCTTGCCTGCAGCACCTTCGCTGACGATGTCACAGCATGCAACTGCTGCGTTCTTTGCTCTGAGGTAGATGTTGTCTCCGTCCTTAACAATTGCCTGGCCGACCTTGTATGCGTTGTCGTATGCAAGCACGTAGGACTGGGGGTCTCTGTACCTGTCGGAGAGCATAAGGAGGTCCCTGAGAACTTTTTCGTTCTTGGTTTCAAGAGCGGTGTTCATGAGAGCGCAGTCGTATGCAAGGGACTCGGACCAACACTGAACGGTGGTACCACCGAATTCACCGTGGTATTCGACAGACTCATTGGACCAGCAGTCACAGCACTGCATAATGAGGTTACCCATTACGTCAGAGTGGGCGCAGGTGGAAGTCTTACCTTCCTGGGTCATCGGCTTACCTGTGATGGCTTTGATGATGATGTTCTCGTATCCGCAGTCCTTTCCGGGGCCCATTGCGCCGCATTCGTATGCAACGAGAGACCTGGGGGCAGAGATTGCTCTTGCGAGGATTGCGAGGGTGTGGGCAAGGTTCTTGTCAAGGAGACCGCCTGCAATGAACATTGCGGTGTTTGCCTGGGCACAGTCGGTGTCACCGGCTGCAACAGTGCCGGTCTTCTGTGCAATTGCTGCAATGTCAGACCAGATCATTTCCATGTCCATGGAACCGAGGCAGCCAATTGCGTAGAGCATACCAGGGATGTCGTTCCTGAGAACTGCGTGGTCGAATACTTCCTTACCACCCATTGATTCAACGGACAGGAGGTCAGCACCGGACTTTGCGCACTGTTCAAAAGCCTCGAGGAAGACGGAGTACTTGTCGCCTCTGAGCTGGAGGAAGTCCCTGTTCTCACGGATGTCACCGATTGTGTGGCGGAGGGCGCACTTTATGCCGTATTCATCGTGGTATTCTTCCATGATGGTCTTCTGGGCGTGTGCGACTTCTGCTCCCCAGGAGGGGTTGTTGGACATCTGCTGAACGTGTTCTGTTTCGAGGATTACTGCCGGGAAACCGACCTGGACCATTCTGGCCATAATGTCGGTGGTGATCCTCTCGTATTCCTTTACGAGTTTTTCCTTGGATGCACCGGCTTCAGGTCTGGGGGCGTAGTTAACTTCAGGAATTGTGTAGCCTGCACCGATCTCAAGGCCAAGGCCTGCCTTTACGGGGTGCTTGGATACGCCGAAGGTCATTTCGTCTGCGCTTGCGTATGCCATTGAAGTGTATCTTTTTGCTGCCATTTAACTCACCTCAGTGCTTGTGGAATTTCTCTCTTAATGCTGCGATCTCTGTGGTACCTGCAATGATTGCGTCAGCAATCTTGGGGGCATCGGCTGCTTCTTCACCATACACACCGAGTGTATACTGGGACACGAAGTCCTGGTTAACTGCTCCGCCACCGCATGCGAATGGGATCTTGATTCCCTTTTCGAGGAGTTTGTCGTTAACTTCCTTGAATGCATACATGGTGGTGGTCATGAGTGCAGTACCTGTGACCATGAGGGGCTTGTTTGCAACAACGGATGCAACAACTTCGTCAACAGGGACGTCCCTCCCGAGGTCAATTACATCGTAGCCATTTGCTCTGAGGAGAGCGGTAACGATGTTCTTGCCGATGTCGTGAACGTCACCTTCTGCGACGTGGCAGACAACAGTTCCCTTTGTTACAGGGGCAGTTTCAGAATTTTCCTTACAGAATTCGATACCGTTGAGCATGGCGTCAGCAGACATCATGACATTGGGGAGGAAAATGATACCTTCATCGTAGAGCTTGGTGACAACACCCATACCGACCATGAGGGCATCGTCGATGAGTGCAATTGGGTCTTCGCCTGCATCAATTGCTGCCTGGAGACCCTCGACCACGTCATCTTCTTCTCCTTCGAAGATGGCTTTTGCAATCGGGTAAATAAGTTCGTCCTTAGGATAGAGCTCTTCTGCGGCATCTTCAGGCGTCATTGCCTTTTCCAGAGCCACATTGTATCTGGTTAATACCTTTTTCAGACTTGCCTCTGTAAAGTCCAACATATTTCTAAACCTCCATTTAGATTTAACAGAAAGGTCCTTGCCTTCCCGGATCTGCAGTTTACCGGTTTATATGGCACGGGAGGTTCCGGTTTTACCTTTGTAAAGCTTTTTTCTTTCTGTGGTAGCACTCTAAGAAATATCTGGAGTTTATTTATCTTTGAAGGGCTAAATTCCAGATTTCTGCAACACGTACCGATGAAAGAATTTTCTTTCTCCTGTTTCCGGAACTTTTCCTTTTTTAAGTGCATCTCACACCAGCATGCTGGCATGTGTTTACAGCATAATTAGGGTAAATCATCCCATATACCATAACCGGCGGAAATTTTTTCCTGATTTTTTCTAAGCAACACGGGGTCCGAAATTTTGAGGCTATTGTGCAACTTCTTGAATCCGAATTTTTTTGGATCTTTTCTCTTAATAAATAGACTCTAAATTTTTAAAGCAAATTCCAAATAACAGTGTCAATATTTTTTCTTAAGTTGGTGGTTTGGAACAATCTAATCTTTTTTGAACAATGACATTATTTAGATAAAGCCTGTCAAAAATTTCAATGATCATATTTGCCCTATCAGTCCAACATATAAAATTAATGCAAAATCTTAAAATAGTATTTTCTTTTTGAATCTGGCTAATGCTATTGTTTTTTTTAATTTTTTCCCAACTCCCTAACTTATATAATTATACTATTTAGATCCTCTTACGTTTTAAATTATTCATCCAAACTCTTTTATATATCTCTGCTTATCGGTTATCTCCAAATATGGCGCAAACTCTTCCTCTTGTTAAGCCGTAGAGAACCCAATGAGGCCTCAAATTTTCATTCGCCGCGGCAAGAAAATTTACAGTGCCGCAAGATACAGACATCCTATATTTACAAAAAAAGAGATAGAAGTGGTTTGAATGCAACCTGAGTTAATAGATGTAGTATTTCGTTCCCAGAAAAGAAGGGATCTCCTCTTACTCTTGGGGGAAGAACCCAGAACAATGGAAGAAATTAAAACCCTCCTCGATGTGTCTCCCACAGCTATCTTGCCCCAGATCAAAAGACTTACAGACAGTAACCTGGTTATTCAAAAAAATGGCAGCTATGAATTGACAGACATGGGAGAGCAGGTGTTCAAAAAAGTCAGGTCTCTTGTTGACGTCCTTACTCTTGTTGAAAAAAATAATTACTGGATAGAACACGACCTGGACGGAATCCCTCAGTACCTTCTAGACAGGATAGGAGATATTAAGGACTGTAATCTCATTAAAGCCGATCCCAGCCAGATATTCGAACCGAACACTGAACTTTTGAATTTCTTTTCCTCTTCTCGTTATCTCATGGTATTTTCTTCCTTTTACCGGCCTGAGTTCCTTCCCCTTTATTCAAAGCTCGCAAGACTTGAGTCAGAGGTCTCTCTTATTTTTACGGAATCGGTACTCGAGAAATTCCTGCATAACTACGAAAGGAAAATACGGAAATTTGCCACAATGGAAAATACCGAACTTTCTGTCTGTAAGGATGGTGTGAAAATTGCCGAGCTTATCGTCTCCGATCGTGGGATGATGATTTCTCTTTTTGACAGCCAGGGAAGGTTCTATCATGAATATATGTACTGTTCCGAGCCTCAGGCTATTTCCTGGGCAAGAGAGCTCTTTGATTTATATAAATCAAGGGCATTAAAGGTTGAGGGTGAGAAAAGCATTGACAGTTTTATATGCACATCAGAGAATGGAACTTTCTTTGAGTCTGAAATGTTAAATCTTCATACTGATGTATCTAAGATACTGATGCATCTACAACATTGATTTGTCTAGCATACTGTGTGTTTAAGCTAACATACTGATGTGTCTAAGTATACTGATTGTATCAACAGGTTTAATACTGGCTTATAGGTTTTAATCCAAAACAACTGAGCGAGATGATTACCCGGAGTAACTACAATTATTCGAGTAACTGGAACTTTCCAGAGCAACTTGAAACTCTTCAGAACGGAAAAGTAATTCTTCTTCAGTCTGAAATAACTCCGGATAATCTAAATCACCCCTGTTGAATCTTAACTCCTTTCCGGAGGGAGGCTAAATAGAATGAGTATGGAACTGCAGTTAATAGATACTATTTTCTTTTCGGACAAAAGGAAAAATTTACTTCTGCTCCTGAAGAACGGGCCAAAAACGATCGAAGAAATCAAGACCGAACTTGAAGTCAGTTCCAGCCCTATTATGGCTCAGGTCCGCATCCTGCTCAAAGATGGACTGCTGGTGCAGAAAGAGGATATTTACGAACTTTCTGTAAAAGGGAAGCTTATAGTTCCCAAAATGGAACCTCTTCTTTCTACTTTTAAGGTCTTTGATGACAATCACGATTACTGGGCAAGACATAATTTGCGTACCCTTCCTCCTCACCTTCTGGACCGAATCGGAGAACTGGGTCTATGTAAGGAACTCGTACCTGAGAGAACTCATATTTTCGATTACCCGCCAGAAATTATGGACCCGCTTTACAGGTCTAAAATAGTAATGGAAATATCTTCGTTTTTCCGTCCGGGATATCCGGGTCTCTATCTGGATCTTGCAAAAAGAGGGATTAAAGTGTTTCTTGTTCTTGAAAGATCAATATACGGGAAACTGGTCCGCGACTACAGAAAAGAGGTCGAGGAATTCATAAATATGGAAAATACATGTCTCTTTGTTTGTGACGATAAAATTGAGCTCGCTTCCAGTATTGTTACTGACCGTTTTATCTCTTTATCTATGATTTCAAAAGACGGAAGATACTATAACCACGAGATGGTGAGCTTTGAAAAAAGCGCCCTTGAATGGGGTAAGGAACTTTTCAATTATTACAGGGACATGTCTGAACAGATTATGCAGGTATGAGATATGTTTAAGCTGAGGTTTGCAAGCTCTGAAGTTTTGCAAATCTCAGGATTACAAAAACTTGAATTGTCTGTAAACTTTTAATCACATATATAAATCCATTTTTTTAGATTCTAAAGACTAAAGTAGCCTTAAAACCCAGTCTCTTTACCATGATAAAAAGAGGTTTTCCTCCTGTTCTTGATAAAAATACTGAAATCCTGATTCTGGGTTCTCTTCCTGGAGATGAGTCCTTAAGGAGGCGGCAGTACTATGGGCACCCTGGAAATGACTTCTGGAGGCTAGTCGGCAATGCCATCGGAGAGAGTCTTCAGGACATGGACTATGAAACAAGGCTTGAGACTCTAAAACGCAATAAAATAGGGCTCTGGGATGTTTTTAAAACCGGGAGAAGGGAAGGAAGTCAGGACTCAAACATCAGAGAAGAGGAGATAAATCAGTTTTCAATATTAAAAGAGATGGCGCCAGAGCTAAAACTGGTATGTTTTAATGGTAAAACATCAGGAAAATATGAACCGATTCTGAGAGCAATGGGCTATAAAACAAAGATCCTGCCCTCTTCAAGCGGAATAAACCGGAGAAATTTAAAAATAAGGGAATCTGAGTGGGAAATTACCCTGAAGCGTTAAAAGCTGCCCTTTCCAACCAACCCACTCTTTCCCTTTAACTCGTTACTGTGATTTCCGTCCACAGGGCGAATCTAGTGAACTCCAGTTTCAGTATTATTCAGTCTTTATAGCTCCAATGGGGCAGGCTTCTTCGCAGGCTCCGCAGTCTACACATTCATCCTCATCTACAACCGCACAGCCTTCATCCTCATCAATTATAATTGCTTCTACAGGACACTCTTCCACACAGGTCCCGCAGCCTGTACATTCTTCTTTGTTGACTTTTGCTGCCATTAGTTTCAACTCCTCTTTTCATTTTTCTTTTTATCTTGTTAGGATCAGTACTTTATGAATTGAAGTTAGAGTTCAGGATTCAGTTAACCCACCAAACTCTATTTTTATTCATCCTTTTTTATATATAAAAATTTGCTTTTATTTCACAGTTATCTCTTTTCCCTTTCTTATCTTTCTGATGATTTCTTCTCTTTTCACTCTATGAGGGACTGTCTCGTAATTCAAGTTCAGGAGCATAAAAACAGTTTCTTGAAAGTTAATAAGTAAAAGTAAAATTGATTTTGGGATAAGTTCGTTCAATATTTCATCAGACTATATGCAAGATATACTCTGTGTTCGGAGCTGCAGCTATAATACTTTCATAAGATGCTGTTGGCGGAGTGCTTGAAGAATATCCCGTATATATCCCTACTGATGTGTAGTGGCTTGCTAGCTTCTCGTACTCTCTCATGAGTAAATCCTGAGTAGCTTTATCGCCATCATATAGGATGATTATATCCTGCGCATCGCCAGGAAAGTAGGTATAATCTTTAAAATAAGTCAGGAACAGTTTAAATTCAGGATTGTATCTTTGAATTCTGCTTAACCAGAGATCACGTTCATCATCGCTAACGTGATAAGGTTCCCCGGTTAATTTCCATTCTATATCAATGTTTACGCCTATTATGCTCTCATGATGACCATACTTTGAAAGTATAATGTCAATCAATTCAGGTATGTCAGCTCCATTAGGCTGAATTGAAAGAATCACTTTCAAGCCGTCTTCATCGAATTTTTTCAGGTAGGGTTCCACTTGATCAGTCTGACTGTAACTGTAAATGTTTTCCCTTTGTTCAAAAGGAAATGGCAGGTAAGTGAGATTACTTTCATGTGCCTGGGCAACGACAAGGTCAACTACTCCACTCTCACCTCCAAATCTCTTGGCAGCGGCAGACCACTCTTCAGCAGGCTTTGTAAAATTGCAATTATTCCATACCCCTTCTGAACACTCAGACTGTGGAGGTCCTTCGGTAGTCAAGTATAAACAAAGTAGAGTTATAAAAAATAAGGGGATTGACCCTATTAAGACATACTTTTTGTAATCTTTTTCCATTATCTCACCACAAAGGTGTTTGCACCGAACTTAACCTTTATTCCTTTACCTGTCAGGTAGCAGAGGAAAAGGCAGCTGATTACTACCACCTTTATTGTTGCATAGATCAATACATATGGTATCAACATTACTAATAATCTTTTGTCTGTGGCAAACAATGGGCCGATGTATATGATGTACAGCATTATGGAGAATGCAAGACAGAGGATTCCACTCATCAATATCAATGGGATGTTCTCATATTGAAGTATTAAGCACGGTATTGACATGATCAGGAGTATGGAGAAAATTCCAGTAATATATCCTGAGTAATTGAATATCATCCATGGGTTCTTTATTGCCCATTTTTTGTGGAGCCTCCATAACTGGAGATTGCCGTACCACCATCTCTTTCTCTGTTTATACCACCCTCGAAGAGTCTCAGGTGCGTTTGTGTAAACTATTGCTTTTGGTTCTTGAATAATCTTAACGGAGTTTTTAAGAGCTTTGATTGTAAAGTCTGCGTCTTCAACGATAGTTTCGTTACTGAATCTAACTACATCGCATACTTTGCGCCTGACAGCGGTAAGAGGGCCAGGGCATACGAGAATACTGCCGGACAAACTCTGAAGGTGACGGGTAATATCCTGTTCTGTTCGGTATTCTATCATCTGGAAGTATTTCATGAGTCCTTTCTTTCTGCGGTTATCGTGGATATACACATTTCCTGCCACCATCTGGGCATCTTTATTCTCATTGAGACATTTCATTAAAGAGCTCACAGCATCCGGTGCCATATACGAGTCTGAATCCGTAAAGATCAGGATGTCTCCTTTTGCAATCTCAATCGCTTCATTAAGAGCGTTTGCTTTTCCTCCGTTCACTTTAAGATCGAGAAGTTTTACGGGATATCTTGAAATAATCTCTGCAGTTCTGTCACTGGAACCATCATTAACAGCGATTATTTCCATTTCTCCTTTGTAGTCCTGGTCAAGGATGGATTGGAGGCATTTGCCTATTGCTTTCTCTTCATTGTAGGCAGGAACGATAATGGAGACTAACATTGGACTTTTCGCGTCAGGATCTTTCGGATCTCGACCATCTTCAAGTAAGTATTTATTTTGTTTTCTTTTCTTGTGACACTCAGATAACAACTTCCATATCACAAAGAATGAAAGTGGCAGTAATGAGGTTATGATAAAGAACCCGAAATATATCTCCATTATCTTATTTACATTTATATTTCCGATAGTAGGGTTGTCACCTTTCCTTGATCCTGCAGGGATAACTGAAAATGCAACCTGTCCTACTGATTCATACTGAGTCAACTTGGCCATGTCGGAGACTACTTCTGGTCGGGTATTCACCTCAATATCGTCTACTCTGACGGTGATATTCATCTCGTTAGTCGATGATAAGTAATCAGTGAGAAACTGCTTTGTGTATGGATTCCAGTCCTGTACATGGAGCAGAATGGTTTCTGGATTTTCTTCCCTGATTTGCTCTGAAGCTTCCTGGTACCGGGGGTCGTCAAAGCTTTGCATTGTACGCCACTCCCAGGTATATTCGTTTCTATTGGATCCGCTCGTTTCGAGAATGGGTAACTGTGTTGAGATTCCATTACTCTCTATTTTCTGTTTTAACGATTCATCTACTATTCCATTGATGGGTTCTTCTGGAAGGATAAATGCCACAGGAACAATTCCGGCTTTTTCAAAGACTTCTTTCCCCTTTTCTATATTTTCTTTTGTCTGCAATGGCGTTAGGATAGAATAATTTTCATGTGCCCATCCGTGTATTCCCATAAGAACTCCTCTATCCTGCGCGTCCTTCAATGAATCAAGGAGCTCTGGTTCTTCCAGAATAGTAATACTTCCGGGAGTACCGCCGTTTAAGTGATTAAGTCCCGTGTAAAGAAATAATCCAATTGAGAGAGTGATTAATACCGCCAAAAGTAATGAGACAATCGGCATACATTTATTTATAATACGACTGCTGGACGAACTCGTAAACTTTTTCTCGTTTTTCTCTTTTCGAGCAAATATAATATCTGGCTGATGTATCACTTTTGTCCTTTGGAATTTTACAAAATCTCCGATATGTTTCTTCATTATACATAATCCCCCACACGTCCTACTTCAGCTGACTGCTTAATCGATAACAGGCATTAAAAGGACATTTTAATATAATTTTAAATGATAGTTAGCATCTGTTTTATCCTGAATAATTTCGATTTTTGAGCGGCAATCTAATGGATCTTTCTTTCGTTAAGCTTCACAATCTCTCATCGATTGTGATCAATATCGTCAATGTGAAACATTTTCGGATAAACAGCACATCTAATTTAGAGGCAGCAGTCACTTTAAGTAAGTCTAGATTTGTCTCTTTAACAGGCTCAGATACACTATACAGTATCTACTGGGTACTAATCTGTCTCGATAAAACGCCCTTCTTACTTGGGAAAAAAGTGTAGACAACTCATCCGCATTTTTTCCAGTAACCAGGGATTTATATTGTTAGTTCTACACTTACAGGATACGCTGCTGCAACTCAACTAAACGCGACCAGGCAAGCTATCAGTATCAAGATTTAGTTAAACACCTCAAATTTTTCCACTCAAATATATATCTATAGGCTACGATGGGTTTACAAGTTCAGAAAGGAAAGTATTCTATTTAATGCTTCTACCTCTTCCCTAAGTCTCCTATCTGATCCCTATCTAGTCTAAATTTACCCATGATTAGTAATCTCCTTAATTATTTAACACTTTTCTGTATAAAATTAGTACTTTAGTTTTACTCGGAGATATATAGCAAGTTACTCAGCCGTTATAGAATAATTATCCTCTTTTCTTCTTAAAGGTATACCGCAGCTCTTTTTTTGAACAAAAAATGGGAACTGAGTAATAACTGGTTAAAAAATATTTCAATTTATTTTTCAAATGCTGATAAAAATTCATTCTGAAAAGCTAAAATTAAGCAAAAAAACGAATATAGATAAATTCAAGTGCAGTATAGCTATCTTGAAAACCAATAAATCTGAAACTTCATGGTATTTATGCTGCCTGATACTTTATCGGGTTAGAGAAACCTCTTTAAATGCAGATGCCGATGAAGAGAGCAGATCTTATATCACCAGAAGTAAGGGGAAAAGATATCTGAAATGAATGAAACAACACAGTAAGCTTGAAATAAGCCTTTCGTTTCGTTTGAATACCCTGTAACTTGCTACGAGAATGAAAATTTCCCCAAGAGCTATTGTTAACTGACTGATTTATATCCTTAGCTACCTTTTTTCTGCAAAAGAACTATAGGCATGTAAACTGTTGTATTTATAAATGAGATACATATGATTTATAGAATCCTATTAAATTTATTTAGACAGTGGCTCCCACCTTTTCGAAAAATATATATTTTGAAATTGGTGAAGTTACTCTCTTAAGTTTGATACAATTGACATTTATATAGTTCATCCCAAAACCAATTTTATTCTCAGATTAATAAGAAGTTTAGAGCTATTTTCATGATTACGGAATCAATTGATTATTCCAGGTTCGAGATTTAGAAAAGTAATTTTGATTTTCGGGATGAACTTATACGTAAACTTGTTCTTTCTATTTTTTTCCAATTTCGTTTTCTGTTCCAATCTGTTTTACCTTTTTGTTTCCTTTTAACTCACTTTTCTTTCACCCATTATTATTCGATCTTGTCCAAGCATCTCCAGAATCTCAAGCAGCCTCCTTTTGCGTCTGTTTTCTTCTTTTATCTCAGAGAAATAGGCTTCCCATTCCTCTTTTCTTCCGCTGGCTTCCAGGGTTTCCTTTATTTTCCGAAGGTATGCGGACGCCTCTTCATATGAACTCACTTTTGTTTCTGAAATCAGCCTTTCTGCAAGTGTTTTCCATATCTCAAGCGCGACTTCAGGATATTTTTTCTTTACTGAGTTTGCAATCTCATTCCCTGGGACCAGGTGCCAGTATTCTTCGGATTCTTTTCCGCTTTTTTTAAGTTCCTCATACCAGTGGACAACTTCCTTCTGGTCTTCTTCCTGAATTGCTATCTTTATTAAAAGATCAAAGGCTGGGGTTTTGATTTTCTTTAATGAGCCGGATTCCAGAAGTCCTGTCTTCGGGAGAGTGCCGGGGAGAATTGAAGCTTCCTCTTCAGTTTTGAACTTCCCGGCTTTGACCTTGGTTGTTTTAGCCTGCCCCTCTGGTAGCTCTCCGTTTTTCAGGTATCTTAGAATAGCTTCCAGGATTTCCTGCCATTTTCCTGCCTTCTTTGATGTTTCCCGTACGCTGAGATAACGATCAATCTCAGGAGACCTGAAAAACTCTTCTGTTTCAAGGGCAGCCGCAAAAAGCCAGTCCTCTTCTTTTTCTTTGATTTCGAGCAGGATCTGCCAGAGCTGATAAGCAGTTTCGGGTTCAAATTCCCTGGTTTCTTTGATTCCCCTGTAAATCCACTCTTCTGCCTTCGTTTTCTGCCCCGAGTCAAGCAGCACCCTGACAAGCCGGACATAATTTCCTGTTTTTTCGGCTTCACTTTCACAGATGGGAATTATCTCCTCAAAAATCCCGGCTTTTCCAAGGGCATCAATCAGCCTGTCAACTGCGTAGTCCCTTTGCCAGGATAGACTGTAGATAGTATCTTTTATCCTGTCAGCTTCCTCCAGCTTGATTTTCAGGGCTTCTGCAAAACGCTTCCATTCTTCAGGAGTAAAATCTTTTTCCCAAAAAGCGTGTTCATTAAGAGTGTTGTAGTTATCTCTTAACTCAATTTCGAGCATATAGAGCATTTTCTCGTGGGCAGGGAGGGAGGATCGAGCCAGAGCCTCAAACACGATGTCCATGCAGAAGGATATTTTTGTTCCTATCTCCCCTTCTTCATCATACTCCGCTATTTTTTCGTACCTTTTCATCAATTCTTTTCCGATATCAAGCAGTTCATCAGGCTGTCCCGCGTCAAGCAAGCTCTCTAATCCTACCTGCACATCTAAAAAATCAGGCATGTCAATTTCGTAACTTGCATAATCTAAGTTCCCGGTTTCTTCCAGAAGCTCGTCAAGTTCGGAATAAACTTCCCCTACAATACCTTCTATATCTTCTGCTGCAAGACTCTGCCTATCTCGAAGGTACCTGCCAAGAAGATCATCTTTTTCTGCAAACGCCACCAGTATTTCGATCAGTTCTTTTTTCGTCAGCTGCTCAAGGTACTCGCGGAGAGCCATGGCTGAGGGTTCTTCAGCTCTGTGGACATGAGTTTCAGCTCCAGTATATTCCTGTCTGGCTTTTGCAACGAAAGGATCTTCTTCGGAAGCAAGGGGAACCTTTTCTCCCTGCTCTGCAAGTTCGAGATATTCAAGTACGGCTGCAACCCCATGTTTGCAGTTGTGTCCTACAGGGCAGGTGCAGATAGAACTCAACTTTCCCTGTTTCAGGGTAACTTCTGTGAAATAATCAGTTGTCCCTTCTACACGGGCTACGAGGCTGCCTTCAGTGGTTAGCTGAAGCTCTTTTACCCGTCCTTCTTCCTGGTATTTTATTCCCTTTGCAGTTGCCTTCCCTCCTGCCCAGTCCTGCAGGTCACTCCACTTTAATTCTTTAAAGGGATCGGAATCTTTGTTTTCTGATGGCATAAATTATTATTTTGATCTCGTCATATAAAAATAGGAATTATGAAGTATCTCTAGTGTACGAATATGGTTTTTTGTCCTGCCCTCTGATGCGCTTTTCAAGAAGTCCGTACACTGCAGGGCTGTAAATAACTTCTCCCCTGGCGTTGTAGCGTGAACCATGGCAGGGACAGTCCCAGGTTTTCTCAGCATCGTTCCAGGAAACAGTACATCCCATATGTCTGCAGGCAGGATTGAGCGTATAGAGTACTCCCTGCGGATCCCGGTATACCGCTACCTTTTCTTCTTCCCCTTTTTCAATAACAGTCCCCTGTCCGGGTTCAATTCCGGATACATCTTCCATAGAAAACTGAGATTCCTGTCTGGATCTTGAAGGATCGTATACCTCAGTCCATGGGTTGTCCCTTCCAAGGATCGTATCCGTAAGAATCATTGCTGCAGCAGTGCCTGCAGTCATCCCCCACTTCTTAAATCCGGTTGCCAGATACAGATGCTCGCTGTCCGGAGTAAGCCTGCCAATAAGTGGAACATTATCTTCAGGCACGACATCTTCGGTCGACCAGTGGTAGTCGATGGACCGTACCCTATAGACCGATCTTACCCAATCCTCAAGATGCCCGTAGTGCTCATGTGTGGGGTTCCCATATCCTGCATGATGTCCGTCCCCAACTACGAGTACCATCTCGCCTTTTTCTGTAGGTTGCGAGCGCAGAGACCTCGCTGGTTCCTCTGCATTAATAAACATGCCCTCAGGGAACGGTTCTTCTATATATGCCCCTAGTACATATGACATCGATTGTTTAAGTTTTTTGAATAACTCTCCAGGCTTATCCACAATCGGGAAACGTGTTGCCTGAATTATATTCTCCGCCTTTATGTTTCCTCTATCTGTTTTTACAATAACGGGCCCTTCCCCTTCGATACCGAGAGCCCGGGTTTTCTCATAGATATGGCAGCCGTCACCCTCAATTTCTCTTGCAAGGGCACAGAGATATTTTCTGGGATGGAACTGGGCCTGATGGCTGAACCGTACCGAGCCATAGGTTTTAAAAGGAAGCGGCAGGTCTCCCTCGAATGAAGCCGGAATGCCAAGGCTCCGGGCTGCACGAACTTCGTCCAGGATCTTCTGTGCGGAAGCCTCAGAACCTGCGTAGACATAAGCAGGTTTGTAAGAAAAGTCGCAGTCAATATTCCATGAACGAACAATATATTCAATCTTATCGATTGCTGCCTGGTTGGAATCAGCATACTGTTTTGCCTGCCCTCTTCCCAGCTCCGATATAAGGCTGTCATAGATAAGGTTATGCTGGGAGGTGATTTTTGCAGTCGTGTGCCCGGTTGTACCTCTGAGAATCCTGTCTGCCTCAATAACTGCAACGGATACTCCAGCTTCCTTTAAAAGAAAGGCTGAGGTAATTCCAACTATCCCTCCCCCAATTATCGCTACGTCAACCCTAATGTCTCCTGAAAGAGCAGGATAGTTTGATTCCGGAGTAGTTGCCACCCAGTAAGACTCTGCTTTTCCAGGGAGAGTATATCCTGTTTCATTCCTATTCGGCATTTCTATTCCCCCTTCCTTTATTCTCTAATTTATAGTGCAGTGACTCATTCCTCAACTTTCTTTTCCGAAAGCCCGGAAACGGCAGGACTGTGAATAACCTCTCCTGTTGCTTTATAGCGGGAGCCGTGACAGGGGCAGTCCCAGGTCCTTTCGGCGTCATTCCAGGATACGATACATCCCAGGTGTCTGCAGGAGGGGTCAAGAGTGTGGAGCATTCCTTCCCGATCTCTGTATGCTGCTACTCTTTCGCCTTCTATTTTGACAATCTCACCCTCTCCAGGTATAATCTGCGATGCCTCTTTATGAACAGGGAGTATTCTATCTCCTACAAAGGCTTTGCTAGCCTCAGCAACCTGTGAGAGGATGTTTTTTGCCGATTCAACCAGTTTGAATCGCGAAGGATCGTACACTTCTTCCCAGGAGTTGGACTTCCCAAGGATCATATCCGTAAGAATCATTGCTGCGACCGTACCTGTGGTCATGCCCCATTTTCGGAATCCCGTTGCCAGATACGAGTTTTCGCTTCCTGATGTCAGCTGACCAATGTAAGGAACATGGTCAATACTTATGGTATCCTGAGTCGACCAGCGGTAATCAATGGAATTGACGGAATAGATAGATCTTACCCATTTCTCGAGGTTTTGGTAGTGATCAGTTTCATGATTTCCCTCTCCTGTTCTATGTCCCTCTCCGGTCACAAGCACAAGTTCTTCCCCCTCTGTGCGCTGTGCCCGGAGAGACCTGACAGGTTCTTCGGCGTTTATGAACATTCCTTCTGGGAAAGCTTCACCAATGCGAACTCCGAGCACGTATGAGCGAGATTGGTAAAGACGCTCAAAAAACAGCCCGGGTCTGTCATGAATTGGAAAATGAGTTGCCTGGATAACCTTCTGCGCTTTTACGGTTCCTCTATCCGTTTTTATGCTTATGGGGTTCTCCCCTTCTATTTTCAATGCTCTTGTGTTCTCAAAGATGTGACATCCGTCCTCATGAATCTCCCTTGCCAGTGCACCAAGGTACTTTGTGGGATGAAACTGCGCCTGATGATTGAAACGGACCGCACCGTATATCTCAAAGGGCAGGGGCAGGTTTTCTTCAAACGAAGCCGGAAGCCCGAGTTTCTGGGCTGCCTGGACCTCATTTCGTATTTTCCCAACCGAATCTTCAGAGCCTGCATAAACGTAGGCAGGTTTACGGACAAAATCGCAGTCTATCTTCCTTGAGTTTACTATGGAAGCTATTTTCTCTATGGCTGCCTGGTTGGACTCTGCGTACTGTTGTGCCTGCCTTCTCCCGAATTTTGAGAGCAGGCGGTCGTAGATCAGGTGGTGCTGGGATGTAATTTTGGCTGTGGTGTGGCCTGTCACCCCTGTCAGAATGCGGTCTGCTTCGATCACTGCCACGGATTGCACACCTGCTTCCTTCAAAAGGAAGGCAGACGTAATTCCTACTATTCCACCCCCAAGAATTGCAACATCTACACGAATATCTCCGGAAAGAGGAGGATATTTTGACTCTGGCATAGTAGCCTTCCAGTAAGATTCTGCCCTGCCGGGAAGAGTATAACCAGTTTCCTTTTGATCTGCCATATCGGTCACCGTACTATTTTCTAAGGTTGCACCTCGTGAGTTTTTCTCATGGAACTGCCTTCCCAGTAGACGGTATAACTATCAGGAGCTTGTTCACGTTCCGTATAACCACTTTGCTAAAGGTGTTCCCCAACATCTATCCTCAAACAGATACCATAAAATTATCCAATTAAATGTTATAAAAACTAATAGTAATATTAACTCAGGTATTATTAACTCAGATATTCTTCGTTAAGGAGAGTTAATCAAAAAAGACTGGAATTTTAAGATTTATCTGCCTCGGACGAGTTTGATCAAACTAGACACGTTAACTGAAATTGAATCAAATATTTTCAAAGTTGGCTGTGGGTGTTATATGAGGTACTTAATATTTTTAAGAGGAATACCCGGATCAGGCAAATCGACCTTTGTTAAAGAAAACAGGCTTGAGCCTTATACCATTTCCTCAGATGAGGTCAGGCTTCTTATAAAGCCTCCGATACTGTCTGTTACCGGACAAACCATTATCTCCCAGAAAATTAATCGTAGAGCCTGGGGACTTATCTACTCTCTTATTAAATGCCGCATGGAAGAGGGAGAGCTCACAATCCTGAATGCAACCAATGCGGGAAACGCAGATATTGCAAAGTACAGGCAGCTTGTCAAAACTTACAGGTATGAGACTTTCTGTGTCGATTTTACGGATGTGCCGCTTGAAGTTGCAAAGGAAAGAAACAGGAAAAGGCCTGCATATGAGATTGTACCTGAGGCTGTAATCGAGGATATGTACTCTATAATAGAAAGGCAGAGTGTGCCTTCATTTGTAAAGGTGATAAAACCTCATGAATTTTCTGAGAAATTACAGTACAGAATTACTGATTTTTCCCATTATAAAAAAATCCATCACATCGGAGATATAAATGGCAGTTATACAGCCCTTATGAAATATCTGACGTGCGGACTGAACGACAGTGATCTGTATATTTTCCTTGGAGATTACGCAGGCAAAGGCACCGGAAATGCCAGGGTCATTAAGTTCCTGATCTCAATTCTGTGCAGAGATAATGTAATTTTGCTTGAAGGGGATAATGAAAAATGCCTTTGTATTCCGGCAGCCGGTAAAGAGCAGTCCCGTATATCAGAGTTCGCGGACACTTTATGTCTTCTGAAAGAACTCGAACAGGCAGGAACTTCTGAGAAGGACATCCTTGAACTATACCGGAAAGCAGTACCTTGCGTTTATTACGAATTTTGTAATAAATACGTGCTCGTAACACACGGTGGACTTAGTAACCTTCCTGAAAACCTTACTTTTGTGGGAACCGAACAGATGATTAAAGGAGTGGGAGACCCTGAGCATGCGTTTCTGATCGCTGAAAATTTTAACAAAAACACAAATGAGAACGCATATCAGATCCATGGCCATAGAAACCCTGATAATCTTCCGATAAAAAATGGCAGAACATTCAATTTATGCGATGAAAGCCAGAATGAAGGATTCCTTAGAGTTCTAACCCTTGACAGAGAAGGGTTTAAAGAATACTGCATTCAGAAAAAAAATTAGTCGAATCTCAGTCTTGAGTTGTTAAGCTTACGGACTGGACAGCATCTTTATCAAATAGAGCTCGTTTCTTCAAAATTATGGCCATAGCTGATTGAGCCTGAAGACCCGCGCTCCTTCAGAGATGAAGAATATAATGTAAAGCAGTGTTCAGGCTACTATAAGGGAGAGCTTGACTACAGGATCAGGTGCAGGGATGGGAAAGGTACAGGGACGGGAAAATAAAATGGATGCATAAGACTTACCAGAAAGTCCCGGGTAAGGAAGGGAAGCCAGATGTGTATAACGGCATAATATACGAGGTCACTGAGAGAAAAGAAACTGAAGAAAACCTGGCAAAGGTCGAGATAGCTCGAAAAAAAGAGGTTCACCACAGGATAAAAAACAACTTGCAGGTAATTTCATCTATGCTTGACTTTCAGGCTGAGAATCTGGAAGATGAACGAACAAAAGAGATTCTCAGGGAAAGCCGGAATCGAATAATGTCGATTGCTTTTATCCACAAGGAACTTTACAGGAATAGGAAGTTAAGCAATGTTGATCTCTCGACCTATCTTCGAGTGCTTGCTGAAAATCTTCTGGATGCTTACGAAATTAGAGATTTCAGGATCAATTTATATATATGGAAATTGAAGAGAAAATTTTTTTGATATCGATACCGCGGTTCCTCTGGGGATTATAATCAATGAGATCTTTTCCAACTCTCTGAAGTATGCCTTTCCGGATAGAAAATCCGGAGAAATTCGTATAAGACTCGTAAGAGAAAAAGAAAGAGGACTTGAGCGCAATAACTGGAGTAAAAGGAAAAATCAAGGTTTCAAAGGGAATGCAAGTTTTATCCTTACTGTCTCGGATAATGGAGTGGGAATTCCCGAAACTTTTGATCTCGAAAAATCTGAAAGTCTTGGACTTAAGCTCATACGTGTCCTGGCGGATCAGCTGGATGAAAATGTCAGGCTTAACAGAAATAACGGGACAGAGTACATTATTAAGTTTGCTGCAGGACCTGCATAATTAAAAATTAAAGAGCTGGATACTAAAGCTGAACACATACAGCTTTAGTTAACTCTACATAGCTCGCTTATACTTTGAAGAAAACTCTTCTTAATCTCTGCCTGCTCTGGATGCTAGTTTTAAGCTGCACATCCATTTGCCAATAGTATTTACTATCATAAAGCAATCGGGAAAGCAAATGGCTCTGTAGTAACCATACCTTTAATTGTTAACCGATAAAATAGGAATCAATCTGTATAGAACATAGATAATGAGCATAAGTAGACAGATCCCTAATACCTTTGATTCGGTATCAAGTTGAAACATACTTAGAATAGGCAATCTTCCTATAAATATTTACGTAGTCGCATTCAGATTATGGGGTTAAAGGTTTTTATATCCCCTATACACTTAAATACTCCTTCCATTTATAATAGCAGTTAATATATAACTAATTAGGGATTAGATTGGTCATGGCTTTACTAAATGGCGATTTGGAAAAAGTGGAGCGGGCAGACTCCAAAAAAAAATTTATTGATGATATTGATCAGGTGGCAAAAGAAATAAGCTGGATAATTGATAATCTTCCAGTAACTATTTTTAGAGTTTCGAATGAGTCTTCGTGGCCTATACACTACATAAGCAAAAGTGTAGAAACACTCACTGGCTACTCTACAACGGACTTTCTTTCTCAAAGATTAACTTGGTCAGATATCGTTTTTCCGGAAGATATTCCTCAAATCGATGCGGCTATAGAAATAGCAATGAAAACCGGAAATCCTTATCAGGTTGAATACAGAATCAAAAAATCCAATGGTGAAACAGTATCCGTTCAGGAACAGGCTCATTTAGTGAACGATGAGCATGGAAACATGGTTTATATTGATGGTATGTTCCTGGATGTAACTCCGCAAATAAGACGAAGAGAAGAATCCCAAAGAGCAATTGTCAGCAGCATTCCAGCTCCATCACTTGCACTTTATGTAGATATTTCTGGAAAAATAAAGTACATTAATGATTACTTTCTGGAAGTCTGCAAATTTAAGAGTGCGGATGAAGCCATCGGGAGATCTCCTTCTGAATTACTAGAGACTAATTCCAGAAGAACTCTTGCTGAGAAAGTAATGGAAACAGGAGAAGGCATTTATAATCTTGAGAAATCCTTTAAATTCAAGTCTTTAGATAAACCTCTGTTTACAGTGATCTCAGCTGTGCCAATAAAAGACGAGACTGGAACTATTGTTGGCAGTCTCATGGTTATAACTGATATGACCGAGCTGAAAGACAGGGAAAAAGAGGTTAAGGACCTCCTAGCTTATACCAACGATTGTTTGAGGAGTCTTGGAGATGGCATCAGAAGAATTAGGGAAGGCGATCTTAATACTCATCTCGAAAAGATCAAGGATGATGACTTTGGCGATACCTTTGATGAATTCAACAGGCTTGTTACTAATTTGAAAGTAGTCATAGAAAACATTCTTGAAAACATGCTTACTACTCTGGAAGATGCCCGGCAGTCTGAAGAAGCCGTCAGTCAGATGAATATGGGCATGCAGCAGATTTCAACTGCTGCAGAGCAGATTGCAACCGGTTCGGAGAACCTTTCCAGGCATGCAGGTACAGCAGCTTCTGATATAAAATCTTCCCAGGAAATCTTCAGAAAGCTTAGCGACTCTTCCACCAAATCCTCCAGTTATGCTTCCCAGGCAGGTAAAACCAGCGACGAAGCCCAGGGCCTCAGCAATATGGCTCTGGAAGAAGTGGAGCAGCTTGTTGCAGAAATTTCCAAACTTGGAGATATCGTCCACTCTCTCGACGATGCGGTGAATAATATCGGTGCCGTTACAGGGAAAATCAAGTCCATTGCTGACCAGACTAACCTTCTTGCCCTGAATGCAGCCATCGAAGCTGCAAGAGCCGGCGAGTACGGCAGGGGATTTGCCGTTGTTGCTGATGAGGTTAGAAAACTTGCTGCCGATTCGAGAAAGAGTACCGATGAAATTAATGGGATTGTCACAAATGTCCAGAAAGAGACCAAGAAAGTGACAGAAGCTATTAACACCGCAGACGGTCAGGCTAAAACCGGAAGCAAGAACATTAAACAGGCGTTGAATAAAAGCCATGAAATTGCCACTGCAGTTGCCACTATAAACTCCATGCTTGATGAACTGGACAGGCTTGCAGAAGAAGGCCTGGGTATAATTGAAAACATTGAGAAAAGCATCAGTGAGACTGCATCAACAGCTGAAGAAAACGCCGCAAGCAGTGAAGAAACCTCAGCTGCTATTGAAGAACAGACAGCTGCAATGCAACAGGTTAGTACTTCAGTGCAGAATGTAAGCGTGCTTGCCCAGAAAACAGTTGACTCTTTATTGGAGAACTTCAAGGTCTCGGGAGAAAAGAAAAACAGTCAACTATCTTCTGAAAAACCTCAGGATTTTAACAGAAAAAGGAACTTAAATAGACACTGAATATTCAGTCCGCAATACAGGGTATGAGATTTTCTCCATCATATCCTGAAAGTACTTTTTTGATTCTATGTAGCTAATTTTCAAGTACAAGACTTTTAAGAAGCCTAATAAGTTTCAATCCTGTTTTTTAAGGGTTCTTAAGTCTTAAAAGCTAAAATAAAGCTTCTTTTTTAAATTAAATCGATTTAGATCCTTATTTTCTGAAAGTATGTTTATATCTAAGCCTGCTTATTTCATGATTGTCAGCAGGTTGAGAGCCTGCAAGACAAATAGAATAGATCAACACAGGACAAAAACAACTCAAAAACAAGACAAACGAAAAAACGGAGTTAAAGATCAGAGTTAAAGATCAGTAACGGAAGTATAACTATGAAAATAAAAACAAAGGTACTAAATTCAATTTACCGTTTTTCGGCGGTAATGTTGGTATTATTCATTCTCCCTTCAGGAGCTTTTGCTTCAGAAAATAAACCTGCATTTATTCCTGCAGAGAATATAACTGATGAGAATTTCGCAGATGTTCAGGCAGAAATGCTCGACTCTATCAGTGAACAAATTGCCGAACTTCAAAGCTTCTATACTAATGTAAGTGAAGCATCCGGTGCTTCCGAACTTCAAGAAGTTCTGTCCAGCCGTGTGCCGGCAAATAGGTGCGGGCCTGATGGAATGAATATGGGACAGGCTAGAATGAATCACGGGACCTTTGGGATGCCCGGATTATTCGGCTTCGCCCAGATTGAAAACTTAACTGAGGAAAACTTTACCGATGCCCAGGTAGAAATGGTTGATGCCCTTGAAAATATGACTGAAATGCTTAACAGTCAGCTGGATAACACTACTGATGAAAATATGACTGAGATGCTCAATGAACAGATAACTGAGCTTGAAACCCTATCCAGTGAAATAAGTGCGGCTTCCGGTGCAGAAGAATTGCAGGACGTTGTATTCACCTATATACAGGCCCAGGCTGTTGACTCACTCGAAATGGAAATCGGACACCTCGAAGAAATGGTGAGCAACAACGAAAACTCAACCGATGAAAACATAAGTGAAAGCCTTAGTAGCAGGATCACGGAACTCAATGCTCTGATAGAAGAGATAAACGGAGCAGAGTCTCTTGAAGACCTCATGGAACTTATATCCTCTTCCGAGGGAATGCCCGGGATGGGAGTTAGAGGTCCGATGCAGCACGGAGGCTCTGATTGTCCCATGGGTCCTGGAAAGATACCTGAAAACAGTGCAGATAATAGCACTGAAGCCTGAGTTTTGACAGATCCGAACATCTGACAAAATGATATGAAAAGTTAAAAAGTAAACAGGAGATGATAAAAAACTGAAAGGATGGAAAGTTAGAAAGGAGATGATAGGGGAAACCGGAAAGGAATGATGCCAGGATTCATCTTCCCATCCCTTTTCAAGGTAACTCAAAGATAAGCACCCCGAAACATACCGAACAGCCTCACCTCAAATTGTATTACCTGCTAAGTATCAAATATACCTCCTCTATCTGGTTCTGGAGAACTGAGTGACCAGATGAAAACTCTACTACCGGATCAGTAAACAACAAGACCAAAATTCTGAGAAATAAAAAATTTTACCATTAAGTCATCTCCTTTCTCTTTCTTTTTGGATTTCTTATCCGGTTTTAGTTTTTTTTCGGTACTGTAGCCCTTTTAATTCTCTCTTTTTAATACTCCATTAATTTTTCTCTCTTATGAATGCTATAGCTTATAGGATCGAGTATTGCTGTCAAAATATGGCAGTTAAGCTAAGCTTAACGAATTATGGAAAAAATTATAGAAAATATTTGTATTTCTATTAATGGCTGTATTTAGTTCCATCTTTAAGGAACAGTTCTCAATATCTCTATCCAAGATTATCACGTTAAACTAGATTTTCATTTTTTTACAACATACAAAAATATTTGCCAAAAAATGACAGAAAAGTTAATGCGATCAAATTCTTCTCCAGGATAACTTGTTTCAAAAGAATGATTTGAGAATTCACCTATTATTATATATTAATATTGCGCATCATTATATATTTAGAAATATATCCTTTTGTGATCAAATTTGATTTTATCCCTTACAAATTTATTTAGTGACTGAATCTTCAACCTTATACTCCATGAACATTATAATTTAGTCACTGATTTCTTTCCGTTCACACAGTATGCGGCTATATTCATACATCTAAGGAGTGAAATGTAAGTCAACTACCCCTCCCTGCCCGCCGATGCGGTCGAGGAATGAGCTTGAAAGATAGCCCTGGTTGACCAGATCACCAATAGGAGTAAAGAAAATTGGTAGACGATGTGGAAGAATCTATAGTTACCTTCAAATGTCGCCTCAGTTTGAAGCTCTGAGGATACAGGTTAAAAGTCCTGAAGGGTAGGGACGGTGCCTGTGTCATTAAACCTTCTAACATCCGATCGAGAGGAAGCCGAATTCAGGTTTTGACTCCACAAAACTTGATACGCATAACCCCTAGAAATAGGAGGAATTACAAATATTTGTGTTTGTACTTAACAAAAATCAAAAACCGCTGATGCCAACTAATCCTGCAAAAGCAAGAATTTTGCTTAAAGCAGGTAAAGCAAAAGTGGTCAGTAGAATTCCATTTACTATTAAGTTAACTTATAACAGTAAGGGTTATACTCAACCTGTTGTTGCAGGAATGGATTCTGGCTCCAAGAAAATAGGCTGTGCTGCAGTTGGAAATGGAAAAGTATTGTATCAATCTGAAGCTGAAATCAGACAAGATGTATCCGCAAAAATGAAACAGAGAGCTATGTACAGGAGAACTCGAAGAAGCAGAAAGACCAGATACAGACCTGCAAGATTTGATAATAGAAGAAATTCGTTAAGAGAAGGACGAATACCACCTTCTATTCGAAGCAAACTTGAATCTCATTTCAGAGAAAAGAAGTTTGTTGAATCGATTCTGCCTGTAACAAAGTGGGGAGTGGAACTTGCTTCCTTTGATATTCATAAGATAACAGATCCAAGTGTTTCAGGTATTGAGCATCAAAATGGAGATCAAAAAGGGTTCTACAATTTGAAGGCATACATCCTTAATAGAGACAAACATACTTGCCAGCATTGCAAAGGCAAATCAAAAGATCCTAAGTTACATTGTCATCACATTATTTTTAGATCACAGAAAGGTACGGATACTCCTAAAAACTTGATTTGTCTATGTAATACCTGTCATGATGCATTACATAGAGGAGAGTTTCAACTATCCGTAAAAAGATCGAAAACAAAACATGCAACTGAAATTGGAATTATCAAATCCCAAATTAAGAAATCAGATTGGAATTTCATAGAAACTTTTGGATACGAAACTAAATACAAAAGAGAACAAATGTTAGAGCTTCCAAAAACACATTATTTCGATGCTGTTTCAATATGCTGTAACGATCAAAAAGTGGAACTTGAAGATATTTTCTACCTGAAAAAACATGTTAGTAAAGGAGATTATCAGCAGAGAACGGGAAAAGATCAGAAAAGAAGATTCCAACTGGTAAATTGTTTGGGTTAAGAAAATTCGATTTGATTAAAACTGAATACGGAGCTGGTATTGTAAAAGGTAAAAGATCTACTGGCTATTTTGCTATAACTGACATTTTTGGAAATAAGATTCATAATAGTGTTAATGTAAAACGAAACTGTGAACGATTGAGGGCCAGGACAACTACCCTAATTGAACAGAAAAATAATCCCGGTAGAGTTGACACATTCCTCTCCCACCTGTAGGGCTGCACCCTCCGAGGAGGGAGTCTCCTGCTTATGAGGATGAAAGGGGGGAACAGAGCACATTCATTACTTTTAGTTTCAATAGTTCTTCTCTCGCTTTTAATTGTCTTTTCACTTACCGGGTCCGCAGTTACTGCGCAGAATGACCTGTCTGCTGAATATGCATATGTTCCAAATGAGAAAAGTAACACTGTTTCTGTAATTAATACAACAACCAACACTGTTGTCTCCACGGTGACTGTAGGAAATGTTCCTGTGGGAGTTGCAGTAAGCCCTGATGGAACAAAGGTGTACGTAACTAACTTCGGTAACGATGAAATTCCGGGACGCACTGTTTCCATAATTGACACAGTTACCGAAGAGGTTACACCCATGAATGTAGAAGAAGGCAAACCAGGTAAACCTTCTGGAATTGCGGTTTATCCGTATGGACAAAAACTATATGTGGCAAAATTTTTAAATGAAAAAGTTCGTGCAGTTGACCTGATAACCAGCAGTGTTCTTGATATACATACAGGAAAAGATCCCTTTGGAGTTGTAATCACTCCTGACGGATCAAGGGTATATGTGACGAACAGAGGCGATAATACTGTTTCTGTAATTGATACGGCGACAGATAATGTTACAGTTAATATAAATGTGGGAGAAGCTCCTTATGGAGTTGCAGTCAACAAGAACGGAACAAAAGTATATGTAACGAACATGAATAGTGACAATGTCTCTGTAATTGATACTTTAACTAACAAGGTTATAGCCGATGTAAGCGTAGGAAGATATCCTCACGGAATTGCAGTTACCCCGGATGAAAAATGGGTATACGTGGCGAACCATAATACTCCTATCGGTTCAGTTTCTGTGATTAATGCGGCCACGAACAATGTTACGGATACAATAATTGTAGGAACATCCCCTTGCGGAGTCGCAGTCAATAGGGATGGAACAAAGGTATATGTGACAAATTCCGGCAGTAATACTGTTTCTGTAATTAGCACAAAAACCAATACCGTTATAGATAAGGTGGATGTGGGAATGTGTCCCTCTGGTTTAGGTCAGTTCATTTGTTCTGTTCCGGGATCCCGGATAGAAACCATAACCACTTTAACTTCTTCACCCGACCATTATTCAACCAGAGACCCAATAACGCTTACTGCTACAGTTAATACAACATCTCAGGGAACAGAGAGGCCTTCAGGCACAGTCACTTTTATTGAGGGAAACACATCCATAGGAACTGAGACTTTAAGTTCCGGTCAGGCAATTTTAACAATTTCTCCCCTTTCGGTTGGCTCGCATTCAATAATAGCAAGATACAGAGACAATGATAATAGATTTAGACCCAGCACATCATCTTCTTTGACACTACTGGTAGAGCATCCTGCTATAGAAACTACTGAAGAGAGTCCGATAATAGAATTTATTATTGCGGTAATTAGTGGAATTATTGTCACATTAATTGGTATCCTTGCACAGAAGAGACTTTCCTCAAAATGATCTCCTTGATTCTTTTTCAGCATAGTTTCTATTCTCTCATACCTTCTGCCTTTTTGCCCATCCTATCCTCCGCTCATGAGCCATTTTCATCAGGAAATCCTCTGCGGCTTCAGAAGAATTACAATATTCATGCCAAAGCCAGCCGCCCGGCTCTTCAGGCACCACAATGATTCCTTTTTTCTCTGCAACGCCCTCAAGGATTATCAGCGCAGCTTCTTCCGCTGGAATTGCATCTTCAGGGGCTTCCACCTCTTCATGGACCGGGCCCAGTATCGGCTTTTTCCAGATGCGCGAAACGACAGCGCTGGGGCATGTCACCGAGAAATGAATGCCTTCTTCTGCAAATTCGTACCGCATGCTTTCACTCATCCCGACCACTGCATATTTTGTGGCGCAATAGAGAGCCTGGAATGGGAACGGTACCAATCCAGCAATGGAAGCCGTGTTAACGATGTGTCCTCCACCCTGAATACGCATAATTGGCAGTGCGGCATTAATGCCGTATATTACACTCCAGAGATTGACATCAATGATAGACTTCCAGTGCTCAAGCGTGGCGTCAACGGTCGGCATTGTTCCCCCGATCCCTGCGTTATTAAATAAAAAATCAATTCTGCCTTCTTGGGCGACCATATCCTGAACAGCCTTATCCACTTCAGGTTGTTTTGTCACATCAACAAGCAGAATACGAATCTGTCATGCATATGCGTCAAGATTCTTAGCCGCTGACTCCAGGCTTTCTTCATTTCGGCCAGCCATGAAAACTATTGCTCCTTTTTCCAGCAGCGCTTCGCTTATCGCATAGCCGATTCCGGAGTTTGCACCGGTTACCAGACAACATTTATCCTTGAAATACTCTTCAACCCCTATTTTCACTCCCCCTTCTACTTTTCATAAGTTCTGTTTTGATCGATTCTTTTTGGTTGGTTTACTTTCACATCCTAGTTAAGGTCCGAGCTGCCGAATCATTGCCAGATGGGCTACAACATAAGCAACCGGGCCGGTATAGATAACCTTAAACAGTGCCAGTCTGTCCACGGCAAGCTCTGTAATGCCGAATAGAGAGAACATTGAAACGGTTAAAGTCACTATTATCAATACCGTACAGATGAACAGTACAGTGCCCAGTAATACTCCTCGCCTTGGCAACCGTGACAGAACCGGTCCTGGGCGGGGCAAATTTTCATCTTTAAAACGGCCTGAGCGAAGCTGACGGTTAATATCAGATGCCGAGAAAACCGTCACAAGCCAGGTCATAATTATTGAGGTTATTATCGTATCAATCAGAATCCCGGATAAGGCAACGCTTTCCGCATTCCTGTTGATGAGAAACACTAGGAGAGGGTTTACCACCATATTAATCAGGGCAGCTATCAGAGCCTGTTTGTGAATATACGAATCAATCGAGCTCAGACTTACCATACCTCCACTCCACTGCCAAAGTGGGCAGTGAAGACCTTGCGTGGATCATCTGTCTCCTCCACATTCGGTATCCTGTGTGCCTTCAATTTTCCGTATCCTGCGGGAACGTATAACGTGAAATTGAGAGGGTCTGCGCCATCAGAGACTGCCTGGAGGTAGTTTTTAATAGAAGACGGATTACTTGTCAATTGATCCGTACTACCGGTATAGGCACCTCCGTTTCGGGTCTTATCTGCGTACTGGAACGCTGTACCATATAGAGATTGGAAGTTGATACTATCGGGAGACTGAGAACCATAGATTCCGTTAGTGAGCTGGATATAGGTAGCCAGCTGCCAGCTCGGCCACATGCCTTTGCCCCATTTCATTCCCGGAATGAAGGGATCCTCGCCTCCTTCTTCGGATCGTGACATATCAAAGGCCTGGGTTGCTATCATTACGAGCGCATACTCCTGCATGAAATCATGCCCCTGAGAATTCCAACCTTTGCGGGAAGGCTTGAGGCCGAAATCGGCAATAGAATAAAAAACCCCTCTGAGCTGGCCATACTTTTCGGTTAGCATAATATCATAGGAATGATTCAGTATTCTGAAACCCGGGGTCCAGAATCCTTTCCTCCCGTTTTCATCGTAATCTATTATCCCGTCATTGTTCTCATCAAAGCCATCCATAAATTCCTTTAAAAGTGAGGAGCCGGTCAGCTTATCATGGGCTTCTGCATAGCTAAGGAGGGTCTTCTGCATGTCCCAGAGCATGCATGAAGGGTTATAATACATCGTTTTCGTCATCAGCTCAAGAAATTTATCATCCTCTATCCTGCCCAGATGACCTTTTAGAGAAACCATTGGTGTTTCCGTCAGGGCGTCCCAGCCAACAACATAGTATTTCTGCTGCCCCACACCTCTTGCTTCAGCATAACGGTACAGGTTATACCTGAAAAGAGGTGAATCGAGGCCTTCTTCTGTTGCTATGTTTGTTCCGTCAACTCTTGCCACAGGTACGTGGTGAACAAACTCCGTGGGCCAGCCGTTCTCTTCCTTGAGCTTCAATGCTTCACGCATAGACACCGTTTTGAAACAGTATCTGGCGCAGAGGAGGTCGAGAGCTACACAATCCAGGGATGCCCAGACATAACCTTCGGGAATTCTTACAGCTCTGCCATCCGGATTATGGCAGATATTAATCATATCGATTCCATCGCTGACATGCACCATGAATACATTCTGGTTCTGCACTGCCCTGATAACATCCGCCTGTGTCCCTGGCATTCCTGCTGTTTTTGTTGTGATGTATTCCCCGTTCTCATCCTTCACAGGCAGGTTGGTTTTGTCGTCCATCTTTACGATCCAGGGCATATGCGGCAGCTCACCTTTGTAAGACGGGACCGATCTGGACGGGCATGCATATTTCCATTTTGTTTCACCGTCGCCAGTCTCGCAGGGAGCCTGCGTGGGATAAAGCCCGATACCCAGGTTCTTGGTAGCATTTGTGATAAGGTCCTGAGCATGGATCTTCAGCTTGGGGACATTAATAAGGATGCAGCCCGGGTAGTCTTTAAGGTCTTCACTATCACCGGGATCCCCACCGACTATCACCTTATGTAGTGTGATCTCTTTGTAGTTGGCTCCATCAGGGACTTCGACCGTCCTCCCCCTGGATAAATCTTCGTCGAGTTTGTTCAGATCATAGACCATTAACTGGTCTCCGGACCTGCCAGGTGGGAAAAATTTTCCGGCAACGCTATCCTCGTAACCTTTCATAGGGTCGTCTTCATGGGAGGAGGGATGGCGTTCGGACAGGTACCTGCGGACGAAGAAAAAACCCCAGCCTCCGTAGAAATCTTCACTCCTTCCTTCAAAAAGTGCTTCAGTGGTGATGTCTTTTCCGGAGGCTAACCTGAAAGAGACTGTCATCAGCAGGGCGGAAGTTGAAGCCTCCCCCAGTGCCATCTGGTAATAATTAATATCAAGCCTGTCATGGAACCACCTCATAAGAGCAGCTATCAGGGGCCATTCTGTACAGATAGAAGCACCCAGACCTTCACAATGGGTTCCGGCATCGATGGCAACCGGGCCTACAAGGTTGGGTTTGAATAACAATTTCTTGCCGGCACGGATCTGTGATTTCACCTGGCTGGCAAAACCTGTCTCACGGTCCAGCCCGCCCAGGGAATAATCAAGATTGGAATAAATATAATCTACTTTTTCGACTATCTTCGCCCAGGCTGCTTTATCGTTCTCATTAATTACTTTCTTGAGCAAACCCGGGACTCCAGAATAGGCTTTTGAGGTGTCCATCCTGCTGCCAGCGACCGGTGATCCCTCAGAATCGACTTTTATCTTCCCCAGCTGTGAGTTTACAATTTCACCCTTAGGATTACTTTCATTCCTTGCACTCATCTTTTCCCCCCATTTTATGCGAAACGGATACGGCGAAATCAAAAACTTCTCTATAAAAAGACAAAGATTCCCAGTAAAATTCTACAATAAAACAATAGATTCCATGTCTTCCAGGTCTGTTGTGGTACTTTTTTAACCTCCTTTTTGCTCCCCTTTTTTGTTGCTATATCTGCGAATCTATTATTCCTGATATTACGTTTATCAACTTAATTCAAATATTATATAAAACAAATTGTATGTATGATATATATTGTATATATTACATATATTCTGTCGCATAATAGTCTGCTCTGAGTACGGAGGTTTGATCATGTTTCGATTTGATGAAAGTAAATGTTATAGGATGCCAGCCCACTTTGGCGGTTTTGATTGCCCTGGTCCTGAAGCAGCACTGTATTACAGGGATGCGGTTTCTATAACTTTTGCGTATACCACGGATGAAAACCAGCTAGCAAACTATGTGCCTGAAGGTTTTGAGCTGGTACGCCCTGAACTGAACATCTCCTATAGTCAGTTCCGAGAAATCGACTGGATGGCCGGAGGGGGATATAATCTTGTCCAGGTCAGCGTACCAGCTCGTTACAACGGCAAACGTGATCAGCTGGAAGGACAGTTTATTCTGGTGGTCTGGGAAAATAAAACCTGGCCGATTCTTGGGGGAAGAGAGGAAACCGGTATTCCAAAAATCTATGCTGACATCGAGGACCTCCACATCATTCAACCTAATTACTACACAACTGCAAGTTATGAAGGTAATACATTTCTGCGCCTGGAAATGCTTGGGGCAAAGCCTGTGGACTGGAAAACACTGGCACAGATGCAGACCTCCGCAGCCACGATTAATGCCCTTGGATGGCGCTATATTCCCAGAGTCGGCGGCCCAGGAGCTGATTTGAGCCAGCCTATACTGTACCCGCAGGATGCCGAGGTCCACAGCGCCTGGACAGGCAGTGGCACTGTCAAGTGGACACAATTGAGCTGGGAACAGAACCCGGGGCAGTGGCATATCATCAAGGCACTGGCAGAGCTGCCAATGCTCGAGACGACTCCAACCATCATGTCGAAAGGGATTGTCATTTTAAAGCCCAATAAAGGTCGAGTTCTCAAGTGATGAAAGCCTGCCCGTTGGAACTGCAGTTTTTCATGACAAATAAGCAGGATACCCGTGATTTTAGTAATGGTTACTTACAAGCTTTCGACTTCAGTCGAGAGTGGTTGACTATCTTTTCCTATTTTCGATATAATTCATCGAAAGTATACTATTTTTTATAGCAATTTTTAGATTAACATCTGCTGAATATACTTATATATTATTCCTATATAAAAACATATAAATAATATACGTAACAACCGCAAGCAGATGCAATCTTTCTGGAGAATAGATAATTGGATTTTCCTGCTTGATGCGACATACAAAGTGAACTCTTCCTGGTTGGAGAAGATATGTGATGAAAGCAAACCTGAGAAATTCTGGCATGGATAGAAAGCGAATAAAAAAAGTTCTGAACCAGAGTGAACAATGTTTCAGGCTGAAGCTGGAAAATAATCTCTTGCCTGCTCAGACGGTGGAGAGCCTGGAGCTGGCGGAGGTCATTGATATCCAGGCTATCCAGCCTCTAATGGAGAATTTCTATAAACTTACTCACATTCCCATAGGCTTAAATGATCTTAAAGGGAGTGTTCTGGCAGGTGTAGGGTGGCAGGATATCTGCACCAGATTCCACAGAGTTCATCCCGAAACCTGCAAGCACTGTGTGGAAAGCGATACAGAGTTATCAACGGGTGTTGCCCCGGGAAAATTTAAGCTGTACAGATGCAAGAACAATATGTGGGACATAGTGACTCCCATCATGGTGGGCGGCCAGCACGTCGGCTATATCTTCTCAGGGCAGTTCTTTTTTGAGGACGAGCCTCTGGACTATGAACTTTTCCGATCCCAGGCCAGAAAATACGGCTTCGATGAAAAGGAATATATGGCAGCGCTTGAAAAAGTTCCACGGTTGAGCAGGGAGGCTGTGGACACAGGCATGTCCTTCCTCATGACGTTTGCCAACATGACCTCGCAGCTGAGCTACAGCAACATCAAGTTGGCCCAATCGCTAGCGGAACGAGACGCCCTTGTAGACGCGTTGCAGGAGAACAGGGAAGATTTCAGCCGCGCCCAGGCCGTGGGAAATATAGGAAGCTGGCGTCTGGATGTGCGTAAAAATGAATTGACATGGTCCGATGAAAATCACCGTATCTTCGGCATCCCAAAAGGCACCCCTTTGACCTATGAGACTTTTCTTTCAACGGTTCATCCGGATGATAGGGAATATGTTGATAAAGAATGGAGGGCAGGGCTGGAGGGTAAACCATACGACATCGAGCACCGCATTATTGTAGGCGATAAGATCAGGTGGGTACGTGAAAAAGCATATCTTGAATGTGACAAAGACAGAGCTGTGACTGGCGGTTTCGGCATAACGCAAGACATCACCAAGCGCAAAAAAGCAGAAGAAGCTCTGCGGATCTCAAACATTTATAACCGCAGTCTGATTGAAGCCAGTCTGGATCCTCTTGTAACTATAGGGCCGGACGGAAAAATAACCGATGTCAATAATTCCACTGAAACAGTTACCGGCTATTCCCGAGATGAACTCATAGGCACTGATTTCTCAGATTATTTTACCGAGCCTGAAAAAGCCAAAGAAGGTTATCAGCATGTATTCCAGGAAGGATTGGTACGGGATTATCCTCTTGAGATTCAGCATAAGGATGGACATATAACTCCTGTCTTGTATAATGCCTCAGTTTATAAGGACGAATCTGGCAAGGTAATAGGAGTCTTTGCTGCTGCACGTGATATCACAGAACTTAAAAAGGCAGAAAAAGCTCTAAAAAAAGCACACAACAATTTAGAGAAATTGGTTAGAGAACGCACAGCAGAGCTTGAAAACGCTTATAAATCATTGAAAGAAAACGAGAAAAGCCTATCTGAAGCCCAAAAAATAGCACACATTGGAAGCTGGGATTGGGATCTTGTGACCGGTAAAGTTCACTGGTCTGATGAACTTTATAACATTTTTAGACGCGAACCTCAAAAACCCGGTGCAAGTTATGACGAGCTCTTAAACTATGTGCACCCGGATGACCGGGATTATGTGAATAATACAATTAAGGAGAGCTTAACAGGGAAACTCCATGGTATTGATTATCGGATCATCCGGGATAATGGGGAAGAACGTACAGTCCATGCGGAGAGAGAAGTTATTTTTGATCAGAATAATATCCCTGTTCGAGCCATGGGAATAATTCAGGACATTACCGACCGCAAGAAAGCTGAAGAAGCTCTGGAAAAAATACAGGAAACCCACATAAAAGAAATCCATCACAGAATCAAAAATAACCTGCAGGTAATCTCATCTCTTCTCAGCCTTGAAGCTGATAAATTCAGTGATGTAAAAATGCTTGAAGCTTTCAGGGAGAGCCAGAATCGTGTAGCTTCAATGGCCCTGATTCACGAAGAACTCTATAAAGGAAACGAACTGGATACCCTTGATTTTGCAGATTATCTTAAAAAACTGACTATAGATCTTTTCGACTCGTATAGTCTTGTAAATAGTAGTATCGACCTGAAGCTTGACCTTGAAAAGATCAATCTTGACATGGATGTTGCAATACCTCTCGGTATTATTGTAAATGAGCTGGTCTCAAATTCCCTGAAGCATGCCTTCCGCTCTGGAAAAACAGGTGAGATTCTAATAAGCCTGTGCAAAAAAGAAAATCTTGCCAACTATGACAGTTCCGGTTCGGGTCCTTCCTGTGCGGAAAAAAATAGCTTACATTATATGCTCACAGTAGCGGATAATGGAAAGGGCATTCCCGAAGAGATAGAGTTTCCACATACGGATTCCCTTGGTCTCCAACTTGTAAATCTTCTTGTTGAGCAGATAAATGGTTGTATCGAACTCAAAAAGGATCATGGAACAAAATTCATTATCTGGTTTGGAAATGCAGAAACATAAGTCAACTTTGTTTATTAAAGAGTTTTCCTGCTTAATCCTGTATTATGACGAAAAATAAATGAACAATTGCCTTTTTTTCAAGTATACGGACTTTAAGGCTTCTGATAAGTGTTTTATCCTATTTCATAAGATTTTTTCATGATTTAAAGCTTTATAAAGTTTATTTTTTAAATTTAATCTCTTTAAATTCTTTATCCCTATAAGTAAATTTATGTTTTAGTTCACCTATTCATTAATGTCAGCAGGTCAGTAACCTGGAGACAAGTGGAATAACGGAAAAACAAGACGAAACAGAAAGATTGAACCACCTCCTTCAATGTAAGTTTTGCACGAATTTCGAACTATCTTCTGTCTTTTTTGAATAAAAGGAGATTACCAAATGCTACTATTAAAAAAGTGTCCAGAGTGCGGCTCCGAGATTGAAAACGAAGTCTTTAGAGATTTTCAGTACTGCCCTGTGTGTGGGTACTGGACAAGAAAAGAAACACTAAGGCTTGAGCCGTTAATGATCCTGGGGTGAGAGAAACATGTCTGAATTCTCTGCAGAATGCGTTCTGTGTAGTATAACTCTTAAAATATCGAGCAAAAAATTTGTGGACACCTGAACCTCAAGATTTGTTTGTTGCTCCTGCTAGCTTACTTCCCTCAATTATTTCCATAGACAGCAGATGCCTTAAAGGCAATTTGGCATCCGTGCTCAAAGTCACACTCAGGTATTCGACGGCAATTTAAAGGTTAGTTCTTTCACGGCTTCGAATTACCAAAGAAAAGGTAATTCCCTGTTTTTGGAATTTTGAAACCATTTACCAAAACCTCCATTATGGCTTATTTCTCAGTATTCTTCGAAGCAGCTTAATGTTTAACCTGTTATTTTCCTGAATCATATTTTGGGTGGGACTACTTACTTATGCCCACTCTCAATATTTTTTTAACAGTAAATATATTGAACCGGAAATGGATACGAAATTTCCACTGGAAATAAAGGGGTTTTGAATTAATAGTTTACTTGCTATATACTTTTTGTTTTCTATATCGTTTTGCATCAAAAATACCTCAAAAATATTAACTGATTCTAAAACCAGTTTTATTTTTGGTCGTGTCAGTAAGTTATTGATCAATTTTGTCCTGGACTGAAGAACTATCTTAAAATTTGAAGTCAAATGAATACATTTAAAATTACCTGAAGTTCAAATATTACATTGTTGAGGGTCGCAAATGAAAAATAGAGAAGATCGGTACTTAATAGGTTTAGCTTCAATAGCTCTGGTTTTTATTTTGTTTATTTCAACTTCTCCTGTAGTGTTGGCATTTTCTCTACACAATAACCGGCTTACCCTAAATGAGACTCCTATCACTACAAACAATTCGGATGAAGCCTGTCCTTCAATCTACGCTGACAGGGTAGTGTGGCAGGATCTGCGCAACGGAAAGAACTGGGACATCTACATGTACAATCTTTCAACTCAAGAGGAAACTCGGATCACAAATAACAATTTCGATCACAGATGTCCTGCTATTTACGGGGATAGAATAGTCTGGGAAGATATCTGCAACGGTTATCAAAATGCGGATATTCGCATGTATAATTTAACCACTTCCGCTGAAACTCAAGTTACAGCAAATATGTCAGGTCAGTACTCTCCTGATATCTATGGGGACAGGATAGTGTGGGAGGACACCCGCAATGGAGGAGGTTGGGATAAAGAGGGTAATAGGGCTGGAAACTGGGATATCTACCTTTATGACCTTTCCACCTCCATCGAATACCAGATCACTACCAATGAGTCAATGCAGGATGCTCCTGCCCTTTATGAGAACAGGATTGTGTGGCAGGATTCCCGCAATGGAAATCTGGATATCTACATGTACGACCTTTCTACTTTCAGGGAAACTCAAATCACCACCGATCCTGCAGCACAGCACTCTCCTGCCATCTACGGGGATAGAATAATCTGGACTGATGAACGTAATGGAAAAGCGGATATCTACATGTACAATCTTTCCACTTCCACCGAATCTCAAATAACTACAAGCGGATCAGTGGAATACGGGCCTGTGATCTACAGGGACAGGATAGTGTGGGTGGATTACCGCAAAGGATGGGAAAATCTGGATATTTACCTTTACGATCTTTCCACCTCCACCGAAACTCAGATAACGACCAATGAATCAAACCAATGGGGAGAGCTTGATATCTGGAAAGACAGGATCCTTTGGCGGGATCAACGCAATGGAAACAATGACATTTATATGTGTATTGTTTCAGGAGAAAACACAGGATCGGAGATTGAACTCGAAATAAGATCAGAAGTTAACCCGAAGCCGGAAGAGGGAGAAAGCACAAGCAAAAGCATTCCGGGTTTTGAAATTGTTTATGACATCGTTGGTTTGTTTGGTATGTTCTTGTATAGAAGAAAATAGTACAGAATAAAAAACAGAATAAAAAACAGAATAAAAAACAGAGTGAATTATTCTATTATCCTGTAGCTCTTTCTCTACTTATTTCTGGGCCCACCTGTAATTAAAGAAACGAAAGAATTGAAAGCAAACACTAAATAGAAAAGTAAGCCCACTGAGATTTAAACTCAAAATCTGCCGTATGAAAGCTTTCATGCTGCATTAACTCTTCTCATCCCATCCAGAGTACAAGCATAATTTTGAGCTCATTGAAGTGAAATTCTAAAAAACAATACCCTGTCTATTGCTTTTTTTGGGTATATCGGGGAGCCTGGATATATTTACGAAATCACCCGGAGAAATGGGCTACTAAATAACACATTCTAAAAATAAAAAAATTATTTATATTTTTAAAAACGTTGTACAGTTTGTTGAACTTATTCCTGAAACACACTTCGAGAAATAATCATGAACGAAACAACATTTATGAATGAAGTGCAACCTCCGAATTAGACTACCATGCTGGGAGCTGCCGAGCACCCAGGTAACCGCTCTAATCTGTTAAAAGCTATCGGGCCGGGAATTCTGGTAGCCTGTTCCGCTATTGGGGGTTCACATCTTGTCTGGTCAACTCAGGCCGGGGCGCAGTACGGCTGGAGTCTGATCGGGTTAATTTTACTGGCTAATTTGTTCAAATTTCCATTTTTCCTGTACGGTCAGCGTTATACGGCTGCCACTCAAGAAAGTCTTCTGGCGGGGTATCAGCGACAGGGAATTGTCTATGTATATATTTTTCTGGTCATTAATATCCTGACCGGAATCATCAATACTGCCGGGGTAGCCATGCTCAGTGGTGCGCTCTTTGCTGGCTACGGGTTTGATGGAAGCAGAATTCCCGCTTTCACTTTTGGCATTCTGGTGCTTTGCACTGCGACTGTTCTTCTGGGACATTATAAACTGCTGGATAAACTTGCTAAATTAGTGGTTACTCTGCTAAGCCTGAGTACACTAGTGGCTCTGGGCCTAGCATTTGTCCATGGTCCTGTTGCAGCTCCAGACTTTGTTAGTCCCAGCCCATGGACATGGCAGGCATTTCCGTTTCTGGTCATGCTGCTTGGATGGATGCCGGCGCCGGTGGACCTGTCTGCCTGGTCGAGTCTATGGATGTTCAGCCGTGAAGAAGAAACCGGTCACTTCGCTACGACCCGGGAAACATCCATTGACTTTTATCTGGGTTATGTTATGGCCGTGGTCATGGCTGTGGCCTTTGTGGCTCTAGGTAAACTGATAATGTACGGTTCCGGCCAGGAAGTTGTCAGTGGAAGCACAGGCTTCAGCCAGCAGCTTGTCAGTTTGTACTCAGCCAGTATTGGTGAGTGGTCTAAGCCCCTTATTCTAACGGCCGCTTTTTCCACAATGTTCAGCACCACCTTGACCTGTATTGACGGTTATCCGCGTTCGCTGGCGGCAAGCTGTACGTTGCTCAGCAAAAGTTGTGCCAGCCATTTCAAGCAAATTTTTCAGCTCTGGATCTTGCTGTCGGTAGTGGCAGCCAGCATAATCGTGCTGTACTTTGTCGATAACCTTCTGCAACTGTTAAGCTTTGCTGCCATTGTCAGCTTTATTACTTCGCCAATTCTGGCATATATCAATTATCGGGTGATGAACGGCAGTAACGTGCCAGCCGAAGAACGCCCAGGGCCTTTTCTCAAACTGCTGAGCCTGGCAGGGTTGATATTTTTCCTGCTGATGACCGCCGGATTTGTCTACGTGACATTTATCAGGATATGAGGATAGCTGGATGATTTTTTAAAATCAAAATTCTAATTTGATGTCCTCTCATAAACTTCTATTTTTGTTAACTATATTCCCAAACGCTCATAATGAAAATTCTAAATAAAGATGTATTTAAAGATGTATTGTGGAATAAAATCACAAAACAAAGCTGATAGGCTTACTGAAATCCGAATTGAAGATCTCTTCCATGCAATGAGACTACAGTTGAGGAAGCCTTACCAAAATTTCCATTCAGACTTTATTTTTTCGTGTTCTTGGAAACAATTAATGTTTAACCTGTTATTATATATCAAATTTTGAACATTGATAATTTATTTATGTATATCTTCTTTTTTATATTCCTAAATATATCGAAGAGAAAAAGAATATGGGTTTTTCCACTGGAAATAAAGGGGTTTCAAACTAAAAATTTGCCTTCTATATTTTTTTAATTTACTATATGTTAATCTCTCAAAATATATACCAATTCTAAATCAATTTTACTCTTAAATCGGCAAATTCTCAGAACTGTTTTACTTGATCAGAAACCTATTGATTATTTGATACGGGGTTTTATAGAAACATTTTGATTTTTGGGCTCAGTTTATGAGTTTTCGTTGGGAAAAAAATTTATGCACTCTTAAAACAAGAACATGAAGAAGATAAATGCAAAAAATAAAAGTAAGTCCGCTGAGATTATCAGTTAGAATCTCTGCTGTTAATTGAAAAGTTCAATATCCTTAACTTTATATCAAAGTTCTTTAATATACTTCAAAAAATTAAGGAGGCTTTTGATTTCCGAGATTACTGTTGTCGAACTTGGTCCCCAACCTGTACTTGGTATGCGCAGGAAAGGCTCTTACCGGGAAATTCCGGTGATGTTTTCCAGAATTTGTGAGTTTGCTTTCAGCAAAAATATTCCGATTACCCCCTATCCTGCTTTTCTCTGTCATGAGATTACAGTTGAAGAAGCCCAGAAAGCTGACGAAGAGGGAAATGCCGATATTGAAGTTGTATTTCCTATCTCTGAATTTGTTGAAATTACCGGGGATGATGAAATTAAGGTATATGAACTTCCGGGAGGGAAAATGGCAAAGATGTTCATAAGGGCCCTTATGAGGACTGCACCCTCACTTATGAAAAACTATTTTCCTGGATTACAGAAAACGGGAAAATAATTACCGGTCCCGTCCGTGAAGTATATCTTAACGATCCTCGAGAAGTTCAGCCTGAAGAGATATTGACCGAAATTTATGCCCCTCTGGAATGATGCGGGAAAGATCCGGGCAGAAATCTCTTCAAGACAGAGCCAGGTAATATTACACAGGTAAGTTCCAAAATTGGTTTCGATTCAAGGCGAGTAAAAAAGCCGAATAAAATACTGAATAAAAACCAGAGTAAACTCAAAAAACATCATTATTTTTCCAGGCTCCTGATAATTTTTAAATTTGCAAACTTTCCAATAAATTTGAAAAATAAGATGATAAGTTTTTTGCCAAAGAATCCAATTAATATTGGACTTTTCGGTTACTTTGGTCGGTGATCGGAAAGTCTAAAATCTGCAAGTATGGTCAGGAGGCGAATTGATGTCTAACCTGTTATTCTCCTGGATCTAAGTTTAATATGGACTGCTTCCTTATGCATAAAAAGAGCTGGGTAAAACAGAGTCGGACAAAAAGGATCAAACTCCATACAATAATTATTTCCTGCAGGTTTACATTGACAATAAAAAAGTTATAGAAAAACATGAAGAAAAAAGAGGTAGCGGAAGTTTTGCTAACTTCGCACTCTCGGTATTTAATAATTCATTGATTCTATTCTCTTAATCAGGTTAGAAATATTAGCTTTTGGATTGTATGGCAGAATACTTACAATTTCTCCAAATCTGGAGATATACATATCAAGGCCATGTGAAGTATTCACTTTTCTAACCGTATATCCTTTTTCGAATATCATTTTGGACCTCCCACTAATAACATGGTGGTTGAAATATATAAATATTTTTTTCAAGTATCAATCGTTACATATCCTAGTTATTGATACTGAAGCAATTAATGAACATGTCATAGAAAAGATAACTCATGTAAAATATGAAAAAAAGGAAATAAGCCTTGAAACAGGGAAAATAGCAACATTTTAGGGTAAAATGTTGCTATTTTAGTGAAATCCTTCAATTTTTAATAAATTAGGAAGTTCTTCTATCAAAGAGAGACATAATAAATCGAAACTAATTGGTGCAATTATTATTTTGTCTTTCTTACATACTTAAATGTCCCTAATACTACTGCAAGTACTAAAATCGGGCTCATGAAAGGAGAGCTTTTTTCTTTCATTCCTGCATTATCTGTCTGATTCTCAGTTTGAGTTACAGGGTTTAAGAAAGGAGTACTGTTTGATCCCATAGTAGAATTGGATTTTGTTACTGGATCTATAAAATGCCCGACAATTCCACAAGGACCGTTTTCTACATTTACTGTGGCTGTAACGGTATTTGTGGTAGTGTCAATTACAGAGACATTATTGCTGACATAGTTTGTCACATATGCTTTTTTTCCATCCGAGGTTACTGCAACTCCAATAGGCTTAACTCCTACAGGAACTGTAGCTATAACATTGTTAGTTGCTGTGTCAATTACAGAAACGGTATTATCGTCCTGGTTAACCACATATGCCTTTGTTCCCGCCGGGTTAACTGAAATTGAATAAGGATAGTTTCCTACATTTACAGTGGCTATAACGTTATTTGTAGCCGTGTCAATTACAGAGACAGTACTGTCGTTTTCGTTTGCTACATATACTTTTGTTCCATCTGGACTGACTGCAACATCCCAGGGACCTTTTCCTACTCTTACAACGGCTGTAATATTCTTTGTGGCCGTGTCAATAACAGAAGTAGTGTTATTGCGTCCGTTTGTAACATAGATTTTTTTTCCATCTGGCGAGACTGCAATTCCGCAAGGATCAATTCCAACACTTAACGTGTCTGTTACACTATTTGTGGCTGTGTCAATTACTGAGACATTGGTACTATTATGAATAGTCACATATACCCTTGTTCCTGCCGGGTTAACTGCAATTCCCCAGGGACAAACTCCTACATTTACTGTGGCATTAACCGTATTTGTCGATGTGTCAATTACCGAGACATTACTGCTGAGTAATCCCGAGTCCGCCACATAGACTTTTGTATCATCTGATGTGGCTACAATCCCCCAGGAACAACCTGCCATAGGAATTATAGCTGTAACAGTATCTGTGGCAGTGTCAATTACAGAGACGGTGCCATTATTTGTGTAGTTCCCCTCACTCGTCACATATGCAAATGGAGCTGCACCTGCGACGCCCGCCAGTATCAATATCGCAAGTGCCGTTATTCCAAAAGATTTTATGATGGTATATCCTCTGTGTGCTTTACTGGACATTGTCATAGATGGGAGTGGAATCGAAAAAGTTGCAATCGGTATTGCTGGTATAATTTTATTTTTCATCTTTTATCCCTGGTCAGTGTTTATTCTTCATACCAATATCATTATCAATAAATTTGGACTTAGGATATTTGTTCTAAAGTCTTCACTAATTTAAGTCTGTTTCAGTTAAAAATAACCTCTAAAGATAAATATTTAATTAATATTTATAGAGTGATAGATATTAAAAATATTAGTGTGTTTATATGCTCTTCAAAACTTAACATGAAGTTTAATTTTACTAGTTATTCAACTTGGACCACGGTCTTTATAGTGATTTATGATTTTAAAAGTACACATTAAAGTTACACAATCAGAAAAAAAATTTGATGCTGAAAGAAGATTGAAAAGCTGGAAAAAAGATATATATATTCTTAGAATCTGGAAAAATAAGTTAAAGAAATAATTAATTGAAAAATAGGCCCGCTGAAATTCGACTCAGAGCCTTCTACTATTTAATGGTTGGGGAATACGTGATGTAGTAATTGATAGACCATCTGATGTGAGAGAGGTTCTGTATTATTTTTCTGGATCTAAGTTTAATATGAACTGCTTTCTTATGCATAAAAAGAAATGAATATAGCAGAGCCGGATGAAAAGGTTCTTAACCACATAATAATTATTTCCTGCAAATTCAAATATAGTGAATCAAAAGACTGTAAAAGCACCTGAAGAAAAAAAGAGGTAGCGGAAGTTTTTTCTAACTTCGCATTCTCGACTTTTAATAATTGATTGATTCTATTCTCTTAATCAGGTTAGAAATATTAGCTCTTGGGTTGTATGGCATAATGCTTACAATCTCTCCAAATCTGGAGATATACATATCCAGGCCATGTGAAGTATTCACTTTTCTAACCGTATATCCTTTTTCGAATATCATTTTAGACCTCCCACTAATAACATGGCTGTGTAAATATATAAATATTTTTTCAAGGATAAATCGTTACAAATTATATTTATTAATACTGAAGTGATTCACGAACATGCCGGAGAAAGGAAGACATCAGAGAAACTTAATAAACACTTAAAAACGAAAATAAAGATAAAAAAAGTGGGCTCGCTGAGATTCGAACTCAGGACCTCTGTCGAAGACTCAATTTAACTATTGCATCGCAAGCTAATTTTAATTGCAATTTGCGTCAGTAGTAAGCCCTTGATATTTAACTCGTCAACAAAAGCAACTTTACCTCACAAAAATTAAAGGAGAAAGAGGAAAGTGATTACTCAACTGCTTAGTTATTTTTGATACTTAACTTTCCGTCTATCCATTTTATTTCTCTGCCTTATAAGCGATTTCACCATTTACTAATACCATGTGAGTGGTAGAAAATGTATCAAACGGGTGACCATCCATAATGACGATATCAGCGTCCTTGCCCTTTTCAATACTGCCAACCCTGTCATCTATGCCCAGTATTTTGGCAGGATTTATGGTTATTGCTTTAAGAGCTTCATATTCATCCATTCCGTCTTTAACAGATAGAGCAGCACACAAAACAAGATACTGAATTGGAATTACAGGGTGGTCTGTCATAATTGCAACCATTATGCCATTCTTTGATAACATCCCTGGGTTTTTAAAACTTAAGTTCTTAAGCTCTATCTTTGATCTTCCAGCGAGATTAGGTCCAACTATACATGGATATTTTTCTTTTTTAAGCTCATCAAGCATCAAGTATCCGTCAGTTACATGCTCTAATGTAAGATTCAGGTTGAACTCTTTGGCGATTCTAATTGCAGTATATATATCGTCAGCCCTGTGCGCGTGAGCTTTTAACGGAATTTTCCCTTTCAAGACCGGAATCAGGCTTTCAAATCTAATGTTGAATTCAGGTCCATCTTCATTTTTTGCAGCAGATTTCTCTTTTTTAGACATATATTCAGCTGTCTTAAAAAGGACCTCTCTTAACATAGCTGCTGTTGCTATTCGAGTTGTTGGAGTTTTATTTATCTCTTTATAAACCCTTTTGGGATTCTCCCCAAAAGCAACTTTCATTGCAACAGGTGCTTTAATTATCATATTGTCTATTCTTGTACCATAGGTTTTTATTGCAGCAAACTGTCCACCAATAACATTAGCACTTCCCGGACCTGTTGCTGTTGCAGTAATCCCGGCTCTTAAGGCTTCGCTGAAAGAAATATCACAGGGATTTATTCCATCAATTGCTCTGAGTTGAGGCATAACAGGATCAGTATCTTCATTAGCGTCTGCACCTTCAAAACCCATAGAATCCTCATAAATTCCGACATGTGAGTGTGCATCTATGAAGCCTGGGAAAACAAGTTTACCATTTGCATCAATTATATCGTCTGCTTCCCCATTTATCCTGCCCATCTCCACTATTTTATTATCTTCGATAAGTATATCTGAATTTTCCAATATTCCGAACTCTGACATCGTATAGATTTTTGCGTTTTTAATTATTCTTCTCATAAATACTCACTTTTCGTGATTATGTTATTTTATATTATATAAACTAATATATAATTTTTAAGTAATATCTAACAGTCAAATCCCTTTAGAAGAAGTCAAATCCCTTTAGAAGAAAGGACTCAGTAAAGCTTTTGAGGGAAGCTTGGAAGGTATCTTCTCACTAATTTTTCCTTGACCTAAATATTAAGTTATTTAGAGGTTTCATAACCCCTATTTGGCATTAATAAACATAAAAGTATGAAACTTTAGGTAATCCGACCTTGAAGCAAGAGTTGAAGCATTAGAAAAAGAAGTATACAAAGTCTCTAAATCAGAAAATAAGGAAAATAATACCAAAAAATGGGCTCGCTGAGATTCGGATTCAGGATCTCCGCCGTGTGAAGGCTGTATAGAAGCAGAGACGGAAAATATCCTATTTAATGCACATATTTTCGATCTATATTTAAATTCAAGAGTCAGGCCAACAAAAACAAGGATTAAAACTTCTTATCCTCATCGATAATCTCACGAATAACCCTGCAAGGATTCCCAAAGGCAACAACGCCAGACGGAATATTTTTTGTCACAACACTTCCAGCGCCGATGACAGTATTATCTCCTATAGTTACCCCAGGTAGTACAACAACATTCCCGCCTACCCATACATTGTTGCCGACTTTAATTGGATAAGCATACTCCAGTCCTGCATTACGACGTTCTGCATCAAGCGGATGTCCAGCTGTATAGAAGCCACAGTGTGGAGCGATCATTACATTATCCCCAAAAACAATCTTTGCTCCGTCAAGGATAATACAGTTGTGATTTGCATAGAAATTGTTACCTATTTCTATGTTGTAGCCATAGTCGCATATAAATGGCGGCTCAATAAGAAAAGAACCGCTGGTTTTGCCAAAAAGTTTCTGAATTAAAGTTGTCCTTTCCCCAATTTTTGCTGGATGAAGCCGATTATATTCGTAGCAAAGTGCTTTACAATAAGCTCGTTCATCGATCAGCTCTTTATCATAGCTTGCATTATATAATAAACTCTGGGTTGCTTTTTCTTTTTCAGTTCTTTCAGTCATTATTGTTTTTCTCCTTAGTAAAACGATAATTCTGTTTATTTAATTGTTCTTTAAAAAGAGGTTAACTGTGAACTTAAAGTTAAACAACCCTGAGATAAACCCGACCTCGAAGCAAGAATAAGAAGCATTAGAAAAAAGCTCAATATATTCTTTGAATCGAAAAATAAGGAAGATAAAGCCAAAAAACAAAAGTGGGCCCGCTGAGATTCGAACTCAGGGCCTCCGCGTGTGAAGGCTGGAGAATAAGCGACACAAGCACCATGTTTGACGAGCCAAATAAGATAGACATTTCTTTCTCTTTGACTGAGGAATCAAATCAACAGAACAATGATGAACAAAACGATAATGCTCTTAACAATATCTGGGCTGAACATAAGGACAAATTCAAAGAATGGATACTCCATAAAAGACATAAAAAAATGTTAAGTTGGAGATCAGATAAAGGTGATGTGGAATCGATAAGCTTTACAATCCAATCTCCAGCATAACCTTGAGGGTCATATCTAGTCCTGGTAGATCAGTCAGGCATTTCCTTGTTCAGGATATAACCATGCATGATACCACTGCAACCAAAAACGATGTTAGTACACCAATGAAACTCGGGTCCAGATTTTTTTTACTGATTTTGCTCTTCCCAAATATTTTTCAATTAAGTCATTTTTATTGTTTCCTCCACAATCTCGCTCTAATCCACCGATCGAGAGTTTTTGCGTAGAAACACATATTTACATTATTTTCCCAAAGACCATTGAGGATATTTTTATCAGCACGTAAGCTATTGGCAGTGATGCTAGAAACAAGTACAGGAAATATCCAAGTAAGCCCATACCTCTCATTATTCGGCCTTCAATGCTGTTTCCTCCGTGAATTACAGCACCATCATAGCCTATTTTGCTGTCAAACTGCCCGAAATATATCTCATTCTTTTTCATATATCTCCCACTCATTTTTCTTCCCCACTGAAAGTTTTTTTTGATTGTACTTTGATAGTAAGTACAAGAACTTACTATAAATAGTTATCTTATTGAACTAATGTTATTTAGGTAGTATTCCAGAGATATTGATGATATCATATTAGTCAGATGGATATAATAAAGCCGGAAAAAGAGATAATAGTAGTTCATTCACATATTATTTTTCGATCTTCGCTTCAATATCTACCGAGAATTTTTCCAATAAATTATTTTTAAAGATTTAAATGATAATTTTAATCAGTTGTTTCTTTTACCTTCAGCCCTTGCTGAGACTATACCTTCAAGTTTAAACTTAAGAGAAAAAGCATTACTCTTGTTTGCCTGAATTCTCTTGGATACCTATATAGGAATACTTAATCCGTGAATTTCGGCCAGGGGTACCCGATACAAGATACAGGTTACAGACACAAAAATACACACCCTGTTGAATAGAAAAGGAGCTCATCTTGAAGGTGTTTTTCTTGATTTCCCTGACCTTATAGGAGCTTATCTCAATGGAACTCACCTTGAAAGAACTTATTTTAGATGGGCCAATCTATCGAATGTTGATCTAGCAAATGCTGATCTAGCAGATGCTAATCTAGAAGGAACAGACCTTATAGGAGCTAAAAATCTAACAATTGACCAGCTTTCTAAAGTGAAAACACTTTACAATGCAAAATTAGATCCAGAGCGTGAAATAGCATTAAGAGAGAAGTACCCTGCTCTGTTTGAGAAACCTGATGAATGATTTTTTTGGTGCCATCTACGGTTACAAGACTCTTCTCCGTGCAAAGTCGTAGGCAACAAAATACCAAAGTGCCACTATAATCCTTCTAGCATATCGAAAACTGTAGGAAACAAGCCTTAAAATGTGGAAAATAAATACATTTCAGGGCAAGCCGTTGAAATTTTTTGATTTTGGTATCATGTTTAATTCCACTACAATAGCATATTTGATATAGATGATTTTATAAAACTTCCCTTCGAATTTGTAAAAACCAATTTTTCAATTAATATCTACTAAATGATTATAATTAATCTGATTATCCTTATTTATGAAAAAGGCTTATTAGTATTTTGAATGAACGAACATTTAAGAAACAAAGTTCAGAACGTGATATCATGGCAGTTTTAAAGATCATCGCTGTAGTGTTTCTAATGATGGTAAGCACTGCTGGAGTGGGTTCTGCTTATCCATATAGTTATGGTTCTCAATCAAATCCATACAACTACGGCTATCAATTAGATCCATATGATTACGGTTATCAATTGGATCCATATGATTACGGTTATCAATTAGGTCCTAAATCATTATGGGATGATTTAGTTAAACCTGTGATTATTGAACTCCTTGTCGAAGGGTCTTCGAAACTAATCAAACTAGTATCTTGTATATAATTTTCATTTTTTTCGTTGAAATTTAGGCTTAATATAGCTTTAAACGGGAGTGGCTACTGAAATTAATGGAATTTTTCATCGAAATCACCAGGGCCACAATACTCCAAAAAATTTAGTAAGATACTGACAGAGGGTTCTATGTCAGTTACCGCAAGTCAATCCGAAGAATAACTTTAACCCCGACTGAAATAACCGTACTGAGCACCATACGGTCAAACCTAAAAGAAAGTATTGGAAACGTACTTTCTACCAATTAATTTCATGAAATCTTTTTACAATCTCATCTAACCATATCAATCTCTTCAATATATTGGAGTAAAATCTTCCATATCTTTTCCAGCTTTACCCTTCAGATGGGGCAATCTTCTTTTATTATTCTGCTAAAAATGTCATTTTTCCCCTCAACTGATCCTCAAAGAAGTACATACTAAATAAGGTAAAGTACGGAAAACCATACTCTTTAGGTACTGTGTGCTCAAAAATCGTTATCGCGTTCCTTCATAATCCAAAAAGAAGTTCCTTTCCCCTTCCTCTTTTTGCTCTTTCTGACCTTTTCCGGATATAGTTCCACCATTTTCTCCATTATCGTTTGAACCATGACTCTACTGCTGGACTTTTTCACAAATATACGGTGTTCTTCATGAACAGTTTCAGAACTGAGAAAAAGGTAAATATCTGAAGAAGTGAGTATCTTTCCGCCATCTTATGTTTTGTCCTCTCCAATTCTTCCATAACCAGCTTTGCTTTGACCACGGTTTTATTGACGCTCAGAACGGAGTTTTCGCTCCTTGGAGTAAAAGTAGTCCTTCAAGAATTTTTTTTCGAGCTATGAGAGGCTCAGAGAGCATAGTAAGGATTTTTGGTTCCTATGTGCCCAATAACTTTCTTTCCTTGGAATTCAAAATCGCTCCAATGACCCAGAATCGAGGAGAGGCAGAGCCTGTATATGTAATCGCTTTTGAAGAAGAGCTTAACTGCGAACTTAAAGTTGTGCAACCATAAGCAAAATTTGACCTCGAAACAAGAGTTGAAGCATTAGAAAAGAAGCTCTATAAGCTCTTAGAATCAGAAAAGAAAGAAGGTAAAAAAAGTGGTCTCGCTGAGATTCGAACTCAGGACCTTCACCGTGTGAAGGCTGGGATATAAGCGATGCACGCACAGTAAATGACGAGCCAACTTCGATCAGTCTTCCTTTTTTATTGAATGAGCAATTTAACTCTAAGGCGGGAAGTCCCCTTCCTCGACAGCCATCAGGCTGGCAGGTGGGGGATGAAAGCCGTCAACTTCTACAAAACAACATTAGCATAATTATTATACTTATAGTTATATCAATATAGTAATAACTATGCAGTATAAACTGGATCGAGGAAGCCATTCTGTATATTCACTCCATTATCATTTCGTCCAATGTGTGAAATATAGAAGAAAGGCTCTAACTAATCCTCTAATTATTGATTTTCTCAAAACTAAAATCCATAACATAAGTGAAACCTTCAAAGTTGAAGTGTTGAATATAGAGTGTGACAAAGATCACTTTCATTTATTATTTTCAGCAAAACCTTCACTCGATATTCCAAAGTACATTAACACCATCAAAACAATAACTTCAAGGGAGATTCGAAAAAATTTTCCTGAAGTAAAAACTATGTTATGGAAAGATATGTTCTGGTCAAGATCGTATTTTATAGCATCGACAGGGCAGGTAACCCTAGACGTACTTAAAAAATATGTGGAGAATCAAGGCAAATATGCATCTGACGAAGAAGATCAAGATAAATCCAACTGAAGAACAGGTAGATGTTCTTTGGCAACTCTCGGAACAGTGTAGATGCCTCTATAATTTCGCTCTAGCTGAAAGAAAAGAAGCATGGAAAACTGAACAGAGAAGTGTAAAGTATGTAGAACAACAGAATCAGCTTCCAACATTAAAAGAAAAATTTCCTGAGTACAATATAGTGTATTCTAAAGTACTGCAATCAGTTCTGAAAAAGCTCGATGCTAGTTATAAATCATTCTTTTCGCTCTGGAAAAATGGTGATAAATCTGCAAGACCACCAAAATTCAGAAGTGGAAAATATTTTATAACTCTGGTTTACAATCAAAGCGGATTCAAAATCAAGGATGGAAAACTCAGTTTCTCTCATAAGGTAAATGAAATCCCATTATCTTTCGAAGTAGGAAACGCATTTGATTTGTTGGCAATCAAGCAGATTGAAATTTACAATGATGATCCATATAAGGGCAGAGGAAAATTCTTTGTATCCATAACATACGAAGAAACTCCAATCACAGAGTATGTTGATAACGATTTGTATCAAGCAATAGACTTAGGAATTACAAAAATAGTGACAGCACTAAACACTCAAGGAAAATTCTTTGAAGTTAAAACACCAAGAACAGATAAATATTGGAATTCGAAGATAGATCTAATTAAATCCAGAAGAGATCATTGTAAAGAAGGAAGCAAGAGATGGAATAGACTACACAAAACATATAGAAAAATAGAAGCAAAGAAATCTAATCAGATCAAAGATTTTCAGCATAAGCTTTCTAAAACCATGATTGAGAACACTAAAGCCAATACTATAATTGTTGGTGATCTTAGTGTCAAGGAAATGGCTCAATCTAAGAAGTTAAAAGGAAAAAGAAAACGTTCTCAAAACAGATCAACCCAAAATCAAGGATATTTATCTCGCTTCATCGAATTTTTAGCCTATAAAGCAGAATTTATAGGTAAAAGGGTAATAAAAATTGATGAAAGCTATACTTCAAAAGAGTGTTATGTTTGTGGAAAAAGACACGAGATGCCTCTTTATGAACGGACTATGAAATGTGATTGTGGAAACGTAATTGATAGAGATAGAAATAGTGCTATCAATATTATGAAGCGGTTCTTATCACAGAATGCCCTGTGGACAGGCTATCAGAAGTTTTCTGATAATCTTCGACAAACAGGTTTACTGATGGATACATGCATTCTGCAAATATCCAAGTGACGTAATCACTCGAAGGAAGCTCCGTCCTCGCTTTCGAAGAAAGCAGGGAGGGGTAGTTCACTCAACAGAATACTGACGAACAAAAAGGTCAGGCTCTTAACAATTCATCATAGCAGTGATAGCAAGCGCCCACGGACACATATACAAAAGTGCCAAAACCTATCGGTCTATACAATCTTTGCCTCTCAACCCGAAAAAGAAAGTTAAGACAAAAATAAAAAACAGCCTGAAAAATATCTCAGCATGTCTATAGGATGGATTATATTCTCACTCCATAAAGCCATAATTGGAATCATTTAAATACAGCTACTTTTGAATAAAGACAGATTTAGGGACAGCAATGCCAGTCTATGAAAATACAAAGTTGATCCTTGAAAAGATTGGAAGCACAACACTGGTTTGCATTACCAAGACGATTGAGCCTGAGAGGATAAACGAAGCCATTCGGGCCGGAGCCACTATTATTGGAGAGAACCGGGTTCAGGAGTACGAGGATAAACGTGATGATATACTGCCCTGTGAGACACATCTTATAGGCCATTTACAGACAAATAAAGTCAAAAAAGCCGTACTTCTATTTGATGTTATTCAGTCAATTGACTCCCTGAAGTTGATAAGGATTATTGACAGGAGAGCCAGGGATATTGACAAAGTACAGAGAGTCTATCTTCAGGTTAACATCGGCAACGAGCCACAAAAATACGGACTCGGACTTGATGAGATAAAAAACGCAATAAAAGAGATCCGCTCTTTAAGGAATGTCCGTGTGGAAGGCCTCATGTGCATCCCTCCTTTTGTACCCCCTGAACAAACCCGTTCCTATTTCAGGAAGATGAAGGCCCTTTTTGATGAAATCAAGCAGGAAAACCGGGACAATATCGATATCAGGACACTATCCATGGGCATGTCCAGTGACTACAGGATTGCCATTGAGGAAGGAGCCACCATGGTACGTGTGGGTTCTGCCATATTCGGGAAGAGGAAGTACTGAAAGTGCTGGTTTGTGGAAAAAACTCCTTACTCAAAAAAAGGCGAAAAAGATAGTGAAATATATGGTGGGCCCGCTGAGATTCGAACTCAGGCCCTCCGCCGTGTGAAGGCTGGGGAATAAACGACGCGAGCACCGTATTTGGCGAGCCAAAAAATAATAGATCTTCTCGTTCATTGAATGAAATACCCGAACAGCAGAATACTGATGAACAAAAGGATTATGCTCTTAGTAATATCTGGGTTGAACATAAGGACAAATTCAAAGATTTGCTGCTCCATAAGAAAATCTCTGAATCTACTAAAAGAAATTATTTCAATGTTCTAATAAAATTTAAAAATAAAGTATCTGGATTCATATGATGACATATTAAAAAAATATAAAATAAATGTGTATCGGCAGTCTTTGCACAGATATTGTCATCTCTTGTAATGTAAACAAGTAATTAGCTACATATTTTTTAAAATCGATAGCAAGAGGGAACATTGAATCTACGAAAATTCACTATAATAAATGTGACTAACATTTCAAAAGAATTTTTATATCATAATTTATTATTTAATAATGTGATATAATGAAATACAAAACGCTGTTATACATTTTATTGACAGTAAGCATTTTTCTATCTGGTTGTGTGGACATTACAGATTCTTATAAACCAGGAAATTTTGGTGCAACAGAAGAAGAATCTGAAATGGTTAATGCAATAACTGAGAAGTATGGAGATATGACACAGGACGGCGAACCAAGATTATTGGAAGTTATGATGACTTCTTCAATAAACAACTTTATTCCTGTTGATAAAGTACTAAAATATTCAAAAGACTCAGACAAACTATATGTATGGTTTGTTTATGATAATTTTAACAATGATGTCTTAACTATCGAATGGACTTATCTGAACGAAGATTATCTAATACACACATTTGAGTCCGAGACGGGAGAAGATTTCGGAAGAGGAGCATTCATTCTCGAAAAGCCAGATAGCGGATGGCCAATTGGTGAATACGAAGTGAAAATAACGGGTTCAGGAGTTTCAGAGTCTGTTGAATTCGAGATAATTGATGGCCCCACTGAGTCAATACCATTAGAAATTCTGTCTAATGATGTAGCTCTTATTAATTCTGAGTCTGGAAATGAAGAAGAACTCATAGCTCCTCAAAGTGGTTTTGAAGTAGAAGAAACGGATTATAGCTTTGTTGGCGAATGGACATCAAATTGGGGAGATATGAAATTCGAGAGATCTGGAAATCAAATTATCGGCGAATATACCCATGACAAAGGAAAACTGGTAGGTGTCGTAAATGGCGATATTTTTATTGGAACGTGGTCTGAAAGTCCATCATATACAGGTCCGAATGATGCAGGAGATGTAGAATTAAAGTTAAGTTCAGACGGTAATTCGTTCACTGGTAACTGGAGATATGGTTCAGAAGGTGCAACATGGAGTGGAGGATGGACAGGTCAAAGAAAAGAATGATGTATTAATCCCTATCTAAATTGTTGGAATTAACACTATAATTCGAATAGGTTCACCATGGTAACAAGAATTTTTGGGTACATTGCAACCAAGTGATTTGCCTTTAAATTCTTATCAAATCATTTTTTATTTGTGAATTTTATATAATCCCTGTTACGCCTTTAAGATTATGCTTTATTATTGAAAACTAATAAGCTCTCAGAATTAGAAAACAAAAATCAAAAGTTGGCCCGCTGAGATTCGAACTCAGGACCTCCGCTGTGTGAAGTCTCTGGATAACGAAAACTTTTCTTGATATAAAGTATACCATTCTAACGAGAGTGTATACTATCTTCTTAAACCTGTTAAGATTATGTAAGTAACTTCTAATAATTTTAGAAAACTGAAGATTGTAAAAATAAAATTATAAATGATAATGTGGAATATTATTAGCAGGTTATGGCAACTAAATTCAAAATATTGTGACTATATAAAAAAATTTCTATTAATTGTGAATCTCTAATTTTGGTCATAGATATAGGGTACTAGCCTCGATATTCGGATTTAGGGACAAAAAAATGAAAATGAATTGTAGGTAAAATAATGAGCAATAACCAGACCCCTGAGCAAAAAGCCAGAAATGAAATTGATAAAAAACTAAATGATGCTGGCTGGATTGTGCAGAAAAAGAGCAGGATAGATTGGAGTGCTTCAAGGGGTATCGCAGTTAAGGAATATCTGACTGATGTGGGACCTGCTGACTATGTGCTGTTTGTTGATAAAAGGCCAGTAGGAATTATTGAGGCAAAAAGGGATGAGGAAGGCCACAGATTAACCGTTGTTGAAGAACAATCAGCTGAATATGCTTCAAGTAAGCTAAAGTACCTCAACAATGACCCTCTTCCTTTTGTATATGAGAGTACCGGGGAACTTACGCGGTTTACAGATTTTCGCGACCCTAAACCCAGGTCAAGACCTATTTTTTCTTTTTTCCGTCCCGAGACATTTGAAGAACACTTAAAAAAGAAACCACTACGTGAAAGGCTACTGGATATTCCTGAATTGAACACCAGAGGTCTGCGGGACTGCCAGATAACAGCTATTTCAAACCTTGAAAAGTCATTTAAGGACTACCGCCCGAGGGCTCTAATACAGATGGCAACCGGTTCCGGAAAGACCTATACTGCAATAACCTTCATTTACAGATTGCTGAAATTTGCGGATGCTAAGAAAGTACTCTTCCTTGTCGATACCAAAAACCTGGGTGAACAAGCGGAACAGGAATTTATGGCTTATGTGCCCAATGATGATAACCGCAAATTTACCGAGCTGTACAATGTTCAGCGCCTGCGTTCCAGCTATATTTCATCCGACAGCCAGGTATGCATTTCCACAATCCAGCGGCTTTACTCCATCCTGAAAGGTGAAGAAATGGATGAAAAAACCGAAGAGGAAAACCCTGCCGAGAGGAGCTGGCAGCCAAAGGAACCGCTTCCTGTTGTATATAATGAAAAGGTTCCCATTGAGGAGTTCGATTTTATTGTCATAGACGAGTGTCACCGTTCCATATACAACCTGTGGCAGCAGGTGCTGGACTATTTTGATGCTTTTTTGATAGGACTGACTGCAACACCTGATAAGCGTACTTTCGGGTTTTTTAATGAGAATGTTGTAAGCGAATACAGCCACGAAGAAGCAGTTGCAGACGGCGTGAATGTTGGCTATGATGTGTATACAATCGAGACTGACATTAGTAAAAACGGGGCTAATATACCTGCTCAGGAGTTTGTGGACAGGCGTGAGAAACTTACCCGCAAAAAACGCTGGGAGCAGCTGGACGAAGATTTCACCTATACTTCCAGGCAGCTGGACAGGGAAGTGGTCAATCTTAGCCAGATACGACGTGTAATAAGGACATTTAAGGAAAAGCTGCCCGAAATCTTTCCTGGCAGAAAAGAAGTTCCTAAAACCCTAATTTTCGCCAAAAACGACAGCCATGCCGATGATATTATCCATATAGTGCGGGAAGAGTTTGGAGAAGGCAATGCCTTTTGCAAGAAAGTGACATACAAAGCTGAAGAAGATCCAAAATCGATATTGTCAGCTTTTCGCAATGATTACTATCCCAGAATAGCGGTTACAGTAGACATGATTGCAACAGGTACTGATGTTAAGCCATTGGAATGCCTGCTCTTTATGAGAGATGTAAAAAGCCTCAATTATTTTGAGCAGATGAAGGGGCGAGGCACACGAACTCTGGACTTCGATGACCTGCACAAAGTGACACCATCCGCCATTTCAGCTAAAACTCATTTTGTAATTGTGGACGCCATAGGTGTTACAAAAACCATGAAGACCGACAGCCGGCCTCTTGAACGCAAGAAAAGTACACCTCTGAAAGACCTGCTTGCAGCAGTAACCTTTGGTGCACAGGACGAAGACCTTTATGTTTCTCTGGCTAACAGGCTTGCAAGGTTGAACAGGCAGATAAACGAGGACGAAAGAGCTACTTTTGCTGAAAAAGCTAATGGAAAAACTATCAATCAAACTGTAAAGGACCTGCTCAACGCATATAACCCAGATATGATTGACCTCAAATCTGATGAGATTAAACTGCGCCAGCCGGAAATTCAGGACACAGATGCAAAGAAAAAGGCACAGGAAATTCTTATTGATGTTGCCAGATCTACCTTTTCCGGCGAGCTGAACGAGTATATCGAAAACGTCCGCAGAGTCCATGAACAGATAATCGATACCGTGAATCTTGATGCCCTCAAAAAGTCTGGATGGGATACAGATATTTTGGCGAAGGACGAGAAGCTGATCAACGATTTTAAAGCATATCTGGAAGCTAATAAAGACGAGATCACAGCCCTGAGAATTTTCTACAACCAGCCCTACCGGCGCAGGGAAGTTACCTATGCGATGATAAAAGAAGTGATGGAAAAACTGAGGCTGGAAAAGCCCCACTTCGCCCCCTCCAGGATATGGCAGGCTTACGAGCAGCTGGAAAAGGTGAACGGAAATTCCCCGAAAAATGAACTTATAGCTCTTGTTTCCCTGATCCGCAGGGTAACTGAGATTGACCCTGTGCTGACATCATATGACCAGACCGTAAACCGCAATTTCCAGGACTGGGTATTCAAAAAACAGGCGGGAACCCTGAAATTCAATGAAGACCAGATGAACTTGCTTCGAATGATAAAAGATTACGTTGCAACCAGCTTCCATCTGGAAATCGACGACCTCGACTACACTCCTTTTGACGCTCTTGGCGGGCGCGGCAGGATGTACCAGCTTTTCGGGGACGAAATGAATACTGTGATTAGTGAACTGAATGAGGCTCTGACAGCTTGAATTCAGTTCGGAGTACATATCTACTTAGCAAAGAAAACAGCGATGTATATTACTCTCGGTAATTATACCGCCAGTGTTATATACTGGGACTTATATATTATATATTGTTCACAAGGAACTAAGCTGTAAAATGAAGCAAATCTTGGACGGCTTGAAAACCGATCTCGAAATCTACTTCATTGACGTGTAAGCTTAAAATGAAGCAGATTCAGGACAGTCTGAAACCTGATTCCGTATTAGACTTCATTGACGCGTAGCTATAAGGGAGCAAATTCAGGACGGCTTGAAAACCGATCTCGTAATATCCTTCATTTATGGCGTAAACTGCGAGATGAAGCAAATTCAGGGCAGTCTGAAACCTGATCCCGTAATATACTTCATTGACGTGTAAGCTTAAAATGAAGCAAATTCAGGACAGAGTAAATCTTGGTCCCACAATACCTTCATTGTTGCAGACCAAACCTTGTGAACCCTTTATCACTCTTTTAATCAAAGTTAAATCATAAAAATCGTTTCTCTTCTTTTACTGCTTTCCTCAGATTTTCGTTTTAGATTTATGGGATATTACTGAGCATCTGTATAATGTCAGACGAAATTTCCACAATAATACTTTGCTACAACTATATTCAGTTCGTCATCCAGTATAAGATCCTGATCGATAAATGATAAACGATCTTTCCGTCCATAAACGTTTTGATACGAAATTTTTACTATTGTTGCGTTAGAGAAACCCATCTGTGAATTCAGAACTATTATTTTACCATACTCGGAGTTAATTAATTCCTCTCCAGTATCATCAACACAAAGGGTATATGGTGAGAAGTGTGAGGAACGAATATTTGGAACCATTGTTACGTTCGTTTCAGGTATGACTTTTAATGCGTATACTATGTTTATCGGGGGTATTTGCTCCATATCTTTCGAGAGTGTGTTTTCTATAGATAATTTTGCCATATTCTCGGAGTCAGCCTTATTTAAAACTTCAAATACGCTTCTGTTTACCCAGTTGGGCCATATATACGGATATTCCTTAAAGTCAGGTTCAAAAGTGTAGTTAAGGCCACCACAATCATACGGTGGTATACCAAAAATTACCGAGTAATTGTAACTTTCCGCTGTTCTCAAAACTTTTACGCCCTTTTCGAAAGATGTTGAGGTAATAGGAGTTCCCTTATACATCAATAGGAAAGATTCATTATACAGTGAACTAACCTGAAAAATCACATACCCGCTTGTAGTTTGCTCTGGAAATAGAGTTGTATCTTCAATTTTAGTTTCTTTTTTAAGATCTGAAAACATCTCATTTCTATACGAATATTGACTTTCAGGGTCAATTGTGGTATTAAATATGTGATTCCCATCACGTACATGAAGTTCATTTAAGTTAAAATCGAGGTTATTTGAACCATTATTCTTTATTGACAGATTATATACCGCATAATATTTTTCAGTGATATTGGGTCCGGGTTCGTATTCAAGCCGGCAGACACAAATCTTACCGTTTTCATTTTTGATTTTTTTAGAATCGTAATAAGAATCGGAACCAATGGTCGTTAGAATCTTACTTTTATTATCTTCAAGCGTAAATTCCAGCGAATTTTCGGATGTAAATACAAGAATAGTTTCATTATCATTGGTTTTGACAATCTGCGCATTATCTGCCCAATCAATACCCATATCATTCTTGAGGTAACTTATGAAGCTCTGATTTTCGTTCCCAGGGACGTTATCCCAGCTAAAAAGGTAGTCATACACTCTTTCAGTATTATCACGCATATAAATACTTGAAAAGGATGTTACTTCAATTTCAGGGATATTTTCTTCTTCGGGTGACAGGGTTGTAGACGATACATTTTCTGACTCTTGATATGCCGACTCATTTGATTGAGATGCATTATTTTCTTCAACGCATCCACTAATAACAACAAAGATTGTCAGAATAAGTATTAAAATTCGCAATCCCAATCATCCCCAGTTAATTTTCAATGCTACAATATTTTCGAGACTCTTTTTCTTCGTTTGTGACTATAATACAGGCATATATGCCTTTATCAGTTTAAATTTCTTATTAGATTACTGAAAGGCACAAGTAGACAATTATTTAATCAACTGACATCTTAAAAGTACTCCAAAACTGATAACATTCGAATACAGAATTATGTGAGGCTCTGGCGGCGTGAAGATGGAGAATTCAATTCAAGATATGATAGATGCTGGAGAAGGGTATCGCATCGAGTTTAAAGAATCCTTTGAAAAATCATTTATCGAGGAGGTTTGTGCTTTTGCCAATTCTAGCGGAGGTAAGATTATCCTCGGAGTTTCCGATAAGGGAATCATAAAGGGAATAAATACTGATAACAGTTTTAGATCAAGAATTCAGGATTCCCTACGGCAATTGCAACCCTATCTTGATGTTGATATAGAAGTCAAAGACAATCTTATCGTAGTTGACGTGCCGGATGGTAACGACAAACCTTACGCCTGTTCCAGAGGATTCTTTATTCGAAACGGAGCAAACTCCCAGAAACTTACCCGCAATGAGATTATCGAGTTTTTCCAGAAAGAAGGTCGGGTTCGTTTTGACGAGCTGAAAAATGATAAAGCGATTTTTGAAAACGATTTTGATGAGAGGGCATTCGAAAATTTCTTGAATCTGGCAGGAATCACTCATTCTATTGACAAGATGTCTTTGCTGAGGAATTTAGATTGCATCACTGATGATAACAAGTTCACCAATGCCGGAGTTTTGTTCTTTGCCAGAGATATCGATTTCCTGTTAAACCATGCCATAGTTGTCTGTGTTTTGTATAAGGGAACGGAAAAAGTGAATATCCTTGACAAGAAGGATTTCAAGGGGAATATTGTTGAAAACATCAACAATGCCATTCTTTTCGTCAAAAGGCACACAAACGTGCAATACAAGATTGAGAAATTGCAGCGGGAAGAGATTCCTGATATTCCGGATGTAGCACTCAGAGAAGCTATTATAAATGCCGTTTGTCACCGCGATTATTTTGATAAGAGCGCAAATGTGCTCATTGAGGTTTTTGACGACAGGGTTGAGATCTCCAATCCAGGTGGATTGCCGAGCGGCCTGAAGCCTTCTGACTTCGGAAGCAAAAGCGTTGCCCGCAATCCTCTTATCGCCTCTCTCTTAAACCGCATAAATTACATAGAAAAGGTAGGTACAGGAATTAACCGCATTAAACAGGCTGTGGCTGAGAATGAAAATTCTTCAGTGGAATTTTCATTTGATAGTGGGTTTTCTGTCATTTTCCGAAGACTTGCGTTAACTCCAGATATGGTATTGGAAGAAAAGTTGGGTGAAAAGTTGGGTGAAAAGTTGGGTGAAAAGTTGGGTGAAAAGTTGGGTGAAAAGTTGGGTGAAAACCAGCTGGAGATAATCGAGAAAATAATAAATGATCCTCAAATCTCAATTGTAGAACTAAGTCAAAGAATTGGAATTAGTACTACTGCAATTGAAAACAACGTTACAAAACTCAAAGAGAAAGGCATTTTGAAGCGTATCGGTTCCGCAAAAGGCGGATATTGGGAAGTTGACCAGGAACTTGCTACTTTCCTCAAAGAGAACTTAACTCCTGATGTAGGGTTGGGTGAAAAGTTGGGTGAAAAGTTGGGTGAAAAGTTGAGTGAAAACCAATTAGAGATAATTAAGGAAATAATAAAAGACCCTCTGATCACAATTGTAGAACTAAGTCAGAGAATAGGGATCAGCACTACTGCTATTGAGAACAACGTTACAAAATTCAAGGAAAAGGGCATTTTGAAGCGTATAGGTCCTGCAAAAGGTGGGCATTGGGAAGTCGATCCGGAACTTGCCGACACTTTTAATAAAATTTAATTTCTAAGATTGAGTTCGGAGAAAAGTTCGGAGAAAACTGTGATGAAAACTGTGGTGAAAAGTGGGTGAAAAGTGGGGTGAAAAATTCGGAGTAAAAGGTTGGGTGAAAAATTGGGAGAAAAGTTCGGAATAAACATACAATTCAGGAGTTATCAAATATTTTCAGGTTTCTACCTCTTCTGTAAATCAAGAAAAGTCTCTATGTTTACACCTGCAAGAGAAGCAGCCTTTTCCAGACTGACGATGCCTTTTTTGTAAATAGAAATCGAGTTTTTAACCCTTGATTTCATTATTCTGCGATATTCAGTTGATTCGATGGTGTAATCAGGATATGAAGCATATATAAAAAGAAGAATTTCGTCATTGGTGAGATTACTGATAAATTCTTTGAAGTCAGCAATTGATTCTTTTTCTTCTGAAGAAAAGGTATCCTGCTTCAGCCCCAACACTTTGATACCCGATGGAGTAATTTTGTAAGTATTGTCCTTTTTTTCAACAAGACCCATTGATACCAAGTTATCAATACTAACTTCAGAAGCTTCACTATATGGACCGAGAATATGGGGAATGAATTCCGCTCGTTCATTCACCTTATCAATGTAATTCGCTATCAGAAACATCTCTTTTTGAAAAGCAACGTTTCCTTTTACTGGTTTCTTATCTTTTTCTTTCAGTAATTCAAGTATAGCAACGCTTAAAGGAGAAAGGTCCTCTGCAATAGTATCTAATGAAAATCTCAATCTGCTTCCCCCTTACCTTTAGTTCGATAATTGTTGCTATGTGGAATAATATTCATTTTCAAACGATATGGCAACTATATTGTATAAGACTTCTCATTAAAATTTTTAATTAGATCGCTGAAAGATACAAGTAGACAATTATTTAATTAACTGACATCTTAAAAGTACTCCAAAATTAATAATGAATGGTTTGGAGAAAAGTACGAATACAGAATTATATGAGGCTCTGGCGGCATGAATATCAAACGGAGGAATATAGTTGTGTGTCATGATTTATGAAATTGGAAAGCTTGAACACAAAAGTGTAACATTCAATTAAAATTTACTGTTTTACGGTTCGAAATACATTTATACGTACCTAAATAGCATAAATTTATTCTGTTTTCTTATGAATGGGGCTGATTGGAATTATGAAACTTCTACATGATACAAATATTTTAATTCATATTCAAGATCCAAAAGAGCTACCTCCAAATCTACAAGCATTGTTAACAATAATCCGAGAACATGGTCATCAAGAGTTTATCCATCCTGCTTCTTTGAAAGATATTGATAATGATAATAATGCTGAAAGAAAGAAAATAACTCTATCAAAGCTTCGTGGTTATCCTCTACTTCCTTCACCTCCTATTCCAGATGATGAATTTACATCTTTAGTTGGCATTCCGGTAAATTCACATGATAAAAATGACAACGAAATTCTTTTTTCACTTAAGAAAAATCTTGTCGATTTCCTAATAACAGAAGATAGAGGAATTGTAAAAAAAGCTAATTTACTGAATCTTGATGATAGAGTGTTTTCAATAGATTCAGCTCTCAATTATTTTGCTGACCTTTATCGACGTTTTTTCCCTAGTCATAGTTTATTGAGAAAATGCTATGCTCATGAAGTTGACATTAACCAACCTTTTTTTGACTCACTGAAATCAGACTATGGAGATGTGGATTTTAAAAAATGGTATGAGAAGTGTATCAAAGAAGGCCGTGAATGTTATACTTATGAGGTGGATCAAGAAGTTAAAGCTTTTCTTATGTTAAAAGAAGAAAATGAAGTCATTAAAACGCATACTCATCCCATTCCTGCCACAAAAAGAGTTAAAATTGCAACGCTAAAGGTTGATTTTCGTGGCTCTAAAATTGGTGAACTCTTCCTTAAAATGGCTTTTCAGTATTGCATAAATAATCAGATTTTTGAAATTTATTTAACTCATTTTGAAACTGAAGATGATACCTTAACTTATCTCATTGAGAACTTTGGTTTTGAAAAAGTTGGAGAGCTAGCAAAAAATAATGAACCGGTATATCTAAAGAAATTTATCCCGGAAACTACCGAATTGCAGTCACTAGAGATTGCTAGAAAATACTATCCTTGCTTTAAAGATAGTGAAAGTGTTAATAAATTTGTGATCCCGATTCGTCCTGAATATCACGATATTCTATTTCCTGAATACAAAAGAAGGCAAATGAAATTAACAGATTATTTTGAAATCAATATTCCTGGTAATGCAATAAAAAAAGCATATCTATCATCAAGATTCTCTTCAAGGTTGGGACTCGGGGACATAATTCTTTTTTATCGTTCACATGATCAAAGAGCGATAACTTCTCTAGGAATTATTGATCAGGAGCCGACAAGAACGAGTAATTTAGATGAACTTAAAAGAATTGTAGGTAAAAGAAGTGTATATTCTAAAGAAGAACTTAAAGAATGGGCAGAAAAATCAGTTTTTATAATTCGTTTCAAGCATCATTTATATTTACCCAACCCTCTGAATCTGAAGTATCTTATAGAAAATGGTATTTTGAAAGGTGTTCCACAATCGATAACTGAAATAAACCATGAACGATATCTAATCCTAAAAAATGGTGGCAAACTCGATGAACGTTTTACTATCAATTAAACCAATTTATGTCAATGAAATCCTAGCTGGTAAAAAGATATTCGAATTTAGAAAATCCATTTTCAAGAAAAAAGATATAAGTAAAGTATTCATTTACTCGAGTTCTCCTGTCAAAAAAATAGTTGCATCATTCGAGATTGCCAGAATCATTGCCGATTCTCCTCAAAAACTCTGGGATAAGTGCCAGAAATACGGGGGGATCTCTGAAAATGACTTTTTTGATTATTTCAAAAATTCAGATATTGGTTATGCAATTGAAATAACCAATCTTAATGAATTATCTGAGCCAATTAATCCCTATAAATTAAAAAAGAACTTTAGACCACCGCAATCTTACTGTTATTTACCATTGGATTATTTTGAAAACAAAAGCATCAATAGTATTTCAAGAGTAAAAAATCAAGATATAGTGATATTGGAATCAGATAATGAATATCTCACTAATTCAAATGACAATAATAACAACAGCAAAACACAAAAACAAACTAAGTTTTTCAATGGAAATGAATTTCAGAAGATGACCGAACTGTCGGAAGAGTTGCTGAAAAATAGCATAATTAAAGAAGAAAAAGTTGGATGGGTAGAAACTGAATTAGATCAAATAGCTGAAATCATAATGGGACAATCACCACCATCTTCAACTTACAACGAAAACAGCATCGGTCTTCCGTTCTTTCAAGGAAAAGCAGAGTTTACTGAACTGCACCCCATTGTTTCAAAATGGTGTTTAGAGCCAAATAAGATCGCTGAAACAAACGATATTCTAATTTCAGTTAGAGCTCCAGTTGGAGCAACAAATATAGCTAACCAAAAGTGTTGTATTGGTAGAGGATTAGCAGCTATTCGTTACCCCCATTGTAACAAGTATGTGTTCTACTTTTTGAGATTAATTGAAAATGAGTTAGATGAAAAAGGAACCGGTACTACATTTAAGGCCATCTCAGGTGCAGTTTTAAAGAGTGAAAAAATCCCTTTTGCACCACTTCCTGAACAACGCTCTATAGTCTCCAAAATCGAGCAACTCTTCAGTGAATTGGATAATGGAATCTCAAACCTCAAACTGGCACAGGAACAACTCAAAGTTTACCGGCAGGCGGTGCTGAAGAAAGCATTTGAGGGGGAGCTAACGAAAAAATGGCGGGAGCAGCAGACGGATTTGCCGAATGCTGGGGAGTTGCTTCAAAGGATCAGGAAGGAAAAAGAAAAAGCTGCAAAAGTCTCAGGCAAAAAATTGAAACAGGTTAAACCTTTCACTGAGAACGAATTAGAAGATTTGAATAGATTGCCAAGTGAATGGAATTGGGTAAAGATTGGAGATCTTACACTTGGCGTAGAGTATGGAACATCAGCGAAATCAAAAGAATCGGGTGATGTTGCTGTACTGCGTATGGGAAATATTCAAAACGGAAGATTTGACTGGAGTAATCTAGTTTATTCACGTGATAAAATCGAAATTGAAAAATATTTATTAAGAAGAGATGATGTTCTTTTTAATCGTACCAATAGTCCTGAATTAGTTGGTAAAACAGCTGTTTATAAAGGTGAAAGACCTGCTATTTTTGCTGGTTATCTAATAAGAATAAATCAACTTCCAGAATTAGTAGTTGCAGACTATTTGAACTACTTTTTGAATTGTCATATAGCAAAAGTTCATGGTAATTCCGTAAAAACCGATGGTGTTAATCAATCAAATATAAACGGTGAAAAGCTTGGGAATTATCCATTCCCTCTATGTTCTCTTTCCGAACAACAAGCCATTGTTCAGGAAATAGAAACCCGCCTTTCAATCTGCGATAAAATAGAGCAGGATATTGAAACAAATCTGGAAAAAGCCGAAGCACTGCGGCAGAGTATTTTGAAAAAAGCATTTGAGGGGAAGCTGCTTAATGAAAGGGAACTTGCAGAGGTTCAAGGGGCAGAGGATTGGGAGCCGGCTGAGGTTTTGCTGGAAAGAATAAGGCGGAAAGAACAGGGAATGAAAAAAATGGAAAAGGAAAATGAATTGTAATCTGATTATGCCTATTGATAGTGAGAAAACTGAGAGTTCAATTGAAGGAGCAATTGAGGGCGTAAAAACATAAACCACAGGATCAAAGGATATCACTGGCTGGTTAAATGATACTGTAAGTGATACCGTAAATGATCCTGTAAATTACCCCCCAAGTTACCCCGCAAGCTACCGCGCAAGCTACCTCACATGTCGATAAACAGGAAATAATAATCGAATTTTGTAAGGAACCTAAAACAGCCACTGAGATTATGGAACACTTACAATTAACACATAGGGAACATTTCCGAAAGCATATATTAAAACCTCTTTTGGAGGCCGGTATTCTCCATATGACCATCCCTGATAAACCAAGTAGCCCAAATCAAAAATATTATTCCAAACTCAAGGATCCAAACCATGTCTGAAAATACCTCATCCATCGTTTCCAAAGTCTGGAGCTTCTGCAACGTCCTGAGGGACGGGGGCGTGAGCTACGGAGATTATCTGGAACAGTTGACCTACCTCATATTCCTGAAAATGGCTGAAGAATACAGGAAGCCGCCGTACAACAGAAATATCGGCATCCCGGAGGAATATACTTGGGATAATCTGAAACAGCAGCGTGGGGCAGAACTCGACACTCATTACAGGGAGCTTCTGGAAGCGCTAGGGAAAAAGCCCGGGATGCTCGGTCAGATCTTCCTCAAAGCTCAGAACAAAGTCAGCGACCCTGCCATGCTGTACAAGATCATTGACATGATCGACAAAGAAAGCTGGGTAATGATGGGTGTGGATACAAAAGGAGAGATCTACGAGGGGCTCCTGCAGAAAAATGCCGAAGATACAAAAAGCGGAGCCGGGCAGTACTTCACCCCGAGGCCTCTCATCAAGGTCATGGTCCAGTGCCTCCAGCCCGAACCCCTGAAAACAATCGGGGATCCCTGCTGCGGTACAGGCGGGTTCTTTTTAGCAACTTATGACTTCCTTACTTCGTACTATCGGCTAGATCGTGAACAGAGCCGCTTCCTGAAAAACAAAACTTTCGGCGGAAACGAAATCGTTGCAGGGACAAGGCGACTTGCCCTGATGAACATGTTCCTGCACAATATAGGGGAAATAGACGGAGAGCCCATGATCTCAAATTCCGATGCGCTCATAGCCGATCCGGGTTACCGTTACGATTACATCCTCACAAATCCGCCTTTTGGAAAGAAGAGCAGCATGACCTTCACTAACGAAGAAGGCGAGCAGGAAAAAGAAGACCTCACTTACAACCGCCAAGACTTCTGGACAACCACAAACAACAAGCAGCTCAACTTTTTGCAGCACATCCACACAATCCTCAAAACCGGTGGGCAGGCAGCAGTGGTACTGCCTGATAACGTCCTTTTCGAAGGCGGAGCAGGAGAGACCATCCGCAAAAAGCTTTTAGAAACCACCGACCTTCACACAATCCTGCGCCTGCCGACAGGTATTTTCTATGCAAATGGGGTAAAGGCAAACGTTCTTTTCTTTGAAGCAAAACCAGCAGCTAAAGAACCCTGGGCAAAAGAGGTATGGATCTACGACTACCGCACCAACGTGCACCACACATTGAAAAAGAACCCTATGAGATATTCGGACCTTGAAGACTTTATCAAATGCTACAACCCTGAAAACCGTCACAGTCGTAAAGAAACCTGGAGTGAAGAAACTCCCGAAGGCAGGTTCAGGAAATTCGGCTATGACGAAATTGTATCAAGAGACAAAACGAACCTGGACATTTTCTGGCTCAAAGATAAAAGTCTAGCTGACCTAGATAACCTTCCTGACCCTGATATTCTCGCAAATGAGATAATAGAGAACATGGAGGCTTCACTTGCAAGTTTTAAGGAGATCCTGCTCACAATTAATGGAAATGGTGAGTGATAACTGAAACATTTGTCTGCTTATGCAGACATACATCTATTCTTAAAAAACTTGAAAACCTGAAATAAAAACCTGATTAACTCTTAAAATTAGAAAGTAAGTTCCAGGAGAAGCTAAAGAAAAGTGGGCCCGCTGAGATTCGAACTCAGGACCTCCGCCTTGTTAATTGAATAAAGCTCAATAATCCTTAAATTTATATTACAGCCTTTCAATACACGTTCAACAGATTAAGGAGATTTTTGATGTCCAAGGTTACTATTGTAGAACCTCCCCCAACTTGTGCTTGATATGCGCAAGAAAGGAGCTGCCGGGAAATTGCGGTGATATTTTCTAGAATTTGTGAGTTTGTTTTCAGCAAAAATATTCGGATTACAGCCTCTGCTGTTTTGCTCTGGTATGAGACTACGGTTGAAGAAGCTCAGAAAGCAGTTGAAGAGGAAAATGCCGATATTGAAGTTGCATTCCCAATCTCGGAATCTGTTGAAAATTAAAACTATAACCCCAATAAAACGAAAAACCTCTAAACCAATAAATATCCTAGGTACTCAGTAAAATAAAAACGTTTAATATATATTATGACATATTACTGTCTATGGCTTTTAATGAAGAATGTATGATGAGAGTCAAGATTCTGATTAAAGACACTCTTGGAATTTACAGTAATTGAACTAGTACTGCGATTCCGAAGTAGATTCATAAAACTTGGCTTTTAAACAGATCTGATGATCACGGATTTTCCCAATAAATAAGGAATTGATTTTGAAATAGAAGCACTAGGTGTTAAGCATTGATTGATTTAAATATAGCTTCTTTTTTAATGGGAGCAATTTCTCTTTTGTTTGGTTTAGTAGGTGTATATTCTTTTTACATCGATAAACCCATAATAAAGATTAAATCGATTTATCCTGGAATAAATGGTGTAGGGAACCATGATGACGGATGGACGCATTATATCCCTGGCATAGTAGTAGAAGTTCACAATAAAGGAAAAAAAGATGCTCAAAATTGTTATGCTGTAATCACTTTTAAAAAATTGAATTCACTCACGTTGTATTCAGTTGAAGAAATGAATGGGTCTCATAAAACTATAAAATTTAATCTTCTTGCTGGTGAAACAAAAACACTGTCAGTTTCATGGGGTTTTTCAAAAACAAATCCTACTGAGCCTATTAGATATTATAAGTGTGATTTTATGGATAAAGTTCCACCTATTGAAGTAGTAATTTTTTATGGGGAGAAAACTGTAAGAAAGAGATTAGAAGAAAAGGATGTAGATAAGCTCATAAGAAATAGTGAAGAACAAGATTATCGATGCGCATAACTGTGTACGACTTTTACAGAAGCATATATGATGAGAGCCAAGATTTTGATTAAAGACGCTCTCTTAGGATTTATCGTAATTGAATTAGGTGCTGAGTGATGACTGATTTAACTTTCTCTCCTTTTTTAAAAAAATTGATTCTTGCATTAACAAATGTGGTTGCATATGCTTTTGGTATCAATAAACCCATAATAAAGATTAAGTCGATTAATCTAGGGTTGGGTGGTGAAAGAGGACTGGATGATGAAGGGGAACTGGATGAAGAATGGAAGTGTACTATCTCTAGCATAAGTGTAGAAGTTTGCAACAAAGGGCATCGAGACGCTCTAAATTGTGAGGGTCTTGTTACTTTTAAAAAATTGGATCCACTCGCTTTACATCCAACTATGAAAGGAGATGTGTTGCATAATACTACAAAATTTGATCTTCTTGCAGGTGAAACGAAATCGTTAGACGCTGCATGGGGCTTTTCAAGAACAGCTATTGATAGATTTACTGAACTCAATAAAGGTGATTTTCTAGATAAAGCACTACCTATCGAAGTGGTAATTTTTTATAGAGAGAAAACTGTAAGAAAGAGATTAAAAGAAAAGGATGCAGATAGATTTATAAGACAATTTGAAGAGCAATTGGATAGAGGTAATTGATATAACATCACTATTGTGCAAATAAAATTACACAAATTTAAATTTTAGAGTAATATTTAACGATTGAATTTTATATCAGTGTATTTTTTTTGAAACTATTGAAACTTAAAATATTGGCTCAAATTACGAGGGATACGGTATTTTAAAAAAGTTCTGTGGAATTTTGAGGGGGGTTCTGGCTGTCAGTTACCAAAATTACAAGTCTGAAATAACTGTCAATTAGTTTCAATCACCGAAGCAGGATTATTTTGAAAAGGTTCTGGCATTGGGTCCCTGTTGCTATAGCCATTTAAACTACTTTTTGGGCAAATGTTTGAGCTCAGTACCTTTTATCAAACTTTGCAGACCCTCTGTGAGAAACCTGAAATAGAATTTCACAAAAATTGATAGATTTTTATAGAGAAATCATTTCCCTTTTTTATCCGTCTATCTCCTTATTAAAAATAAAAAGTTGTATAAAGGTTAACAACTAATTATTAACATCGTGGAGGCAAAAAATGAAGCATTTAGGGAAATCAAAGCTCACAAAACTGCAAGCAAAACCAGATATATCATATATTTTAATAAGGCTACCTCAATCTGAATTGGATCACGTTGGGGAAACTGGACATATATTCAAAACTGAATATAACGGTAAGCCTGTCTATGTTATTTCCCTTGATGAAAAATTCAACGGCGAACTTAATATTATACAACCAGACGTAAAATCTGACCTTGAAGCAAGAATAGAAGCACTCGAAAAGAAGGTCAATACGTTCTTAGAATCCAAAAATAAAGATGATAAAGAAAAGTGGGCCCGCTGAGATTCGAACTCAGGACCTCCGCCGTGTGAAGGCGACGTCATAACCGTCTAGACCACGAGCCCACGGATTGAAATTGAAAATTAAAAGGGTTAAGCAACCATAAAATAGAACTTCTTGTGTATAAGCTTATCGCTTGCGTCCTTATTTTGGGCTTGACCGGACCTGTTATGTGATTAATTTCGTATTTTTCCAGCAGGAGTTTTTCAGTTAGCGACTTAAATTTCCAGCTTTATTTCGGGAACCTTTACTCAGGCGATAAGGTAAAAAAGTAAAAAAGTAATAATGTTCTTAACTATAGGAATAATTTAATTGCCTGGTTTGTATGATAGAAATCCTGAAAATCCTTTTCACCATGCCGTTTTTGCTCTACGGGTGCTACACCGACCTGAAGGCACGCAGAGTCTCGAACAAAGTCTGGAAATACATGCTTGCATCGGGTTCTGTATTTGTAATCTATGAAGTTTTTACCGGGGGGATTCCTTATCTTAAATCTCTAATTATTTCGGCAGTTATTGTCTTTATTTCGATTTACATCCTTTTCCAGCTTGGAGCCTTCGGGGGCGGGGACGCAAAAGGGTTGATAGTGCTTTCCATTTTATTCCCTCTCTATCCGGTTTTCCAGCTTTCGGGAAAGGTCTATCCCCTGTTAGGGCTGCCTTCGATAGGGCTCTTCACCTTCACGGTGCTGGAAAATGCTCTCCTTGTAACTGTACTCGTGCCTCTCGGGATGTTCTGCTACAACCTTCTGCATTACTCACCTGAAATGCTCAAAAAGCCTTTCTACATGTTCATCGGGTACAGGACTGAAGTTTCCTCCCTGAAAAATAAGGAACATCTGGGCCTGCTTGAAAAATTCGAGCTTGACGAAAACGGGGTTGTCATCAGGAAGTTTGCACGGACAGGGCTTGACTTTGACGCAAACCGGAAACCCGAACTTGAAGAATACTTAAAAAAAGGGTTAATTGAAAAAGAAGTATGGGTTACTCCGGGCCTGCCTTTTATGCTCTCAATTACAGCAGGCTTCATAACCGCAGTTATTTTCGGGGACTTGATCTTTTATGCCGTCTTTAGCTTTTTTGGGAGCTAAATCGAATATAAATCAAACATTCAGAGTAAACTGAAAATCTTTGAACTTTGAAATAAGCCGAAAGTCTGTAGAATTTTTTTTCTTTTTCTCTTTTTATTTTTTCTGCACGACAAGCAGTCCGTAGAGAATAGTTTCTGCAATGGGGGGATTATCAGGAGTTCCTTTTGCTATCCTTTCTTCCGGATAGCCGAGGTTTTCACAGGTATAGAGCTCAGCTTCTATCCCGAGCTCTTTGAGAATTTCTGCAACTTCGTGGGAGCCGAATGTCTCTTCCGGCAGCAGGAAGATATTTCTTCCGTTCTTCAACTCCCGGATCAGTTCGGCTTTTGCAGGCTCAAAGTCCCTGCCGTGGGCTGTTATCGCACAGAGGTTTGTCAGGTTCACTTTCGTTCTGGCACATGCTGCCTGCATTGAAGAAATTCCGGGAATTACGGTATCCTTTTCCCCTGCAAATTTTCCGAGCCCGGAAAACATGGGGTCTCCTGTGGACAGGACAACTGCATCTGCGGGCAGGAGGTGGAGAGACTTATAGTCTTTAATTGTTTTTGCTTCGCAGGTAATATGTTCCTGTGCAAGTTCAATCGCTCTTTTTGCACCGTAAACGACCGAAGCCTTCTTTATCGCCCTTATGCCTTCTTCCGTAAGCATGCCGGGCCCGACCCCGACTCCTACCACTATCATAGTTTTTCTTCCCCTCTGTCCGATTTATTCTCACTTTAATTTTTGCTTTAATTTTTGCTTTGATTCTTTTACTTCTCACTTTTGCTATCCATAAGGATAGACCCGTCTCTGTCGATTACAACGATTCTTGCACCCTTTCCTTTCTCGACTGCCATCTCGAAAGCTTCTTTCAGGCGCTCGTGCTCAGGAGCCTTTTCAAGCATTTCAACTACAGTTGCATATCCGCTGCCTTCAAGCATCTCAGGGTTTCCCCATTTCAGGACAAGGCCGGGAAGCCCGCAGATAATAATGTCTCCTGAAGCATAATCAAGCCCTTCTGATATCCTGCTTCCTACCATAACAACGGTATATTCAGGGAAGAGCATGTGAGAATACCGCATCCCTATCCGCCCTGTGGTCAAAACCACCTTGTCCGTGCAGCGGATAAGATCTCCTCTCATTTCTCCGAGATGGTCGTTCCATGGCTCAACAAAACCTGTACTTCCGAGGACAGAAATCCCACCTTCGACTCCTATCCTGCTATTCAGAGTCTCTTTCCCGATCCTTTCTCCTTCAGGAATTGAAATTGTGACTTCGGCTCCCTGCAACCCCAGCTCCTCTACAGCTTCTTTCACGGCTGCTGTTATCTGTTCCATGGGTTTCGGGTTTATGGCTGGCTTGCCTTTCGGGACCTGGAGTCCGTCCCTTTTTACAACCCCTATGCCTCTTCCTCCGAGGATGCGGATTCCCTGGGTTTCTCTGGCTTCACCAACAAATTCAAGCCCGCGTGTGACATCGGATTCATGGTCATTAGGAATCTTCTTTACAACTGCACGTCCGGGGGAAGACTCGCTGACCTCAAGGTGAGCTCTCAGTCCTACCGGGGTAGGAACGGATACGCTGTCAATCTTTTTCTTAAGGGAAAGGACAGCAGCTTTTGCAGCAGCACTGGCTGTGGTTCCTGTCGTATATCCTCGCTTGAGGACTGACCCGTCACTCAAGACCACGACCATGCCGGATGCCACGTTTTTTTCAAGTTCTTCCCTGGGCAGCCCTGTGCGGGCAATCCATTCTTCAGGGATCTTGAAATTGTTAACAGGATCTATCATGGAAGAATACTCGGAGGTTTTTTATTATAAATGTATTGACCTGAAAATCGGAAAAGAATTAGAAGAGAGACTCAATAAACATAGCTCAAACACAGCTAGTGTCCAAATATGCCGATATGTAAAATAACGGAACAATAATAGTAAAAATCTAATAATAGAAAAGAATGGCATCATTCCAAAAATGGAGTTTTCGTTTTTCTGGAAGTGGGGGGTATTTCTCTTGGGGGTTTGAATGGGGGGTGACCATTCTTTGTTGGGGTTTGGGGGGTTGGTGTGTGAAAAATAGCCTTGTGGAATGATGCCTGTGATGTCAGTACTAGCCTGACATCTACTCTAAATATCAGTTATATTATATAAATCTATAGGAAAATAAAGGTAGATTTCAAGTGGAACCCCGTTTGGTCCCTTAATAAACAATAATCAGTATCCTTTCTATATATTTTATCGAAAGATTGTATTTTTTATATGGGCATCTTCTCTCCTGAACATCTTTTGTTTCTGGATTTTTTCAACTCTTTCTTTATTCGGTTAACGTCGTTTACGAGGTTCTTGCAAACATTCTATCCAGTTCGCTTTTCGTAAAGGTTATGACTGTCGGCCTTCCATGAGGGCAGGAGTAGGGATTTTCAGCTGTTTTGAGCTGCTCTATCAAATCTTCCATCTGCTTTGGGGTGCAGGCTGCTCCTCCTTTAATTGCTGCCCTGCAGGCAAGGGTCTTGCTCACTTTTTCCGAAATCCCTGTGTCCTTTTTGACCTTTCCTTCAGCCAGCAGGTCAGATATCACATCATGGATTACGTCAGTATCCTCAAGCCTTCCGAAGACTTCGGGCACAAAGGTGACCACATAGGTATTATCTCCAAACTCCGAAATCCCGAATCCGTACTCCTCAAGGCAGGGTATGTATTCTTCCATGAGCACCTTTTCTTTTGGAGTAAGTTCTATCATTACAGGGGTGATCAGTTCCTGTACCCTTGACTTTTTGCTTTTCAAAACCTGTTCGTAAAGGATACGCTCATGGGCTGCGTGCTGGTCGATAACTATAAGGTCTTCCCCTCTTTCGGCGAGGATATACATCCTGGAAACCTGACCTATGATCCGAAGGTCTTCGAGAAGGTCAGTGTTTGCTTTTTGTCTAAGCTTCTCGTTTTGCTTTTCCTCTGCGATTATTTTTTCACTCAATTTTTCCTCTGTTTTCTTACTCGCCAGCTCTCCTTCTTTCTCTTCTGCCTTTTTCTGTTCACTCTCTCCTGCAAACTCAAGAAGGCGCTCGGATTTTTTCAGCCTTCTCTCCGTATCCTTTACCGGATAGGTATAAGCTTCGGACTTATCTCTCAAGACCCTGTTCCCGGTTTCCATAATCCCGGACTCCTCTGAAATTCCTGAAACCCCTGGAGTCCCTGATTCGCTTCCAGCTCCTTTTCCGGCTTCATTCCCTTCGTTCCCTATTTCTTCCGTCACTCTCTTCTTAAGAATTGCTCCTGAGATATCTGGTCTCTGAAGTTTTCCTGATGATTCCGGAACCTCAAAGGTTTTCTGTAATCCTTTTCCTTCTTTTTCCCTTATCTCTGGGGCGAGCCCGTGTTCAGAAAGGACCTTTTCAACTGCATGAACAACTGCATCCCCTACTTCCTTTTCCCGGCTGAAGCGGACTTCGGCTTTTCGGGGATGGACATTTACATCCACTTCTCCAGGATCGAGGGTAAGGGCAAGCACAGCTACAGGATATCGGCCTTTTGGCATTTTTGTGTAGTATCCTTCACGGACGGCTGTGTTAATGGTTTTCGAAGTTACAGGACGGGTGTTTACGAAAAGAAAGAGCTGGTCACTATCTCCTCTGTTCAGTTCGGGTTTTGAGATATAGCCCCGAATTTCAAATTCTTCTGTCATGTACTCTAGAGGAAGCATTGCCCGAGCAGTCTCAGGTCCGAGCAGATTTACCATGCTGTTAAAAGGATCACTTGACCCCGTGTTTCTGAGGACTGGCTTTCCTTCGCTTAGCAGGGTAAAGGAAATTCCCGGATTTGCCAGAGCCAGTCTCATAACGGTATCAGTGATATGGGCAAGTTCAGTACGGTCGGTTTTCAGGTATTTGCGCCTTGCAGGCGTGTTATAGAAAAGGTCTTTTACGTGCACCGATGTTCCCGGAGCCGTGCCTGCGTCCGATGTCTCCTCTACTTTTCCTCCATTTATTACAACTTTCGTGCCTGCAATCTCTTCCGGGGGACGGGTAAGGATTTCCACCTTTGCAATGGCGGTTATGGAGGCAAGAGCTTCCCCCCTGAAACCCATTGTAGAGATCGTATCCAGGTCTTCGATCCTCGTGAGTTTGCTTGTTGCGTGTTTTTTATACGCAAGGAGAGCATCGTCTCTGCTCATCCCGCAGCCGTTGTCCCGGATAAGGATGGAATGTTTTCCTCCCTTCTCAACTTCTATGCGGATTTCTGTTGCTCCGGCATCGATCGAATTGTCTACCAATTCCTTTACCACGGATGCCGGACGCTCTATTACTTCTCCGGCTGCGATCTTGTTTATTGTGTCTTTATCAAGAATCCGGATTTTATTTCCCTGTTTTTCCATATTCTTTTCCAGCTTTTTTTCAGCTTGCTTTCCTGTTTGCTCTTCAAGCTTTCCTTCAACCTGCTCTTTCATCTGTCCTTCCATCATCTATTCTATTTGCTCTTCGACCTGTTTCGATCCCTTTTTCCTTTTTATTTTTTTAACCAAGCAACTTCTTAAGCTCATGAAGTTTGTTCATGGCTTCTATTGGCGTCATCTCATCCACATTCATCTTTTTCAGGGCTGCTTCTACAGGACTTATTCCTTTTGCCCTTTCCGAATTTCCGCTGCTGCTTCCGGGATCGAAAAGCAGCATCTGGGTATAGCGGGCGGTTGCTTTGCCTTTTCTCTTTTTCCCGTTTTCACTGTCCTCAGTTTCCTCAAGTATGCTTTCCCTTTCGAGCTCCCTGAGGATTTCGTTTGCTCTTTCGATCACTTTTTCCGGGACTCCGGCAAGCCTTGCAACATGAATTCCGTAACTTCTGTCCGTTGCTCCGGGAACGATTTTCCTCAGGAAAACTAACTCGTGGCCTTCTTCTTTTACTGCTATGTGATAATTTTTCACCCGTTTTAATTTCTCTTCAAGGGCTGTGAGCTGATGGTAGTGGGTTGCAAATAGAGCCCTTACGCCTACCTTTCCCCTGTTGTGCAGGAACTCAACAACTGCTTTTGCAATGCTGTACCCGTCATAGGTGCTTGTCCCCCTGCCGATTTCGTCGAGCAGTACAAGGCTTTTCGGGCTTGCATTGTTCAGGATGTTTGCAAGCTCTACCATCTCGACCATAAAAGTACTCTGTCCGCTTGCAAGGTCGTCAAAAGCCCCTATCCTTGTAAATACCTGGTCAATAACACCTATTGAGGCATAGGACGCCGGGACAAAAGATCCTGCCTGAGCCATAATCGCAATAAGAGCGGTCTGGCGCATATAGGTGGACTTTCCTGCCATGTTCGGGCCTGTAACCAGCAAAAATTGGTTTTCCTTGCAATCCATTTCGGTATCGTTCGGGACAAAACCTCCCGATACCGTACTTTCGACTACCGGATGCCGTCCATCCCTGATAAGGATCTTACAGTCTTCGGTAAGCTGCGGGCGTGTATAATTGTTATTTTCTGCAACCTCGGCAAGGTCTGCAAGGACATCAAGGCAACCTATCCCTTCTGCTGTTTCCTGGAGTTTCTTTGAATGAGCTGCAAGGGTGTCTGTAATTTCAGAGAAGATTTCGTATTCCAGAGCTACGGCTTTATCGTTTGCTGTCAGGATCAGGCTTTCTTTTTCTTTGAGCTCAGGTGTAAAGAAGCGTTCCGCATTTGCCATGGTCTGCTTTCTTATATAGTCATCAGGCACCTGGCTGCTGTTTGCATTGGTAACCTCAATATAATATCCGAAGACTTTATTGTATCCGACTTTCAGGGACTTGATCCCTGTCCTATCCTTTTCCTTCTGCTGGAAGGCTGCAATCCATTGTTTGCTGTTGCTCGAAATATCCCTGAGTTCGTCAAGTTCCTCACTGAATCCGGGTCTTATCATTCCGCCTTCCCGGACGGTTATGGGAGGTTCTTCAACAATTGCTTTCTCGATCATCTCGTCCAGTTCTTCCAGTTCTGAAAAGGCTGCAAGTCCTTCCGCAACCTCTTTTAACACCTCTGCACAGGCTTTTTCCAGGAGGCAGTCCCGGATAGAGGGCACTACATCAAGGGATTTTTTCAGGGCTACGAGGTCCCTTGCATTGGCGTTTCCGTAAACTATCCTGCCTACGAGGCGTTCAATGTCCCTCACGTCCGAAAGCCAATTCCGGATATCATAGCGGAGCAGAGGGTCTCCTGCCAGCTCTTCTACTGCATCCAGCCTGAGGTTGATTTCTTCTACGGAAAGGAGCGGCTTTAAGAGCCATTTTTTCAGGATGCGGCTTCCCATAGGTGTCCTTGTGCAGTTAAGGGTTCTGTAAAGGGAGTTCTGGTCTCCTTCGTCCCGCACATTTTTCACTATTTCAAGATTGCGCAGGGTAACGGAATCGAGAATCATGAACTCGGTGTTTGAGTAGGTCCTGAGGGTATTGATATGCTCAAGGTCTCTCATCTGGGTTGTCTTTGCATACTCAAGGGCAGCCCAGGCAGAATAGACTGCAAATTCCAGTTTTTCACAGCCCATGCCCTCCAGGGTTGAGACCCTGAAATGAGTTTTCAGTTTTTCCCCGGCTTCTTCTATTCCGAAGATTTCCGGCGCAAATTCCTGCACGATTGTCTGGTCCTTTAACCTATCTACGAGTTCCGAATTCCCATACAGGGCAGGGGGCAGGATGCATTCCGCAGGCCGCATGCGGGCAAGTTCGCTGAGTAATTTTTCGAAACTTTCCGAATCTGTAAACTGGGTTGTTAGGAATTCTCCTGTAGAGATATCGAGGAAGGAAAGCCCGAACTCCATTTCTTTTTCCCCGTTTTTTCCGGATTTTCCGACTTCTCTTCCTGCAACTGCCATAAGGTAGTTATTTGAAGCATCCGAGAACATGGAAGAATCTATTGCTGTTCCCGGGGTTACCACCCTGATAACCCCTCTCTTCACGACGCCTTTTGCCTGCTTTGGGTCTTCAAGCTGTTCACAGATAGCTACTTTGTACCCTTTGTTTATCAGCCTGGGCAGGTATGTGTCAATTGCATGGTAGGGAATTCCTGCAAGCGGCATTCTCTCCCCTGATTTGTCCTTGCCGCGGGCTGTTAATGTAATCTCAAGCTCTTTTGCAATGGTTTTTGCGTCTTCCCCGAATGATTCGTAGAAGTCTCCCATCCGGAAGAAGATCAGGGTGTCAGGGTATGCCTGTTTGGCTTCGTAGTACTGGCGCATTGCAGGGGTCATCATTTCAGTCATTTTTTACTCACTGTAAACCTTGAATATTAGTATTAAATCTGGAACGGATCTCTGAGTCTGGAGCGTGAGAAGATGGATAAACGGCTGATTGTATCAACTGATCAACCCGGTATCTTCGCGTACCAGTTTGACAATGTCAATTTGGACAGATCTTGATGGTATCAGTTTGAGTACGAGTTTGAATTGTTTGGATATTAGTTGGATATCTGTTTGAGTATCAGTTAGAAATACTATGCCTTTATCTTGAATCATGCTTCTTATATATAATTTAACAATTCGGTATTGTAAGCCTTATCAAAGGAGGGAATTGCCCTGAGCCGGGAAAAATTAGTTGAAGTCTGTCCTGTCTGCGGGAGTGCGGATATTTACTATGAGGTTGGCGGATATGCAGGCGCGGTCTACCATTGCAAAGAATGCGGGTATGTCGGAGCTTTTGTTATCGAGGCTAATGAGGAGATGATTGAGAAAATCAAGGAAAAGTATATGCGGGAGAGAGAGGATGCGGATCACTAATCTTAATTATATATGTCTTGTATCCCTTTTAATCCTTTAAATTTATCAGGAAATTCAACCTTACTACTTAAAAACTTCTGTATGGAGTAAAAGAAACGATTAAGAGCCTATCTGAAAAGTATTGCGATTTGTTGTAGTTTTCACACTAGCAATATGCACAACCTGAAAGATGAATAACCTGAAAGTAATCGGATATTGGAGAACTAGGGTACTTAACGGGGTTAACATGCATATCAAAAACAAACTTTCCATAATAATATGTCTTGTACTTATAACCGCACCAGCAGTGGCGGATTCTAAAAACACAAACTGTCTAGATAACACACTGAAAATAGCAGTCTATCTCCCATCCACTGATACTGTAGCTCACGATCCTTTGTTTACATCAATGTTTTTCGAATATAAGTTATCATATCTCACTGACTCCACAATATCTGAGAACCTCACTAAAGATAACTGTGATTTGTTGCTTGTTCCTGACAAACATATGTCAAATACCACGGCTTCAGCAATCAACAAATACCTTTCCAGCGGTGGCCGAGTTTGGTTTTTTGCTGATCCACGGCTGAAAGAGGATGGTACAATATCTGCAAATAGAATCAATATATTAGGAAAACCATCCGAGGCCATAGTCGGTAACTATAGCACGATCTCTGTAGATACAAATGATCCGATTACAAATGGTATGAGTGATACTTACACTTCTCTTGGTTCTACTGAAAAATCAACATATATGAGAGCGTTCAATCCTGATTCTGGAACTATTTCGGACTTTGGATACAGGGTTTTAATGTTCAATTCTCGGGATGGTGATATGCTCATAAAATTCGAAAACCCTGAAACCGGAGCTCGAGCTATCTATAGTAATGAAAATATGTTCATCAGCGGAGGCTCGTGTAACTATTTCGATAGAGCGACTGCAACGGAATTATTCCAAGGCGTGAAAGCCTGGATGCTTGGATTTGACAATAATACATATGGTATTAGTATCACATATCCAAAAGGAGACAAACAATTTACGATTACGATAGATGACATCCTTGCATCTGATTCAGAGATAACTAAAGTACAACCGTTCTTTGATATGGAAGCAAGCAAAAACCTGACCGATGTAAAGAATCTAAACACATTTTTCATAATACCAAATTCCACTAAAACAACAAAGACAGGGCTTGATTATTATGCCCAGTATGGTGACACACATACAATCCATCCGCATTTCATCACTGATTGGACATCCAGTGCCTACAACATTTCTCAGTTCCAAAAAAACGTCACTAACGCAGAAAATATAATAAATAAAGCTTACGGCGTTTCAGACTATGATTTTTCATCAATCCGGTTCCCTGCAATCAACGCAACAATGCCGGCATACCAGGCAGCATCGGATGCTGGATTTGCCATTAGTACAAACTATGGATGGTATACAGGTAATGTGCCAATCGGGTACACATCAAGCAACAATGCTTTCTTCCCGAAACAAAAGATTCTGTACGATAAGGAGTCAAACCTCATAGAGATAGAGATTCCGGAATCCTTTGATATTAGCTGCAATAATGCGGAAGACTTCTACACACAGAATGTTGAAGGGATGAATTATTTCTATAATATCAATTTTCCGGCAAATTACATTATTGGTGGCCATATACAGGGAATAATGACAAGACCAGATCTATATGAAAATATGTCGAAGTTATTGGATTATGTAAATGGAAGTCATGGTTATACGGCTTTCTCTAACCTGGATCAGATCGCTGACTATAACAATCTCAAAAACGCAAAGATCCAAGCACATAACACACCTAATGGTGTTTCAGTGGACATCACCACAACTAAACAGATAGAGAACTTCACATTAAAACTTACAAATATTCAGAACGGTATACAGGCTCAATACGATGGTTCTGCTCTTAGTACTGATAATGTAATTCACGCGGATAACGTGTATTATGTATTTCATACAGTCAGCCCAGGAACACATCATTTCGTGATTAACGATGTAAGTAATTCTGAGAAAGGAACTGAAAATACACCTGCTTTTGAAATGGTTTGTGGGGTATTCAGTTTGCTGGCTGTATTTTTACATAAAAGAAAGTGAGGATTCTGTAAAGTTAGCGGTTGATATAATAAGATCGGACAGATAAGATAAAATTGCTAAAATATGAAAAAACATCAAAAAGCCGAAACTGATTCTGGTGGGGCCGTTGAGATTCGAACTCAAGTCGCAAGACCCCCAGTCTTGCAGGATGGACCAAGCTACCCTACGGCCCCGCAGAGCAGATCTGTTTATCGGATGACAAAGGATTTCGTCTACTTGCCATCAACCAACTATTGTAATTAAACATGTAGTATAAATGCGTATCGGTAGAAAATAGCCAGCATCTTATCTTTACTGTTTTTCTATTGCCTTCCCGAATTCTTTTGCCCGAATTTTTGGATCTTTTTCGGCTTACGGTTTCTGGATATCGGGCTCCGACGGCTTGCTCAGTATACTTTTTGCCCGAATTACTCTCTGGATCATGGTGATATGTGAGAATACCGCTATAAGAACAAGTGCCCATCCGAGGAATCCTGAAAGTGCTCCAAAAGCCAGGATAAGCATTCTTTCCGTCCGTTCGGCAATTCCGACGGATAGTTTTCTACAGCCTGCAGACTCGGCGCGGGCACGCGTGTAGCTTACGAGAAAAGAACCTATAAGAGCATAGCCTGACCAGAGCCATCCGTCAATTCCGATGATCGGGGGAATCACAAGCCTTCCGTTTATCGCTCCTGCCATTATCCCCAGAAACATGAGCCCATCTGAGTAGCGGTCACATACCGAGTCCAGCACGCCTCCGAAAGGGGTGATCCTGCCTTTTGCTCTTGCGACCCCTCCGTCAAGGATATCGAAGACTCCACTGAAGAGAATCAGGAGCCCTCCTTCAAAAGGTTCGCCCAGAACAAACGCAGCTCCGGCAGCCACGCTTACAGCGAAACCCAACAGAGTAAGAGTATTTGGGGAGAGAGGTATTGAGCGGGCAAATGGAATTACCAGTTTTCTTGCGCTGTTTTTTAAGTCATCGAATATTTCAATCCCTTCCTTTATCTGGCTATTGATACTGTATCTTTGGATATTAGTCTTATCTTCTTTCTAAAGATTTCCGGATTAGAGTTTCTAAGTTCCGTTGGGAGAACCCTTTATATCTTTTAATGGCGGCTTTCATGATTTAATGGTCTGCAGGGATGGAATTTTCCAGAAAGAGGTTTTAAGGATCGCTATAAGAATAAAGTCTCATGAGTTTAAAATAATATGGAGTTAAAATATGAATATAGTGGAAAAACACAGGGAAAGGTGTATGGAATGCGGACAGTGCCTTCTGGTCTGCTCTCGATATGATAATCTCAGTTTGCTTAATCGACTTTACGAATATCTGGAGGGTTCTTCTAATATCCATCCTGACTCCCTGCTTCGCTGCCTCACCTGCGGGCTCTGTGTTTCTGCCTGTCCTGAGAAGCTCGGGATCAAACCGCTGATCTCTCCTGCCCGGCAGAAATGGGTTAATGAAAACGGACTTACTGACAGGCAGACCATGGTAGACCCAGAGGCTGAAAATAATCTCTTTAAAAAGATTGCTGAAATGGATGAAACTCTTGAGTTTACAAACAGATCAGGGTCTGTTGTGTATTTTCCGGGATGCGCCGGCACTTACATCAATAAAGTTATGGCGCAGGCGTCTGTTGCCCTTCTGGAAAAGGCAGGAGTTGATTATACTGTGCTGAGCGGGACAGAGTACTGCTGCGGGGCAGTATCTGCAGGTGCAGGGGATCCGGGTCCCATCCGAATGCACGGGCAGCAGAACATCGAAGAAATCAGAAAAAGAAGAGCAAAAATCCTTATCACTGCATGTCCCGGGTGCTTCAGAGCTTTTAAGGATATCTACCCGCGCATGTTTGGAAAACTTGACTTTGAGGTTCTTCAGGTCTCGCAGTACCTTGATCGGCTTTTAAAAGAAGGCAAACTTACTCCGGAAAATGCCCTCAAGCACAGGGTCTTTTATCACGATCCCTGCCATCTTACCCGCGGTATGGGCATCTACACGGAAGCAAGGAACATACTTGAAAAAATTCCGGGCACCGAGCTTGCAAACAGAACTCCCGAAGGTTCGGCTTGCTGCGGCTTTGGTGGTGGAGTAAGGGTCAATTATCCTTCTGAATCCCTATCTGTAGCTTCAGATCGCTATAGGGCTGCCAGGGAGATGGGCTGCGATGTCATCGTAACAAACTGTGGGGGCTGTATGCAGAACCTTATCGAAGCCGGAGAGAATGAGAATGTAAGGGAAAATATAAAGATCTTTGATCTCACCGAATATCTTGCCCTTGCTTGTGGAGTGAAAACAGACAGGGAAGATCGGAAAATGATCGAGATTGTGAACAGGGCTTACAGCTCATGTGTTTCGGGTTACAAGAAACCATATTTCTCCTGAACATAAACTCCCTATCTCTTCCTTTCACTTCTCTTCTTATTCAATGAATCTGCGTAAACCTTAACATTGACTATAATTTCCTTCATCTTCTCTTTCCCTCTTTTATCTTATTTTATTATTGTTTTCTTTTTTGGTTTCCCAGTGTTTTGGATAGCTGTTTTTCTATTTCGGGCGAAAATTGTGAAGAAAATCTTTCCCGGTAAAAAATCTAATATATATTCTTTTCTCTTTTTTCTTATTTTTTTGTCTGATTTCTGTTAAGACTTCTAGAATAAGGAAAAATGATGTTCAAAAAAGGAGATTATTGATTACCATTCTAATTCATGGTTTGAAATTGTTATCAAAAACAGTTCCAGAAGCCTTAGTCTTTTCTCTTGAACCTTACTGAGCGAAAATTATATTTAATTTAGTTCCTCTAATCTCTTAAAATGATAAGGTTATTTTTTCTCTTCCTACATGCCTTTAAAAGTCCATCTTTAATGTTTAATATTTATATTTTTTTGTTCATTCCTTAAATTCCTCTCTGAACACTATCTATAAAAAATTTAAACCAAAAATTATATATATTACCCCTAGTTTTGAGTTCTCTTTTTTAACAAAATATTTATACCAGTAAAGAGAAGTTTAATCTGGAGACATCTGTGAAGATGAGTTAACAGACGGGATTTAAAATGGCACAAAAAACATTCCCTCTGCTAAATGCTCATGAACCCCAGTAAGCAATCATGAAGAATTCATGATTTTGCAGTTTTGCTTGTGGTAATCGTGGTTTCCCACCCATGGTGATCATGAGTTACTTCTCGTGCACCTCATGACTCGGAGAGCGTGAGCTAGCAGTCCAGACAATCATAAATAATCATGATAGTTTGTCGAGAGGTCTCCATAGCTTAAAAAATAAAACGGAGGATGCAATATTAGCAAAGAAGAACTGCTTCAGGAACTTGCAGGTGCAGTAATTACCTGTAAGAAGGATGCGGTACTCGCTGCCGTTGAAAAGGCAAAAGGAGAACTGGATCCCTCCGAAATAATTGAAAAAGGACTCGCAGCAGGCATGAATGAAGTGGGGGTCCGCTTTGAAAGAGGTAAACTTTTCTTACCCCATGTAATGATGGCTGCCGATGCAATGACTGCAGGAGTTAATGCCCTTAAGGATCTTATGCCTGAAGGCTCTGCGAGCACTAAAATGGGCGTTATTGTGAACGGTACGGTAGAAGGCGATGTCCATGACATCGGCAAGTCGATCGTGTCCACAATGCTCCAGTCTGCCGGTTTTGAAGTGTATGACATCGGCCGTGATGTCCCGATCAAAAACTTTGTCCAGAAGGCAAAAGAAGTCAATGCTGATATGATCGGGCTTTCCGCTCTTATGACCACAACTCTCCCAGGTCAGAGGGAAGTTATCGAGCTTCTCAAAGAAGAAGGGCTGAGGGAAAAAATAAAGGTCATGATCGGCGGTGCACCCGCAACCCAGGCATGGGCTGACAAGATTGGCGCAGACTGTTATGCAGAAAACGCAAGTGAAGCCGTTGCAAAAGCAAAGGAACTGCTGGCTTAAATCATTCTTATTCGGAGGTTACAAAAATGGCAAAATGTAATGCAGTTGCAGGATTTAACGCACTTAATGGTGTAGAATTAAACCTTTTTACTACTGACGAACTCAAAGCAATTCACTACGCCACAATGGAAGTTCTGATGGACCCCGGTGTCCAGGTCTCTGACCCCGAGGCAAGGCAGATCTTCAAAGAAAATGGCTGTGAAGTTAACGAACAGACCCATGTTGTAAAAATCCCTGAATATCTTGTAAGAAGAGCTCTCCAGCTTGCTCCCTCCAGGTTTGTCCTCTGGGGACGCGACAAAAAGCACAACACTGTCCAGGAAGCCGGCGGTAAGGTTCACTGGACCTGCTTCGGTACTGGCGTTAAGATGTGCAAGTACCAGGACGGAAAATACGTAACCGTTGATTCCGTAGAACAGGACATTGCAGACATTGCAAAGCTCTGTGACTGGGCAGAAAACATCGACTACTTCTCTCTCCCTGTTTCCGCAAGGGATATTGCAGGCCAGGGTGCACAGGACGTTCACGAGACCTTCACCCCTCTTACAAACACTGCAAAACACTTCCACCACATTGACCCAGTGGGCGAGAACGTCGAATACTACCGCGACATCGTAAATGCCTACTACGGCGGCGATGAAGAAGAAGCAAGGAAGAAGCCAATCTTCTCAATGCTCCTCTGCCCGACCAGCCCTCTTGAACTCAGTGTCAATGCTTGCCAGGTCATTATCAAAGGTGCACGTTTCGGAATGCCTGTAAACGTCCTGAGTATGGCAATGTCAGGCGGTTCTTCTCCTGTCTATCTTGCAGGAACCCTTGTAACCCACAACGCAGAAGTTCTCGCAGGTATCACCCTTGCCCAGCTCACAGTTCCTGGAAGCAAGGTATGGTACGGAAGCTCTACTACAACTTTTGACCTCAAGAAGGGCACTGCCCCCGTTGGATCTCCCGAACTCGGCCTGATCAGCGCATCCGTCGCAAAGCTCGCCCAGTTCTATGGCCTACCCGCATTCGTGGCAGGCACCTAGTCTGATGCAAAGGTCCCGGATAACCAGGCAGGGCACGAAAAGACAATGACCTGTCTCCTGCCAGCCCTTGCAGGTGCAAACACCCTGTACGGCGCCGGGATGCTTGAGCTCGGTATGACCTTCTCTATGGAACAGCTCGTTATTGACAACGACATCATCAAGATGACCAAAAAAGCCCTGCAGGGAGTCCCTGTTAATGAGGAAACCCTTGCTGTCGAGTCCATCCAGAAAGTAGGTATCGGAAACAACTTCCTCGCCCTCAAACAGACCAGGCAGCTTGTGAACTACCCCTCCGACCCCATGCTCATAGACAGGCGCATGTTCGGAGACTGGGCAGCAGCCGGCTCTAAGGATCTTGCAGCCGCTGCACACGACAAAGTCGTGGATGTTCTCAAGAACCACGTAGTAAAGCCAATCGATGCAGACATCCTCAAGGACATGAAAGCAGTCGTGGACAGAGCTGACAAAGCTTTCAGAGGCATGTAATTTTACCAAGGATATTCAGGAGATCTAAAAATGGCAAGCAAAGAAGAAATTATTGCAAAAGCAAAAGATGCAATCACCGATTTTGATGATGAACTCGCAGCAGAAGTTGCAGAAGAAGCCCTCGCTGCAGGGATTGACCCTGTAGAGCTCATTGAAAAAGGATTTACCGCAGGTATGCAGGAAGTTGGGGAACAGTTCGAACAGGGTACCCTTTTCCTTCCCCACGTGCTTGCAGCTGCCGAAGCAATGAACGCAGGTATGGAAGTCATCAAGCCGGAAATGGAAAAACGCAAGTCTCAGACCAAGAGCCTCGGAACCATCGTCATCGGAACCATCGAAGGCGACATCCACTCTATCGGAAAGGACATTGTTGCTTCCATGCTTAACATTGCAGGCTTTAAAGTCGTGGACCTCGGAAGAGATGTCCCAATAAAAACCTTCGTTGAAAAGGCAAAGGAAGTAAAACCACAGATAATCGCATCCTCCGCCCTTATGACCACAACCATGGTCAACCAGATCCAGATCGAGGAACAGCTTAAAGAAGCAGGTATCCGCGGACAGGTCAAGACCATGGTCGGAGGCGCACCCGTTACCCAGGACTGGGCTGACAAGATCGGCGCAGACCTCTATGGGGAAAGTGCCACCGATGTCGTCAGCAAGGTAAAAGCAGCCTTACTCTAAAGGCTCGATAAGCAGAAAATGCAGAAGATTTTATCAAATGCATTCTCTGCCCAATTTTATTTTGTACAGTCGCTGCGAAACTTATAGTTGACGGCATAGACAAAATTCCGCATCCGTTCACAATCACGGATCTGTCATAACTCACGGGAATCCAGTAAGCATGGAAAAGACTGTGCAGTAAGTCTGTTCAGTATTACACTCTGGCAAATCTCAAGGCTGCTGACAATTCTCTAAAGTCTAAAAATCTAAATTTGAATGATTGTCAAAAAGCCTGAAACTGCAGCTAAATGGGATAGTAGTGAAAGAACAAAGACTGTAATTTAGAACTGTAGTTAAATATAAATATAGTCCCCTAGAAACTGTAGTGTCGGAATTTAATATTAAAGTGAATATAGTTCCCTGAGATATAAATGCCCGATAGAGGGTTCGCAAACTGTGCTTTCAGGCTGTGGAATAGGGTTGGACGGATTCCTGCCCTGAGGGAATTTCACAGTGCTTCTGAAAAATGGAGGGATTTTCCGTGGATTTGAAAACCTTAAAAAAACAGGAAAGTAAACGAAAGGTCAGTAAAGGGTACATGTGGGCCCTTTTCTGTGCTGTATTCTGGGGTATCTGGTATTTGCCAGGGACCGTTGTATGGGTACTTAACCCATTCGATGAAATGTACAGTGCTATTGCCGAAACAAGTGGGGACGGTATGTCCCTGGTTATAACTGCTGTACTGATTACCGCTTTCAATGCTCTCACAGTTATGCTTGCTCTTATGCTCTGGAACGGAGTGCTTGGCAAATACGGAGAACTTGGCAGGACTCTTAAGGAGTTTCATCCGTGTTCCAAATGGTTCTTCCTTGCCTCGATCTTCGGTGGTCCTATGGCTATTCTCGGTTCTTTTATTGCCATGGGCTTTATAGGCGGAGCATTTGCAGCAGTTGCCGGTCTTCTTTATCCCGTGGTGGGCTCGATTCTTGCTTATTACTGGTATGGAGAAAAAATCTCAAAAAGGGCAGCAATGGGCATAGCAGTCATTATTGTAGGAGGCGTCACAATCTTTGGCGGCGGGCTTCTGACCGAACTTTCGTCAGGCAACGTCCAGTGGATCGGATATCTCGGAGGTTTGATGGCTGCCGCAGGCTGGGGCATTGAAGGTGCTATCGCAGGCAAAGGGCTTGACATTTCCGAGCCTGATGCAGGGCTGACTCTTCGTTTCCTTGGAGAAAACATTATCTGGTGGATCATTATTGTGCCTATTCTGGCAATCGTTGGCTTCCCTATGTATTCCTTTGCACTCCAGGCGTTTGAACCTCTTACTCTGCTGGTACTGATCTTTGCAGGTATCACATTCGGTTTCTGTTATGTCTGCTGGTACAAGTCTTTCCCTCTTATCGGAGTCGGAAGAGGTCAGGGCATAGGAAACCTCTATGGGTTCTGTGCAATCATATTCATCTTCCTCTTCTTCGGGGATGTCCCGCAGTGGACAATTCTTGTCGGCGGCACTCTCTGTATTGCTGGCAGTTTCATTATGTTCACAGAAGACGCAAGTGCACTTGAAACTTTGAGAGGTGAATAAGATGGGAAACAGGCCTATTAAGTTCAGGATTCTGGAGCTTTTCCTTGATGGAAAAGAGCACTGGAACTATGAGGTTGTTTCAAAGATCCAGGCAGAGTACAATATGAACAGTGCTTATGGCAGGGACAGCATCAACTTCGATATCATCGAACTTGCATCCGGAGGGATGCTGAAAGATGTCGAACAGAAAGTCGATGAAGCAGGAATCTACAAAAAAGATTTCCTCCTGCACAAATATGTGATCACCGATTTCGGAAAAGTCCGGGGTTCTGATGCCTGCCTGATGTATGTGTAATCTTAAAGGAGGACTTAAAAATGACACAAACAGCAGCAGCTCTTGAAGCTTACAACGTTTATTGGGCAAATTCTGTCATACCGGCCGGGGACATCATGTGGATGGTCCTTATCCTTATTCTGGCAGTAGTTGCTCTCTGGCAGGCAAGGACTTTCGTGTCCAAATTCTGAACCCCAGAAGAATACAGCTCCAGATTAGTATTATAAACAATATTAATGGTGAAAAAAATGGCAACCGAATATGCTTTGAGAATGGGAGACGGGAAGAGGATCTTCCTTACCAAAGAGAAGATCATGGAGGAACTTGAGGCAGGAATGGCGAATGCCTCAGACCTTGGAGAAATTCCTGATCTCAGCGCTGATGAAATCGACAAGCTTGCAGAAATCCTTATGATGCCCGGAAAGACGGTCAGTGTGGAACACGGCATGGAAGTGCCAGTTACTCACGACATAGGGACTCTCAGGCTTGACGGTGATCAGGGCAACAGTGGTGTAGGAATTCCTTCAAGCCGTCTTGTAGGCTGCATGATGCACGAAAGGGCGTTTGGTGCAGACACAATGGAACTCGGGCACATCGACTACAGTTACAAACCTGTAAAGCCGGTTGTTGCAAACGAGTGCCAGGCAATGGAAGTCTGCCAGCAGAATATGATTATCCCTCTCTTTTACGGCGCAATGCCGAATATGGGATTGTATTATACTCCTGACGGACCTTTCGAAAACCCCGGAGACCTGATGAAGGCTTTCAAAATCCAGGAAGCCTGGGACTCCATGGAACATGCAGCAGAGCACCTTACAAGGGACACCGTATGGGTTATGCAGAAGATCTTTGCCTCGGGTGCGGACGGTGTCAACTTCGACACGACCGCAGCTGCAGGTGACGCTGACATGTATGGTACTCTCCATGCAATTGAAGCTCTCAGAAAGGAATTCCCTAACATGTACATCGAAGCTGGAATGGCTGGAGAATGCGTACTTGGTATGCACGGAAACCTTCAGTATGATGGCGTGACCCTTGCCGGGCTCTGGCCTCATCAGCAGGCTCCCTTAATTGCAAAAGCAGGTGCAAACGTCTTCGGACCAGTCTGCAACACCAACACGAGCAAGACTTCTCCGTGGAACCTTGCACGCGCTGTAAACTTTATGAAGGCAGCTGTCCAGGCTTCTCCAATTCCCTGTCACGTTGACATGGGTATGGGTGTAGGCGGAATCCCCATGCTTGAGACTCCTCCGATTGATGCCGTTACAAGGGCAAGCAAGGCAATGGTCGAGGTTGCCGGAGTAGACGGCATATAGATCGGGGTCGGCGACCCGCTGGGTATGCCGATTTCTCACATAATGGCTTCCGGTATGACAGGAATGAGAGCAGCAGGCGACCTTGTAGCAAGAATGCAGTTCTCAAAGAACATGAAGATCAAAGAAGCAAAACAGTACGTGGCAAAGAAGCTCAATGTAGAAATCAGGGACCTCGCAGACGAGCACGTTATGCGCGAACTCCGTGAGGAGCTCGATATTGGCGTGATCACCTCAGTTCCTGGTGCTGCAAAAGGCATTGCCGCAAAAATGAACATCGAGAAGCTGCTCGATGTCAAGATAAACTCCTGCAATCTCTTCAGAAAACAGACCCCGTAAAGAAAAGGTCAATTAAAAACGTTCAGTAAAAACGGTCAATTTAAAAACGGTTGATTAAAAAATAGACCATTGAAGGAGTATCAGGCATAACCCAGATCCTGGGTATAAGCCTGCCTCCTTCTATTATAATGCAGCAGGGAGAGATATCAGGTTCTGTTAAAATTGAGTCAAAAGTAACAGGATCTAAAAACGGCTCTTGAGGTCATAACAAGTTCGAAAGTTCTTCCTTGAAAACAAAAATCGCTCTCTACTGCTTTTTTAATTTTTTATTAAACACTTTTGATTGAATCTCTTTCTCTGATCTCTTTTTTGGATCTATGGCGAATATCTTTCCCGAATCTTCAACTGAACATACTTTTATTGATCATTTGATCAGGGACTACATTAAGTAAATATTTAGTTTAATTTTGTGGATATTGTCATATTATGGTTAATGAGGCGAAATTCAAGGACAAATTTATATCTTAACATTTTTTATTTTTCTGTAGTTATTTTTCCTTTTATTTTCTCTAACCTGCAATTTTTCTTTCATATTTGATTTTTTTTTAACCTCAGACTCTCCGCAGATTGTTTTCATCAAGGTTGTTCTTCAATTTCTATTTTCTTAAGGACGTAATCGACTCAATGCGATAAATTTATATATTTATACGTGCTTTTATTTATTGGTAAATCAAATTTACTTGATTTGCCTGTAAAGCGCCATTTTAAATCTCCGTAATTCTGCAGACTCCTGTGAAGATTTGCCTTTGAACCTCCATTACTTTTTTTCCTTTTTTTGTCTCCTTGAGTTAATTCTCTATTTTTTGCCCTTTCTCTTTTGTCCTTTCCTCTTTTCCGGTTCCCGTATAGTGATAAGGAAAAAATCGAATTGCTCTGGGGATTTTTCATTGCCAGCCCAAAGTTTATTAGTCGATACGATAATTATGCAGGAAACCCAACCTGTAGATATTGCATGAACAGATCCTGATCTCTTGTTTTCATACCTGACTCTACAGCTACTCGAAATTCTGGTGAGAACTATGGCTGACACAATTCACTGGGCAGATGTTATAGCAGAAGACGTGTTAAATAAGAGCGGAAAACACCTGGTTGCCACAGGAATCACTCCCTCAGGGCATATCCATATAGGGAACATGAGAGAGGTAGTGACTGCTGATGCTGCTTATCGGGCTCTTCTTGACAGGGGAGCAGATGCCCGTTTTATCTACATTGCCGACAACTACGATCCTCTGCGCAAGGTTTACCCTTTCCTGCCTGAAAGTTATGCTGAACATGTAGGAAAACCCATTTCCGAGGTTCCCTGCCCCTGCGGCGAATGTGCAAACTATGCAGAACATTTTCTGAAACCTTTCCTTGAAGCCCTGAGGCGCCTGGGTATCAACCCTGAAGTTTACAGGGCAGACGAAATGTACAGGGCAGGAATGTATACCGAAGCGATAAAGACCGCCCTTGTTAAAAGAGATGAAATTGCAAAGATTCTTGAAGAGGTATCCGGCAAAACGGTGGCAGAGGAATGGAGTCCCTTCAATCCACGATGTAATGAGTGCGGAAAAATAACGACCACAAAGGTAACGGGTTTTGACCTGGAAGCCGAAACTGTGGACTATGTCTGCGCCTGTGGGCATTCGGGGACAGTCCCTATGGCAGGAGGGGGCAAGCTTACCTGGAGAGTGGACTGGCCTGCTCGCTGGGCTGTGCTCGGGGTGACCGTCGAGCCTTTGGGAAAAGACCATGCTTCAAGGGGCGGCTCTTATGATACCGGAAAGCGGATAGTTAGGGAAATCTACGGGCATGAGCCTCCTTACCCTATAGTCTACGAATGGATAATGCTCGGAAAACAGGGAGCAATGTCTTCTTCCACGGGAGTTGTTGTCTCGATTTCGGATATGCTTGAGGTAGTGCCTCCCGAAGTCCTGCGCTATCTAATTATCCGTACGAAGCCTGAAAAACATATTCAGTTCGATCCGGGGCAGCCTCTTCTAACTATAGTTGACGAATACGAGAGACTCAGAGATAAATTCCGCGACAATGACCCCTCCCTCGGGGATTTTGAGAGGAGGATTTACGAGCTGTCCAGGGCTACCGGCATCTGTCATCCAGAAATTCCTTTCAAGCAGATGGTTACTATTTTCCAGGTTGCCAGGGGAGATTTCGAGCAGATCCTGCAAATTGTAAAGCGTTCAGGCTTTTCAATTGAAGATAAAAAGTGTATTAGGGAACTTGTAGATAATGTCTCAAAATGGCTTGAACTCTACGCTCCTCCGTTTGTGAAATTTAGCGTAAAAGAAAAGGTTCCCGTGCAGGTAGCAACCCTTTCCGAACTCCAGAAAGTCTTCCTTGGGGCGTTTGCAGACCTTATTGAAGCAAAAGGCAAAATCAGCGGAGAAGAATATCATATGCTGGTCTACTCTGCAAAAGACGAAGGTTCCGAACTGAATCGGCTGATTGCAGAAAAGCTAAATGTGCCGGCTCCTCAGGTAGACCCTAAAGACCTTTTCAAAGCTATTTACACCTCAATTCTCGGGCAGAGTTCGGGCCCTAAAGCAGGCTGGTTCTTATCCTCCTTTGAGGAAGATTTCCTGATAACCAGGTTCAGGGAAGCTTCAACATACAGCCCTGAAAAGCGCGCATGAGTACAGGGCAGGTGAATATGGAAACAATGGATATGAAAATAGAAGACACAGACACAAAGATTATAGATAAACCAATGGAAAAATCTGCAAGCTCTTCAAAGGAACATTTTCTTGCCTGGAATAAAGAATATGCCCACCTTAAATGGGGAGGTCCTGCTTCTATCCGGGATCTGAAGGCTTACCTTGCCCCGGGAGCGAGAGTGCTGGATGCCGGTTCAGGGGACGGAAGGTATCTTGGAGAGCTTTCGAGGAGTTACACTGCGGTAGGTGTGGATGTTTCTTTAATTGCTCTTGGCAATTCCCGAATGCAGCTTGCAAGAAGCGGCAGGTTTGCAGAACATCTCGGGGCAAGCGTGCACACTCTTCCTTTCAAGTCCGGGTCATTTGATGGAATAATCTGTTATGGGGTACTCCAGCATCTCTTTAAAGAAGAACGGAAGGCTGCTGTCAGGGAATTTTCCCGTCTTCTCAGTTGCGGAGGTCTCGTTTTTTTCGAGGCTTTCGGCTGCGAGGATATGCGTTGCGGAGGAGAGCCTTCAAACCTGTTTGAAGAACGAACTTTTGCCCGGAAAAATGGCATAATCTACCATTATTTTACTGAAGAAGAAGTTAAAGCACTTTTTTACGAATTTGAAGTTCTTGAACTGGAAAATATAACAAAAGAGAAAACTTTTAGAGGGAAATCTTATCTAAGGCACATGGTCAGGGGAGTTTTCCGGAAACTTTGAATTTAACTCGGATCTTTTCTTAACTCCTGACTCACCTGTCTTTGCTGCAGTTTTAGACCCTCTACACAACTTTAAAAACAACCATATTTTTACTTTTTGTTTTTATTTTCATACAAAAGCTATCTTAAGATAATTGAGCACTATTATTACAAGGGCTCCGAAAATTCCTCCGATTGCACAAATCAGGACTGCTATCCAGGTGATTGCGATTTCAAGTCCCAGCAAAAACTTTGCTACGATCAGGGTTAAGATCCCAAGTACTGCATTTACTGCAAGGCTGGTGGCAGTCTTGAGAACTTTGTACAGCACGTACGCCACTACTGCTGCCAGAATCAATACTGAGATTTCGGTAATACCAACTACCATAGATTATACATAGTGTTCAAATTATTTATATTTATCATTGAGTTTTATGAATCAGTTATGGGTTTTTAAAAAATTGTGCCAGACATCTGTGAAAATGTCATTCGATCTTTTTTATTTAAGGAACAAAAACTATTTTACGGCATATTTTTCTTCAGAGAGCCCGGATGAATTCAATAATAATTTTTTTAAGTGTTTCCTCGTTTGAATAAGTCTGTACCTTCATTGAAGGATAGGGGTTTCCAAGCACCATTGCAGAAACTACCGCATCGGGCCTGTGCAGGCAGAGCACAGGAATTTTCTGGTCAAGAGCCCTGCATATTTCATAGCCAACACCCGTGGATGGTACTGTCACCTCAGCAATGAGCGCATCGCTTTTTGCAAGCAGACCCATGTCTCTATCATAAATCTCCTGTTCAGTCATTTTTGATTCTGTTTCTTCCAGCTCCGGATCTGCGACATGCCAGCTGAGCACTTCTGCTCCTGTTTCTCCAAGAGCGTCACACATAAACCGGTATGTTTCAAGAAGTTCTCTTCCTCCCCGGATAGAGCCTGAAACGAAAATTTTCTTTTTATTCTGCCCTGAAACTACAGCTTTTTCCATTTCTTTTTCACCTGCCAGGATTTCTTACTGTACGCCTCTGAAATAGTGCCCTGTGGTAAAGCCTTTTCCTAAACTCTCACATTTTTCCGTTGCCTTCTCTCCGGGCTCATAAAATGAGTCAACTGCTTTCCGATATTTTTCTACAACTTTCCTGATTTCTTCTACGCTGTCCATTCCCAGAGTTTCGATTCTCAGGCTTGATACTCCGCTTTCGATAAGTGTGGGAATATTTTCGAGCATACACAGGGATCTTGAGTTCAGTAAATGAGTCCTGCACTGGTAATCCATGAGCAGGGGAAACTCATAACTCTTCTCATCTACTAGCTTAAAATTTCCTGAGCTGCAGGGAGCGCTGCACTGCTCTCCATTTTTATCCAGAAGCCCGCCTGCAAGGCAGTGTTCCGACTCCATCAGTTCGAGGCGGCCATGAACAATGCATTCTACAGGTCCGCAAGAAGCCACTTCTTTGAGCTCTTCAAGCGTTAATTCGGGAGAAGCTACAACCACTTTTGCTCCATTTTGCAAAAGGAGAGAAAGAGTATAGCCGTTATAAATATTTAAGGGACTATCTGCAATACATGGGATCCCCTTTTCTTTTGCGAGGTTAAATGTTCCCAGGTTTGAAACAAGTACACCGTCAGCTCCGAATTTCTGCACACTGGAAAGAGTTTCCTCCACCTGTTTCATTTCGGAATCCTTCACTATTTTCGGAGTGTTGAAGTAGATTTTCTTACCTGCAACTCTGGTTTTCAGAATAGAATTTTCAAGAATAAAACCAAGTTTTCTGCTGAAAACCCCCTTTTCACTGGAGTCTTTCTCTTTTTCTTCTACTTTCGGTTTCCTGAAAAGCCCTTCTCCGAGGTAAACACAGTCTGCTCCACCTTCAAGAGCTTTTTCAAGCCCTTCAGAAGAATATACGGAAACCGAGAGTAAGGGCTTTTCAGGAAGGCTCTGGGCTTTTACTTTCTCTGTTTTCCCTGTTATCTCTAATTCTCCTATCGCTCCTGTTTCTTTTATTCCCTTTTCCTTCTTTTCTCCGGTTGCAGGAAGCTGCAAATTCTCAAGAGGCTTTCGCTTCCATTTCGATATGCGCAGTTTTTCAAGCTGAGAGACTGCCTTCGTTCTCAGATCATTCAGTTGCCCTACGGGAATAAAAACATCTCCTTCTATAATTACATTAAGTTCAGATGCCTCAAAAAGAGTGTTTCCGAGCTTGTTGAGCTGTTTTTCTATCTGGGCTTTTGAGGTTGGAGATCTCTTCGCCCTCTCGATCAGATATTCGGATTCAACCGTCACCATATTTGAATTGCTGTCCTTTACTTCAAGCCTTGCAGGTTTCCCTGGCGTAATAATTGCTGTGAGAGATATCGGGATCTTTGGTCTCAGGTTTCCGGATTCGCTTTCTTTTTTAAGGGAATCCATAAGCTTTTTGTCGTGTGTCCTGTAAACCGTACTTCCTGATGGAGCTCTTGAGTCAAAGGGGATTTCTACGACTTCGTCTTTTCCTGCGCTGTATACCTGACCTTTTTCAGTGTACATTGAGGATATGATTTTTCCTTTATCTTCAGGCCGGGTCTCGGCGTTTTCGACCATTATTCCGTCTCCCAGGCGGAGGGAGTTTGAGAGCTTTACACGAAGGAGTTTCGTGCGCCTATCATAGCTGACAACCTTGCCTGCTGGGATCCCTCGGTTATGCGGGTTTTCCCGGCTCATAAGTTTTCCACGAGGGTTTCCAAAAAAGTAGCCTGAAGTAAAGCTGCGGTTAAAAAGCTGGGTAAGATTTTCCTGTTCCTCTTCGGAAACCGAGTACTCGGCAGGGTTTTTCAGGTATCTGTCAATCAGGCGGCGGTAGATCCTGACAACTCCTGCAACATATTCCGGCCTTTTCATCCTGCCTTCAATTTTGAAAGACTCGATTCCTGCGTCTATAAGGGAGCCGAGGCCTGAGGTCGTGTTAAGGTCTTTCGGGCTCAAAAGGTAACTGCCGCTGGTTTTAATCTGTTTTCCTTCACAATACAGCCTGTATTTTTTGCGGCACGGCTGGGCGCAGTATCCCCTGTTTCCGCTCCTTCCTCCTATCAAGCTGCTCAGGAGGCACTGACCTGAATATGAAATGCAGAGAGCTCCGTGTATGAAAACTTCAATCTCTACAGCATTTCTTTCTTTTACCTTTTTTATATCTTCAAGTGAAACTTCCCTCGAGAGTACAACTCTTTCGATCCCAAGCTCTTTTACAAATCTAACTCCTCCACTGTTGTGAAGGGTCATCTGCGTGCTTGCATGAAGCGGCAGGTCACGCAGGTATTTTCTTGAAAGGGAAATAAGCCCTAGGTCCTGAATGATGATCGCGTCTGTCCCCATTTCTCTCAGGCGGGAAAGCAGCATAAGGGCACTTTCCATTTCTTCTTCCTTGAGCAGGGTATTCACGGTTACGTATATCTTCACGCCTCTGAGATGAGCGTAGTCAATAGCTTTTTCAAGCTCTTCTTCTGAGAAATTGGATGCATATCCCCGGGCGCTAAAAGCCCTCGCTCCGAGGTATACAGCATCGGCTCCGTTTTCTACGGCTGCTATAAGGGCTTCCATGCCGCCGGCTGGAGCCAGCAGTTCAGGTTTTGCAGGCTTCATCAGATGGGATTACGGAATATGATCTTAATTAAGCTTTGGCATCCTTTCTCTCTTCGGTGAACCTGATTGGTAATTATTTAATTAATGGAATTATCTAATGTAGAGAAAACTCTATCAGTCTATTTACATACTAGATTTAACTGCAAACTATTTGCGAGGCCGGAGGCATAAAATTGAATCTAATATTAGGAGCAACAGGACAGATAGGCTCAATGCTTGTCGATAATCTTTTAAAGAAAGGTCAACCCGTAAGAGCTGTTATTCGAAACGGTCTCAAAGCACAGGAATTAAAAAATAAGGGAGCTGAGGTTAAGATTGCAGATTATTTTGATGTAGAAGCCTTAAAAGTAGCCTTTCAAGGTGGGAGTTCGGTTTTTCTATTAACACCTGAAAATCCTCAATCTGAGAACTTTATAAGTGAAACTCAAATGATTATAAACAATTATAGAGAGGCTATTTCATCATCTGGAGTCACTAAGATTATTGGTTTATCTTCTATGGGAGCACAGCACGAATCTGGAACAGGCAATCTGGTAGCATCTTATATACTGGAACACGCATTCTCTGACCTTAAAATTGAACAGATTTTTGTTCGACCTGCTTATTATTTTAGCAACTGGCTTAGATATCTGGAACCGGTTAAGGAGTATGGAATACTGCCAACTTTTTTCCCACCTGAGATGAAGTTACCTATGATTGCTCCACCAGATGTTGCGGAATTCTTGTCAGATTTGATGATATGCGAAACTCCCCTTGAAAGAATATATGAAGTAACAGGACCTCGTGCTTATAGTTCTTCAGACATAACAAAAGTATTTGAAGATGTACTGAATAGAAATGTCACTTTACAGCAAGTGCTGCCTGAGGAATGGGAAAGTACACTGGTACAGGCAGGGTTCTCAAAAGATGGGGCAAAAAATCTTGTACTTATGACAAAAGCAGTTATTGACGGAAAAACTAAAAATGAAACGACTAATCGGATTTGTTTTCCTACAGATTTCAAAAAGTACTTGAAAAACGTTATATAAAATTTCTTTATTGGAACTTCTTTTTTCTAAACTTCCGGGTATAATTGGGGTATAATTGGGTAAGTTAGCAGAACAAACAAAATGCTCTGCTAAAAAACACTAAATCACAACCAAGGTTGCGATTTACAACCAGGGTTGTGACCGAGCCAAAATAATAGGGGTTATGAATAGTGTTGCCGACAGAATCCAAAAAGAAATTCTTTCGGGTTTATACCTTTGGTCCAACTATCCAGGTCACAATCCTGCTGTTTTCCTGATCTTTTGAGGTCTCGCAGAGTACTTTTCCATCGTGCATGTGGGATTCACAGGAATAGCTGACTTTGTCCTGCTTTCCTGTATATTTGAAGTGTATTTTGAAGTATCCTTCCGAGCACCCTATGCCATACTTGATCCAGCCTTCAATATCCGCTCCACCCTCACAGCTCCCTTCACATGCAACGAGCTCAAAGCTTTTTTCCTCATAGGACCCGACATTTTCCGGAGCCGTGTGGCCTTTTTTGTACATCCCTTTTTCAATCTTCTGAGCCTGAAGCACAAAGTTCTCCTCGGTATTGTTCAGGATCTTCAATTGCAAGCCTTCAAGAACTTCCATAGTTTGTGTCTCTGACATCTTTTATTACCCCGATAAATAAAGAATAAATTTCAGATAAGAGATTACCTCTAATAAATAAAAAAGTATCTCAAAATATCTGAGAGTTAATATAATAATTAAAGGAAAGAAAACCAAAGAGTAAAGTCTCGAATTAACTGAAGCCTGGAAAATATCTCTCCGGCAAACAAAGATTCTTAAAATAAAAAGTTCTGAGTTTCAGGCTCTCTTCATGCCGGAAGTACTGCTATATAACCTGTACTTAATCTGTACAGATACAGGGCTTTTGCTTGCAGGTGGGACAGACCCCGGGGTACTTTTTAAGGAATGCCTTTTCCAGATCGACTCCGTAAAGGTTGGCAAGAGCTCCTATCCAGGCAAAGCAGTCTGAAAGTTCCTCTTCTATGTTCTCAGGCTCTTCTCTGCGAATGGCTTCGGCAAGTTCTCCTACCTCTTCCACAAGCCAGAGCATTGTAGCCTTTCCTCCTCGCCTTCTGTCATTATGGGCATAGAGTTCATGCATAAGCTTCTGAAACTCTGAAATTTCCATCTCTTTTCTCCTCTGCCAATATTTTGTTTAATTCTCTTTCGTTAATGTCTAAACTGATAACCCTGACAAAATGTCCACCTCGAGAACATCCAGTTGACAGATATCTGCCCGGATAGATATCCTGCTGTCCTTTTTTAGTAGTTCATAGCCTTACAGGAATTTCCCTCTCTCTAAGGTACTCTTTTACTTCCCGTACCGAATATTCGCTAAAGTGGAAGATACTTGCTGCAAGGGCAGCATCGGCTTTTCCTTCAGAAAACCCTTCATAGATGTGCTGCGGATTTCCGACTCCTCCCGAAGCGATAATTGGAATATCCAGTTCTTCTGAGAGTTTCCTTGTGATGGGGAGATCATAGCCCGCGCATGTTCCATCCCTATCCATGCTTGTAAGCAGGATTTCTCCGGAGCCCAGCTCTTCTGCTCTTCTTGCCCACTGCACGGCATCAATTCCTGTGGCTTCCCTACCTCCGTAAACTACCACTTCGTACCAGGCAGGAGTCCCGTCTTCCAGCTCGAGAATAGTCTTTTCAGGATTGTTCTTTACATCTGTGTTTCGTCTGCAGTCAATAGCAGTAACAATGCACTGGGCTCCGAATATGTCGGAAGACTCTTTGATAAAGTCAGGATTCTTCACGGCTGAGGTATTGACAGAAACTTTATCAGCGCCTGCCCTGAGGATCTGTCGGATGGCATCAATCGAACTGATCCCGCCTCCCACAGTGAGAGGGATGAAGACTTCGTCTGCAGTCCTTTCGATGACATCGATCATGGTTTCCCTGCCGTGAGCGGAAGCTGTGATATCCAGAAAAACAAGCTCGTCCGCACCGTCTTCATTATAACGCTTGGCGAGCTCCACAGGGTCTCCGGCTTCTTTCAGGTCCACAAACTCCACGCCCTTGACAACACAGCCGCCTGCTCTGTCAAGGGTTACATCAAGGCATGGTATGATTCTTTTGGTGAGCATCTAAGGGATAATGAAATTAACTGTTATTAAAAGCTTATTGAAATTAAACCGATAAATGTCGAAAAGGCGGCAGGCTGCTGGAAGTGATAAAAGTTGTTAGAAAAGACGGAGGCTGTTAGAAGAGGCAGAAATGGAGTACTTAAGGTAAGGCAAAGATAGATAACTAAACCAGAACTTATGCAAAAGACGCCGGGACTTAACCAAAAATGTTCATCACTCGTGCCCCTTCAAGTCTGGACATCTCTATCTCGGAACATTCCAGCACTTTCTTTTTTATCCTTATCGGAGCTCCCACCCGGAGAGCGAGGGCAATGCAGTCGCTTGGCCTTGCATCAAACTGCATTATGTTATTATCTTTTCTTACCAGAAGGCGGGCATAATATACTCTATCCACCTTGTCATCGATCATTACGCCCTCAATTTTAATTCCCAGGCGGTCAAAAATATTGACCATCAGGTCGTGCGCCATGGGGCGAGGAGGAGAGATATTTTTAAGCACATTTCCTATTGAAAGGGCTTCCAGATGCCCGATATAAATCGGAAGCATCTCACCTTTTAAATTCTCAAGAAGTACAACAGGTGTGGGGTCGTTGAAGACGTCGACTATATATACATCTTTGACACGAATTTCTTCAAAGTCCTCGTATATGTCGATGTCCATATCAAGTAGTTAATTTCACACTTATTAATACCTTATTTAATTTTTTTTAATTTATTAAAGAAGATTCCTACAGACTTATTTCGTATCTCTTTTCAGCGACAGTTTTTGCAGTCTTAACCTCTTCGGAAGCCATATTTACCAATCAAAGGTACGAAAACAACGTCGCCTTTTTTTTTCCTGTGTATATTGCCCTTACTATCTTTTTTAACCTTTATAAGCTCCTGCGAATAATTTCCTACAGGAATTACCAGTATACCTCCGGGTTTCAGCTGTTCCAGCAGAGGCTCTGGAATAGAGGGTGCTGCACATGTTACAGCTATTCTATCATAAGGCGCATACTCGGGGTAACCCATTGACCCATTTTCAAGTAATACTGTAACGTTATCATACCCTGTTTCCTTCAGGTTATTCCTTGCAAAATCTACAAGAGAATCTATTCGTTCTACAGTGTAAACATGCCCGGTTTTTCCTACAAGCTCTGCCATCACTGCAGCATTGTATCCGGAACCTGCCCCTATTTCCAGGACTTTATGTCCTTCAGACAGCTCTAGGACTTCACACATGATAGCAACCATATGAGGGGCAGATATCGTTTGCCCATGGCCGATTTCCAGGGGCCTGTCCGTATAAGCTGCCCTTTGCTCATATTCCGGAACAAACATGTGCCTGGGAACACGGAGCATGGCCCTGAGCACTTTTTCGTCCAGTACGAAACCTTCAAGCCCTTCTACAAGAAGCTTGCGGAGCTTTTCGAACTCTTCTCTCTCTTCTTCTCTTTTTTTTCTATCCTCACCACGGTCCTTTTCTGAAACTGCGTTGACCAGAACCATCCCCCTTCTTTCTGGCAAAAATCCTTTTCACATATTTTGCAAGTACGACATCGCCTTTTCTGGACCTGAATATTCCGTCTCTGACTTTTATTTTGTTGATGAAAAGGCGGGTGTTCCCAACTTTTTCTTCCGCTCCCACAACAAATTCGTAATCTCCAGGAACGCGTTTTTCAATTACCTCTGTTTTTTCAGTTCCTTCCTGTGCAGAAAACTTTACAGTCACCTCATCGATGGCTCTCCCCCATATTGTTTCGGTGTTTTCTGCCTTAGCTACTTTGACCCTTTTTCCTCCCGCATCAAGGGCTGTAATCAGGATAGGACAGACTACACCTGTTTCTTCATCGTCAACAACCAGTTCGTCGTCTACCTGAAGGATAGTCTCGGAATCGAGTTCGGTTTTGTAGGTATTCGAAATATCCTGTTTGCTTACTATAACCTTCAAACTGACTGATTTAGGGGTTTTTATCTTCGCTGCATGTACCTGTCCGCACTCAAGACAGCGGACAAGCGGACTCTGTCCTTCTTTAAGGACCTCGTGCCCTATTTCCTCTCTCGGAGAGCATGAGGGGCACTCCACTTCAATTTCTCTCATCATAGTCTAATCAATAGATGGATTCAAGATACTAAATACTTAACTTCTCCGGTGATGTTTTCCAGAATGTATTCTGCCGGAGTTGTCAGGAAGAAAAAAAGTTACAGGAAAATAAAAAAGCAAGAGCAAAAGCAGAATTTCACTATATTAAGGATTTATGATCTGTAATCGCCTGTTTATAAATCAGCTTTCCTGGACTGCTTTCAAGCATTCTGAAGGAACAGAAATTCCAGCTACGGATGTCATGTTTTCAGAGGATATCGGGTGTTTTTGCCTTGTTTTTCTTCTCTTTGCGAAAGTAATTTCGTTCAGAGGTCTTGCCCAGATTGTGTCAAGCTCCTCAGCAAGGGCAGAAGAAACCCTCCTTACTCCAACCTGGAGCGAAGTTATAACAAATGGGCTGCCGTCGCCGGTTTTTACTTTATCCAGGACTATTTCTTCATCTTCGCATAGAAGTTCTCCGGCACTCAGCTTTACCCAGCGGGTGAAGGGCTGCTCTATCCTGTTTACGAAGACCCTTACGCTTACTTTTTCAGGAATTTTTATCCCCTGGGCAACGTAAACAAGCCCGCACTCAAGGCAGTGCACCAGAGGGCTTATTCCAAGTTTTATCAGTTCATGCGAGACTCTTTCCTCAGGCGAACATGAGGGACATTCTATTTTGATATGCTGTGTCATGGCAAGTCTGATTTTTTAATTCTTCTTATTCTACTTAATAGTTTCGTAAAGCTTTTTATATGCATGTTAGGAATACTGCTTCCTGTTTCCTATCAGTCTGCTCGATATCAAAAGTTTTATTATATTGAAACGCGTAGTCTAGTATCTCATAATTGAGACGCATCTCAAAATTAAGGCAATATGGGTGCCGAGCGTGTCGGACATTGAATACCTGAAGAAACTTGCCCTCAGAGGGGCAGTAAATAAAACTGTTAAGGTCTCTTCTAGTGAGTTTCACAAGCATACGGGGGATAGTTCCAAAACCGCAGCACGAAAGCTAAAACAGCTTGAGGAAGAGCGGCTAATTGAAAGAAAAATAGTTCCCGGTGGCCAGTTGATAAAAATGACAGAAAAAGGGATTGAAATCCTAAAGAACGAATATGTTGAATACAGCAGGATATTTTCCTCAGAGCCCGATACTCTGGAACTAGAAGGAAACGTGCTTAAAGGCCTTGGCGAAGGTCAGTACTATATAAACATCCCCGGATACAGGAAACAATTTGAAGAAAAACTGCACTTCGTACCCTTTCCGGGAACCCTTAACGTGCAGCTTTCGGAAAACAGCTCAGCTCTTCGAAACAGGCTGCGAGAAATGCCTGCTGTCCGGATAGACGGTTTCAATGACGGGGAACGCACTTTCGGGGGTGGAAACTGTTATCCTGTCAGAGTAGGGGGCATAGAGGCTGCTGTTGTCGTCCCTGACAGGACGCATTACCCTTCAGATTTAATTGAGATTATTGCACCGGTAAAACTCAGGGATGCCCTGAAATTAAAAGACGGAGATAAAATTGTGACAAGGCTAAAAAAGCAGGGTACGGAGGGACAGTAATGAGTGAGAGCACGGTATACGAATGCCTGAAGTACGGTAACGAGAACATCAACAGGGCGCTGGAAGCCCTGCGTGCCGGGAAAATGATCCAGATCTATGACTCGGACTCCAGGGAAGGAGAAACAGATCTTGTAATCCCTGCAAAGGTTGTCACTTACACGGATGTGAAGTGGATGCGAAAAGATGCAGGCGGGCTTATCTGCGTTGCAGTGGACCCTGTGGCATCAAAGCAGCTCAAATTACCCTTTATGGCAGAACTTGTCAGAGAAGCCAGCAAAACCAGCGACTCCCTTGGAGAAGTAGTTGAAAAAGACGGGGATCTTAAATACGATTCACATTCTTCTTTCTCTCTCTGGGTCAACCACAGGGATACAAGGACAGGTATTCCTGATATTGAAAGAGCTCTTACAATCAGGAAAATAGGAGAAATCACAGAAGGATCCCTTTCAGGAAACGGAGTCCGTTTTGGAAACGAGTTCAGAACTCCGGGGCACGTGGCTCTCCTGAGGGCTGCCGAAGGTCTTCTTGATGAGCGTATGGGTCAGACCGAACTTTCAGTCGCTCTTGCCCGGATGGCAGGAATCACCCCTGCAATGGTTGTCTGTGAGATGTTGGACGATGAGAGCGGAAAAGCTCTTTCAAAAGAAAAATCTAAAGAATATGGCAAAGATCACGGGCTTATCTTCCTTGAAGGGCAGGAAATAGTTGAAGCTTACATGCTGTGGACAGGTGCAGGCTGCTGAAATATTCTTTTTTTGTTTCCCTTCTTGTCCTTTTTAACTCCCAACTTATTTGTTAACTTTCTTTTTTCTATTTTTTGACAGGCACTATTTACTACTGCCCGATAGGTTTCGATCACTTCAGGTTTAATCTTCAACTATATTAGAAAACCAGAGTCCCAAAATATTAACTGCTTAACAGTGGACAATCTGCATTTTAATGACAGCAGAATATTATAATATAAAACAGCGCAAGTTAGTATACAATAATAGCATTATCTCTGGCTTACATAGCCTTTGATTTTTGTTTTCTTTCCTGATTTTGCGGTTTGAAGTTAGGGGATGTTATCCGGTGATACACAGGTTTAAAAAAGTCCAACGAGTTCTTGTGCTTGTACTTTTCCTGAACCTTGCCGTAGCTTTTGCTAAAATTATCTACGGAACCCTGAGCGGTGCTCTCAGTATGACCGCAGATGGTTATCATTCTCTTTTCGATGGGGTCTCAAACATTGTAGGACTAATAGGAAGTTTCATTGCAGCACGCCCTCCGGATAAAGAGCACCCTTACGGCCACCATAAATATGAAACGGTAGCCTCTATTTTTATTTCCCTGCTCCTTCTTTATGTGGGTTTTGAGATTTTCCGGAATGCATTTGACCGTTTTCTTGTCCGGAGTGTACCTGAGGTAACAGCTATCAGTTTTCTCATTATACTGGGCACGATGTGCATTAACTATCTGGTTACTCATTATGAGTACAGACAGGGTTTATCCCTGAAAAGCCAGGTCCTTATTGCTGACTCATTACATACAAAAAGCGATATTTATGTTTCTCTTTCAGTAATAGTAAGCCTGGCTGCCGTAAGGCTGGGCTTTCCTCTTCTTGACCCTGTAATTGCTCTTCTTATATCCCTTATTATCTTCAGGGCCGGGTTCCGGATTATGAAGGAAAGCTCAAAGGTCCTGCTCGATATGTCCAGGCTTGAGGAAGAAGAGATATGCAGACTTGCCCTGGGGGTTGAAGGAGTACTGGGCTGCCATAAGATCAGGACTCGCGGAGGAATGGGGGATATCCGAATAGATATGCATGTGCTTGTACAGCCTGACATGCCTCTGGAAGAAGCCCATCTTATTGCTCACAGAGTAAGCAAAATGCTGAAAGCCGAATACGAGGACGTTACTGATGTGGTTGTGCACCTTGAGCCCGCCTTACCCCAAGGATCAAATACCAAAAAAACCAGTTAAGATGCATGGCTGGAAACGTTTTCGGGCAAATGTTTCAAATCACGACCTGGGGCGAGTCTCACGGCAGGGCTGTCGGTGTCGTGGTTGACGGGCTGCCTGCAGGGCTTCCTTTTTCAGAAGCTGACATCCAGAAAGAACTGGACAGGCGGCGCCCTGGGCAGAGTGAAGTCTCCACACCGAGAAATGAGGCTGACAGGGTGGAGATACTTTCCGGAATTTTCGAAGGCATGAGCACGGGCACTCCCATCTCCATGCTGGTCTGGAACTCTGATGCTCGATCCTCTTCTTATGATGCTATTAAAAATACCCCTCGCCCAGGACATGCTGACTTTACTTACATGGCAAGATACGGAATAAGAGACCATCGAGGAGGAGGCAGGTCTTCAGCCCGCGAGACTATAGGCAGGGTTGCAGGCGGCGCCCTGGCAAAGCTTCTACTTTCCCATTTTGGTATCCGGATTGCAGGGCACGTGCTCGAACTCGGCGGGATCCGGGCAAAACCTCTCTCTTTTGAAGAAATCCTCGAAAATGTCGAAAAAACTCCTGTTCGCTGCGCAGACCCAGAAGCTGCAAAGAAAATGCTTGAAAGGGTTGCAGCGCTGAGGCAGGAAGGAGACAGCGTCGGCGGGATTGTCGAGCTTATTATAAAAGGTGTGCCTGCAGGCCTTGGAGAACCCGTATTTGACAGGCTTGATGCAGACTTTGCAAAAGCTCTTATGAGTATCCCCGCGGTCAAAGGCTTTGAAATCGGAGCCGGATTTGAGGCAGCCCGCATGCGTGGAAGTGAGATGAATGACTCCTTCCGCATGGAGGACGGAAAAATCACCTGTCCAAGCAATAACGCAGGCGGGATTCTTGGAGGAATTTCGACAGGTCTGGATATCGTTTGCAGGGCGGCAGTAAAACCCACACCTTCCATTAGCAAACTTCAGCAAACCGTTGACCTTACAACTCTGGAAAACACTGATATCGTTATCAAAGGGCGGCACGACCCCACGATTCCCCCGCGTATGGTGCCGGTTGCCGAAGCTATGGTTGCTCTTGCCCTTGCTGACCATATGCTCAGGAGCGGTTTTATTAATCCAAGGACTCTGCTGGAATAAAGGAAATACGTACAATTGCGGCTTTGATTTTCATAACTTACTCTGATCATGTACTTTCCGCCGCAAATTACTTTTTTAATCCTATTAAAGATAATCCGGCACGTAGTCGTTTGATTCAGATGAGTTTGCTTGAATTTCGATGTAAATAGTTGTAGACTCATGAAATTTCTTTTTTTGCACTGTCAAAAACACCTGCAGTAACTATAGCCTTATAAGTTTTCTGTCCATAGTCTCGAACAATCGAAGATCAGGAAATAATTTCGTACTTTAAAAGAATACGAAAAAATGTCAGTTTGATGATCTGGCTAGAAAATTTATATAGAGTCTGTTAAAAATCAATTATGGAGTTCAAATATACTTTCCAGACTCACCTGAACTCCACTTTTCAGAGACATGGCTATGCCGGTTTTGAGGGTTCTTAAGGCTTGCATGATCCTGCCTCTGGAGTAAAGGATAGAGTCAAAGGCATGGTAAACAGGAATTACGGAACTAAGGATGATTATTGAAGCATAGGGACTACTGGTGGAGGAGTTTTGTAAATTTGAATAGTTACTTTCGTACTTTTTCAATTTCAGGGGAATCTTGGTGATAATATGAGTAGAAAACCATTAAGACTACTTATTGTTTTTTTGGTTCTAATCCTGCTTTCAGAACCTGCACTTGCAGATAGTTTCTATTTACCTGACCAGGATGAAATTACAGAGAAAACAATTCACTGGTCAGAAATACCCATGTATAATGTGCCATACTATTCCTGGCACGATAACCCGGAGGAAATAATCTCCCTGCTCTCAAAGTTAAGTAAAGAATCTCTTAAAAACTGTACTGATCCTGAAAGTAAGATATACGACCCCAGTGTGCTAAAAGCGTATGGAAGTGTTCCGGAAATTAAAAACACCTCTCAGCTGGCTGAGTTCAGTTCAACCCTGCAGGATGTAAGAGACAGTTCTATTTTTGAAGTAAAGCCTTACCTCTATCCTGATGGTCCGATAGTCGATTACGGATCCGGTCCTATGCCCGGGTATTTCTTGATTAAACTCTATGATTATGAAGGTAGTAGAACTATCTATTCAGAAAATGAGTTAAAAGAAATCTACAACATTGTAAAAAATAACGCGATTAAAGCCGGACTTGATGAAGTCCCGGTTATGTTTTGTCTCTGGAATAAACCGGCAATGTTCTATTTTCCTGAAAGTAATTCTACATTTGGCAGGAACGTTGTTCAACTGACAGATGTTGAATTTCCGGTGCTTTACTATTATTTGTCTAATTCTTCATCCTTACAAGTTATAAAAAATAGTTCTCTTGATGAAATAAAGCCATACTTCTACCCTGAAGGGCCGATAATTTCCTACGGTTCAGAGATGATGGATGAAGTTTTTCCAATAGAACTTTATTATAAAGAAGAGGAAACGGTTTATTCAAAGAATAAACTTAACGAAATTTGCAATATTATGAAAGAACATGCGATTAAAGCCGGTCTTGATGGTGTTTCCGTTGTGTTCTACAACAAGAAAGGCATGGTCCGTTTTGATTACCTTTATGACGATTCACATTTTCAGTCCTTCAGCTAGGTTTCAGGCAGTAGTGGTGGATTAGAAAATTCTACATTAAATTTCTCTACTCAAGTAAACGACAGAAAAATCACTGCATTTCCAATAGAGGACATCAACCATGTTGTAGCAATTGGGTTATGTGCAACATTATTGTTAATTTTCGGAGTAATTATATTAAAAAATTAGTCCTGTTACTCTCTAATTGTTATATCTTGCCTGAATTTTCTTATTATTTAATTTTTATTTTTATGAATTTGCCTTTTAAAATCAAAATGTGAGGAATCCGACTTGAAAATAAGTGAATTGATAGTTATTTTTTTACTGATGGTTTCATTGATATTTGGATCAGGCTGCATTGACAGCAGTAGTGAACCAGTTAAAGAAACCGGCATGGAAGGGATTACAGATAACCTGGATAATATATCCAATGATACCTTTTTCTATGACACCTCTGCCCCTTCACCTGTTGAAAATTTCTCCGAAAAGAGCAATACTATTGAACTTGAAAAGCAAAGCTCTTTTTCTGGATATTACAGTAAAGAAAATCTACAGTTTGGAGCTTCCGTTCCCACTTATTCTTTACCTCTTGAGGCATCCGAAATTTCAAACTATGGTGATTTCATCCAAAATATTCCCCTGACGAACGAAAGCAGGAATTTGCTGTACAAAAATGGGTTTGTTGTAATTGAAAATCGGGCTATTGAAAACCTGCCCGGAGCAGGGAACACACGGGTAAATGATACTTACAGAGACCTGAAAGTGGCTGATGTTCCTATTTTCATTACGTCTGATTCTCTTCTTCACCTTTATCACATCCAGTTTGATGAGACGCTAAAAAGGGCGGAATCAGGGAAATTTTACGATGAGCTGTGGAAACTTGACAAAGCTCTCCTTGAAGCCTCCGTAGAGGATTATGACAGTGCATCAGGACTAGAAAAAGAAGCTGCAAGAAGAAATGTAGCATATTTTGCGGTTGCTTTGAGCCTTCTTGAACCGAAATCCGACCAGATAGGGCAATCATGGGAGAATTTTGGGGAAATTGCACTATTCGATTCTCAGGAAGCAAAAAAATACAGTTTTGAAATTCCTTCTTTTGTAAAAATAGATGTAGACACTGAACTGCACCTGATAGAGGAACAGGAGGGAGGAATATCTCCAATTTTCAAGTACGGAGAAGATTACTCTCAGTACACCCCAAGGGGACATTACACTCACTCTGAGAAACTGAAGAACTATTTTATGGCTATGATGTGGCACGGCAGAATCAGTATGCTACTTCAGCCGGAAATGATTTCTTCAGAAGACCCGGAAAAGGAAGCAAAAATTCAGACTATTCAGGCCTTTTTAATTTCTGACCATTTTGACAGGGACAAAGGCCTCAGAGACAGGTGGGATAGAATTTACGAGGTAACGGCTTTCTATGTCGGTTTTTCCGACGATCTCGGGCCCTATGAATACGCAAAAGTTCTGGATACTGTCTTTGGGGGGAATAGGTATGGAGTGAGTTTCAATAATGAAAGCCTGGCAGAACTGAAAACCGAGCTGGAAATATATAAAAGTCCGAAAATCTACGGCGGGACAGGGAAAATAATTCTTGCAGGTTCCGAAACTGAAAACAAAACTCTTGATGCTACAAAAGGTTTCAGGTTCATGGGTCAACGCTACATCCCTGATTCCTATGTTCTCCATAAGCTCGGTACTCCTGCCCTGAACATCATGGATCTTCTCGGTTCTGAAAGGGCCAGAGAGCACCTGAAAAACATGGGTATTTCTGAAAGTGAAGAACATAAAAATAGCCACCTATCTCTGGAAAAAGAATTTGGAGCTTTTGATGAAGAAGACTGGAACAAAGACCTTTACTGGGCTCAATTATACACCTTAAAGCCCCTTCTTGTAAGCTATCCAGAAGGTTATCCTACCTTCATGCAGACCGAAGCCTGGGAAGATAAACAGCTTAATACAGCTCTTGCTTCCTGGACAGAACTCAGGCATGATACTATTCTCTATGCAAAGCAGGCCTACTTCACAGGTTCTGTCCAAATTCCGGAAGAAAAGCCTGTGGAGGGTTATGTGGAGCCAGTGCCTGAGTTCTATGCTAGGATGATTGCTCTTACAAAAATGGCACATAGCGGGCTTGCTAAAATGGAAGTGCTTGATGAGCAGTCGGATAAAGACTTTTCAACTCTTGAAAACACCCTTGAAAGGCTGCTGGAAATCTCAATTAAAGAACTTGAAAACAAAGAGCTTACGGATGAAGAGTATGAGTTCATAAGAAATTTCGATCAGAATATATCCCCAATGCTTGAGAATGTGGATATAAAGTCCCAGATGTCCACTCTGGTTGCAGATGTTTATACAGGTCCGGGAGGAAGTGTTCTGGAAGAAGGGACAGGGAAACTGGACCTGATAGTAGTAGCGTACAAACAGCCTGACGGCAGGATCGTGCTTGGAGCAGGTCCTGTAATGAGTTATTATGAATTCTGGCAGCCTTCAGGAGAACGATTGACTGATGAAGAATGGAGGATAATGCTGAACAATAACCCTCCTGAAAGGCCGGAATGGGTTGAATCCTTTAGGGGATAAAAGATACTATTCTCAGTAGCTTCTTTTTTCACTTTCTTTTTTGAGCCTGTTTACTAAAATCAAAATCAAGATGTGAGGGATTTCACTTGAAAATAAATGCATTGATGGTTATCTTCCTGCTGGCGATAACACTTGTTTCTGGGTCCGGCTGCATTGACAGCAGCGGGACAGTAAAAGAAACCGAATTGGAAGAAATGGCTGATAACCTGAACGCCAGCAATAGCGACCCTGTTACAGAAACACGCCAGAAAGAAATGACCGATAGACTGGGTGTTTCGTTTAACAATACCTGGGAAACTGTTCCTGTAGAGAATTTTTTGAAAAGAGCAATACCCTTGAAATTGAAAAGGAAAGCTCCTTTTCCAGATATTACAGCAAAGAAAACCTGCAGTTTGAGGCTGATGTCCCCGCTTATTCTTTGCCTCTAAAGGCTTCGGAGCTTGAGAATTATTATCTTTTCACTCAACAGATTCCCCTTATAAACGAAAACAGGAACTTACTGTACAAAAATGGGTTTGTTGTAATTGAAAATGATGTTACTAATAATCGATTTAAAGCGGAGCAGGTAAATGCGACTTACAGGAGCCTTAAAGTGGCTGGTGTCCCGATCTTCGTCACAACGGATTCTCTTCTTCATCTCTACCATATCCAGTTTGATGAGACTTTAAAGAGAATCGAGGAAGAGGAGTTTTACGATAAGCTCTGGGAACTTGACAAAGCTTTTCTTGAAGCTTCCATAGAGGACTATAACGAGGCAAAAGAAAACAATTCAGATGAAGAAGTAACAGAAGCTGCAAGAAGAAATGTTGCATATTTTGCAGTTGCTCTTAGTTTGCTTGAAGGGAAATCAGATCCAAACAGGATCGAAGCCAAATCTACAGAGGATCAGGGTTCCGAAAAACATAGCTTTGAAGTCCCTTCATTTGTAAAAGAAAACGTTGAAGCTGAACTCGCTTTGATAGAAGCTCACGAAGGTTTTGAGACCTCCCCGATTTTCCTGTATCAAGAAGATTACTCTCAGTACGTCCCAAGAGGGCACTACACATCCTCTGAAAAACTGATGAACTACTTCAAGGCCATGATGTGGCACGGTAGAATAAGTATGCTGCTCCGGTCAGGCATGATTACTGCAGAAGAATCAACAGCAGAAGAATCAACAACAGAAGAATCAATGACAGAAAGCTCAGCATTGGAAGAATTAGATAAGAAAGCAAGAGTTCAGACTTTTCAGGCCCTTTTAATTTCTGACCATTTTGACAGGGACGAAAACCTCCGGGCCAGATGGGATCGAATCTACGATGTAACAGCTTTCTATGTTGGTTTTTCCGATGACCTTGGGCCCTATGAATATGCAGAAGCTCTTGATGCTGTTTTTGGGGACGATAGAGAAAGAGTAAGCTTCGACAACGAAACTCTCACGGCACTGAAAGTGGAACTGGAAAAATATGAAGGTCCGAAAATCTATGGCGGAACAGGGAAAATAATTCTTGCAGTTCCGAAACTGAAAACGAAACTCTTGATGCTACAAAAGGTTTCAGGTTCATGGGTCAACGATACGTCCCAGACTCCTATATTCTCCATAAGCTCGGTACTCCTGCTCTGAATATAATGTATCTTCTCGGTTCTGAAAGAGCCAGAGAACATCTTATAAACCTGAGCATTTCCGAAAACGAAGATTATAAAGTGCGCTATCGATCTCTTGAATATGAATTTGGAGCTCTTAATGAAGATGATTGGAATAAAAATCTCTACTGGGCTCAATTGTATGCTTTAAAGCCTCTCCTTGTAAGTTATCCGGCGGGTTATCCTACTTTTATGCAGACCGAAGCCTGGGAAGATAAGCAGCTTAACACCGCCCTTGCCTCCTGGGCCGAGCTAAGGCATGATACTATCCTCTATGCAAAGCAGGCTTACTTTACAGGTGCTCCCTACGTGCCGCCTGAGGAGAAACCGGTTCAAGGATATGTGGAGCCGGTTCCCGAATTCTATGCCAGGATGCTTGCTCTTACAAAAATGGCACATTCCGGGCTGGCCGAAATGAAAGTACTTGATGAGCAGTCGGATAACGATTTTTCAACTCTTGAAAACACTCTTGAAAAACTACTGGAAATCTCTATTAAAGAACTTGAAAACAAAGAGCTGACGGATGAAGAGTATGAACTCATTAGAAATTTCGACCAGAACATAGCTCCGATGCTTGAGGACATCGATGGTGACGCCCAGAGCTCTGTTATGGTTGCAGATGTCTATACAAATTCGGGGAGCGTTTTGGAAGAAGGGACCGGAAAACTGGATCTGATAGTAGTGGCTTATAAACAGCCTGACGGCAGGATCGTTCTTGGAGCAGGTCCTGTAATGAGTTATTATGAATTCTGGCAGCCTTCAGGAAAAAGGTTGACTGATGAAGAATGGAGGATAATGCTGAACAATAACCCTCCTGAAAGACCGGAATGGGTTGAGTCTTTTAAGGTGTAAAGATGCTATTCTTAACACCTCCTTTATATGCTAATGATAGCGGTTTTCAAAACCTGACAAAAGGGAACTATTCAGGTGCAGGTGCAATTTTCAATGAAACTGGGGAGTCTATAGGATATATTCGGATTAACGGCTGGTATGTCCACGAAATAACTGTTGAAATGCAAAATGGTACATTAAAAACCATCGGACCGGATGACTCTCTGGAAAACCTCTACAGGGAAGCTGACTCACTGAACGGGTCTGTAACATCAACTTATTCACAAATGACCGGTGGAGAATTTTGCATGATAACTGTTGACACTCCAAACGGGACGGTGATATCTATTGAAAAGGTTGACGAGTTGCCTGAATGGACTACAAAAACTGTAATTAAAGAAGTTTTAGAAGATGACACTTAAGACGTGATCCGGCGTGATCCGAAACGCGGTTTTCAGGAGAAAAGCCCTTTATAAATCTTTAGGTGCTTTTTCCTCTCCTCGAAAATACTGACAGCAGCCATAGACACACTATGCTTCCATTCAAGTATCATACAATCTGTCATATGAAGTATTACTATTGAAATATACAGTCATAAATTAAGCATGAATTGTCTGGCAATCTGACTAAAAACTTTATAATTTATATAGAATGTGTTAGAAAAACAGTTTATATAGTTCAAACGACTTCCAGAGTGTATTTGATCCTGATCCATATCTTGTCCGAGGCATGGGTTTATGTTAACTTTGTGAATAATTAAAACTTGCCTGATCCTAGCTTTCCAGGAAATAGTCAGAAGTGAAATAGATAAATAGTAAAGGGTTTGGAGTAGGAGTACTCCTTTTGGAGATTTTGAAGGAGATATCAAATCTTCTTCTATAATAGAAGGGATTTTAAATGCAAAGTCTTAAAAAAATACTTTTTCTCTTGCTGATCATACCCGTAGTTGCAATTGTGGGCTATTATGCGTTGATGCTTCTTGCAGGCGGTCCAGCCTTACCTGATTTTTTTGAAATCAGAAATAACGATACAAAGGCCCATGAAGTAACTGTAGAAGTATTGGACTCGCATAACAGTTCCATATTCAAAGAATCATACAGGCTGCATCCAAACGAAACGATTTATGAGGCAAAGCCGTCTAGTCTTCTACATTCTGTTAATATGAAAGAGTATACATTCAGGACTACACTGGATAATGGAACTGAAGAAGCAAATGTTTCAATACCTTTACATCGTTGGAGCACAGCTATCATAGTTATAGATTGGGAAAACAGGTATCCAATAACGACAATGGTAAAGATAGAAACTGGTAGAGATAGAAATGGTTTTAGAAGATGATTATCCAGGTATTCTCTGACAAGTTTTACGCCATTGAAATTTTGTGAAATCTGTTTTCCCTTTACAATACCAGAAAAGCCTCTCTCCCCATTCGATAGCTTTCGAGTCAGAACTAAACAGGCCTGTGCTTATGTCGTACTCAATACCTTCTTTTTTGTACAGATTCAGAGAAAGACGTTTATCCGTAACAATAAGTCCCACTTTAATATCTTCGTTCATAAGCATTAACTTAAAATTCTTATAACCTTTCAATGTGGCTAGTTTTTTTACGTAAGGTGATCGCTTCAATTCTTCTGCAACGTGAAGAGAAACTATAAGCTCAACAGGGATTCCTTCTTTCACTCTTTCAGAGATAGAATCAGCATATCCTTCGGTTACCACAGACGATATACCATATATATGGTCTGCTTCTTTAATCATTTCTAACTGGTTGTTGTAAACATTAAGGATTTTCATGCCTCGATCCTTGAGGATTTCAGACTCGTGAAGACATCCTATTTCTTTTAACAGAGGACTGGGAATTTCTTCGAGGTAATGTCTCAACCAGAAATGCTTAAATTTATTAATCGCCCAAAATATTACAAAAGAGTCAGCTATTCCTGAAGCCACAATTTTTCCTGCCGGTGTCAGGAAATATTCGCGTTCTTTTGTTTCTATCAAATGATCTGCTTCCAGTCTCCTGAGCTTTGGAATTAGTGCCTGGGACGTGCTCCCGGTAATTTCGCATAACTGGGAAAGCTTTCTGCTTTCTTCGTTTAACGATAGAAGTATCTCTGTTAGAAGTCTTGACCTATGTACTGCCTGAGCGTCATCGTCCATTTTCTTATAAATTTCGAATCCGTTCATTTCCTGTCGCCGCATCTATATATTTTTTTCCTCGCTTTCTTATTAAATTGTTTTGACATAATATATTCTTTTCTTTTGTTAGGGCATGTATATTGCCACCTTTTTTGTTAATTTTATAGCTAAGTGAAGGAAAGAATATGCAGGTTATTTGCTAAAAGTGGGTTGAATTTCAGATGTCAGTTAGAGCTCTGAAATTCCGTCATTTTTGATGAAAAAGAGGACTGGTTTAATGAATGTCAATCGGGCTGATGAAAAGTTCATCATCGTAATAAATGTATAGGAGAAGGTTATGAGACATTTTTGAATGTGAAGTCCAAACAAACTTTCCAGAGCACATTTGAACTTCACATGCCCTGAGGTGAGGAAATGATAGTTTTAAGGGTACTTAAGGTTTGTCTGTTCTTGCCTCGGGAATAAAATCACGAGGTAAAAGAATGATTGCAAACAGAAAATTTGGAGCTGGCGCGCTACTCACCGCAATGCTGCTGATAAGCATGGCATTTGTACCAATGGTAAGCGCCCAAGAAGAAACATTGTCTGATAGCTCAGATATCAAACAAGTTACCTTAACAATGGATCAAAAAGATGGGGTTCTGATAATTCCTCTAGATGACAAAAAGATCACTGACTTGAGCACAGCAAACACTACTAAAAAATCAGCGACAGCTTATCTATCAGGCACCATCGATAAGAACAACTTTGTTGTTCTTGAGGGCATAATCCCACTTGATGGAGAAGAGGAGAAAGTTCAATTATCCGGTGAAGCAACTCAAGTATTCATAGGATGGGATGTTCCAGAAGGAGCCAAACCTATTTACTCTAAAGTAGACAACATGACAATGACCCGTTATGAAGGCGCGAGAGAAATGTACGCAACTTACGTCGATCTTCAAGATAAAAAGGGAAAATACAACTTACATGGAGAATTCTATGAAGATGGAAACGGATGCATTGTTGGGAAAGTTGTAAAGAACGGAATTGAATGTGAAATAGGTCTCTTGGGATCATCTATCAGTATGTATGAAAATGTTAGTCCAACTGCAACAATCAAAAGCAGTAAATTCCTGACTGTTCCTCAAAGAAGTCAATGGGAGATATACACAGAAGAAGGAGACTACGATGCTGCAAGCCAAGCTTGTGGTGAGGCTTCTGCTGCAATGCTTGAAGAATACTGGTCCGGTAACCATCCAACTATATGGAGCATCTGGGATTATAATGGTTGTGCTCCTATGAGTGCTGGACAAGCTCAAGATTATCTGGATCATCAAGGAGTATCTTTAATCAAAGGTTTAAGAACTGGATCACTCTCCATCACTCTCCTATACTATCGATCAAATTGAAGATATGATTGATCGCGGAAGACCGTTCTTTCTTATAGAAGAAAGCAGATGGGGTGTTTGCCATGCAGTAGTTCTTAGAGGATACGACTCCGACGGTGTAAATCCATACTTCCAATTAAATGATCCAAATACTTGGACTGGATCAAATACGATGTATTGGTATAATTCAGCTGATACTACTTTCAACTACGAAGAAAATGTCTATGAGTACATAGGAGCAAGTGATAGCTCCTCAATTGGATATTACTACTTGGGATAAGAGTATGAAATGAAAAGTTTGAAGTGAACTTTTTAGTTCACTCCTTATTTTACCTATGTAATTATGCCGGACGTTATGGTATGGAACTTAAAAATATCTCTACGATATTGCTGATTATTTTTACAATCAATTGCGCATCTGCTACTACGATTACGGTGGATATTAATAATGAGAATAGTAATTTTTCTTCTATACAGGAAGCAATAAACTTTGCACAGGAAAATGACTCAATCCTGATCTACAAAGGAAACTATTCGGAAACTCTTACTATCGATAAACAATTAAAAATCGGTTCTATTTCTCGCAACCCGGAAGATGTAATTATAAACCCTGACTTCTCTTCTCTACCGATAATCCATGTTACATCAGACAATGTAGAAATAACCAACCTGACAATTTCCGGGAACAGCAGTGAAAATCAAACCTTGGGAATCTTATTGGACGGGGTCAGTAACTCGCTTGTTCAAAATAATATCATTTCAAATGTTCAGGATGGCCTTGTTCTAAATACCTCTTCCGGATGCAGCATTGAGAATAATACTCTATTCGCAAACACTCTGCATGGAATCTATCTGATTAATTCGAAAGACAATGATTTGACGAACAATCTCATCATTGGAAATAAACGTGGGCTTTACCTGAATCTATCAAATCAAAATACTTTAGCCAACAACAATGCCAGTAATAATGAAAACTATGGAATTGCTCTCAGGAAATCAAGTGCCAATAACTTAACAAATAACCAGTTTTTCACGAACAAGTACGGGCTTTGTCTAACCGTCTCTCTCGAAAGTATAATAGTGGATAACATTGCTGGTAACAACAAACAATCTGGCTTTCTTTTATGGATCTCAGAGTCAAATAACTTAAAAGATAACATTCTCATAGAAAATGGAAACTCTGGCGTCTATCTTCTATCTTCTGATAGAAATATTCTAGATATAAATAGTTTATCTAATAATTCCAATGGTATTTCAATCGGAGATTCCAGCAATAATCTTGTTACAAACAATACTTTTAGCTCTAATAATGAGTATGGGCTATTCTACTTCTACTCAAATTTAAACAAAAACAACACTAATCAAGGAGAATATTTTTTTAAATAATAAAAAAGGAGACGATAACCTACCTTCTTCCTCCATACCAATTTATATCCTTATTCTTCTGGCAGGAGCCGGTCTTGCATATTACTTACAGAAAAGATCCCTGTTGAAAAAAGCCCTTATAGGCTTAGGCATTTTAACTATAATATCTTTGATTGCAATTGTTGCCTGGTACTTCCCGTTTGAATCTGGTCTTTCCGGGAACAATGTAGAAATTACTGATTTCAGCTGGTATAATTCCTCTAAAATTAATGAGACACATACACAGGTTACTCTGTCAACGGATATTAATTATAGAGATAAACAGGCCTATGAATACAGTTTTGCTGAAAATTCACAAACTGATGTTATCCCGACCAGAATCCAGATACTCTCAAGGGAATATAAACCATATGAAGACGAAGAAATACCTTACACATTACTTTATGAAGAAGATATTATTTTAACGTACCGAAAACCATTCAAATACGAAACTACTCTCGATTTAGAAAATAACATGGAGTACGACGTTCAGACAATAATCGTGTTCGAACGAGAATTTGATTATCCGAACCCATATGGAGAAGAGTTAAGGTGGGAACAACTTGGAGGGTGGCAGCAACTGATATCAACCTGAACAACTTCTGATCTTACCTTTTTTTTCTCCCTGTTCAGGCAGATGTTTGACTATTTAATCGTAAAAACTCGGGTCCCAGTCAGATAAATACCTGACTTTCTGTTCTCTTTTTACAGGTCACCGTTTGAAATGGCAGAATATTAATATTACTTTATTAATATGACCTCTCAAGTTTCAATTATACTAACTTTAAGTCATATTGATCCTGACCTATATTCAATTCTCTAATGGTGCAAATCTCCGAATCTTGAATTTATAAATTCACTAACTCTGACTTCCATAATATAAACCATTAATTTATGATTGCCATGACAAATTCACCACGGCTTATTGCATGGGAACTTACTGCGGGCTGCAACCTGAACTGCGTGCACTGCAGGGGAGCTTCCACCTCCTCGGTTCCCGAAGGCGAGCTTACAACCGAAGAAGCTAAACATTTCATTGACGAGGTTGTAGAGCTTGGAAAACCTATCCTCATCCTGAGCGGAGGCGAGCCTCTTACCAGACCTGACGTTTTTGAAATTGCCAGGTACGGAACAGATGCCGGGCTTCGTGTAGTTCTCGCAACAAACGGGACCCTTCTAACGCCTGAGGTTGTGAAAAAATTGAGAGATGCCGGAGTCCAGCGTCTCAGCATCAGCCTTGACGGAGCTACCGCAAAGACTCATGACGAATTCCGCGGCATGCCAGGGGCTTTTGACAGGACGCTTGCAGGCATCGAAGTCCTCAGGAAAGCGGATTTTCCTTTCCAGATCAACACAACAATCTCGAAACGCAACCTTGAAGAAATCCCAAAGACCTTTGAGCTTGCAAAAGAGCTCGGGGCAGTTGCTTACCATGTCTTTTTCCTTGTGCCCACAGGCAGAGGAGAAGAGTCTGATGAAGTTTCCCCGGCAGACTACGAGCGCATGCTGCACTGGTTCTATGATATGCAGAAAGAATCGGAAATTCAGCTGAAAGCGACCTGTGCTCCTCATTATTTCAGAATCATGCGCCAGCGGGCAAAAAAAGAAGGCATCGAGATCTCCGTAAAAACCCACGGCTACGAAGCCATGACAAAAGGCTGCCTTGGAGGGACTGGGTTCTGTTTCGTATCGAGTGTCGGACAGGTCTATCCCTGCGGCTATCTTCCGGTACTTGCCGGAAATATCAGGGAACAGCCTTTCAAAGAAGTCTGGGAGGACTCCGAGGTCTTCAGGAAACTGAGAAATCCCGAAGAGCTTAAAGGAAAGTGCGGGATATGTGAATACAAAAAAGTCTGTGCAGGCTGCAGGGCAAGAGCCTACGCTGCTACAGGCGACTATCTCGAAGAAGAGCCTTACTGCATATACAGGCCCGGAAAAAAGTAATAGTGATCCAGATGATTGGCATTGAAAATTTAAAAGATCAGCTCCGGAAAGAGGCTGCCGATTTTTCCTGTGACATGGATCATACTGACAGGGAAGTTCCGGTAATAGAACTTGATGAGACGGACAAAAGAATCCTCAACTTTATCCAGCAGGAAGTCCCCCTCGAAGTCGAACCTTTTGCAAGGTTAGGCGAGATTCTCGGGCTTCCGGAAATTGAGGTAATTGAAAGGCTGCGTGAACTCAACAGGAAAGGGGCAGTAAGAAGGGTAGGCCCTGTCCTCAGCACGAGAAATATGGGGGGTGTAAGTACTCTTGTAGCTCTGAAGGTGCCTGAGTCCCGCATAGAGGAAATTGCTATTTTTATTAACGAGTATCCCGAAGTTTCCCATAATTATCTCAGGAGTGCTGCACAATATAATCTCTGGTTCACGCTTTCGGCTCCAAATAAAAACAGGCTTGAGGAAATTCTCAGCGAAATTAGGGAGAAAACAGGCTGTCCTCTTCTTGATCTTCCTACAAAGCACCTGTTTAAGATTCAGGTCAAGTTTGATATCAGGTGAAATTATGGATAAAACGGATGTAAAACTGCTCAAACTCGTGCAGGACGGAATTCCTATCACTCATTCTCCTTTCAAAGGGTTTGCTGCCGAACTTGGAATCAGTGAACAGGAGGTTGTTGACAGGCTTAAAAACCTCCAGAAGGCTGGGAAGATCCGTCGCTTTGCGGCTTCAATAGGGCACAGGGCTATAGGCATAACAGCAAATGCAATGTGTGTCTGGAATGTTCCTGATGAGCAGATCGAAACGGTAGGGAATATCATGGCTGAATTTCCCGAAGTTACGCACTGTTATGAACGCCCCCGCTATCCTGACTGGCAGTATAACCTGTTTACAATGGTCCATTCCTATAACCCCGAAGACTGCGAAAAAGTGGCTGAGAAAATTTCGGGAGCTACCGGAATTAAGGACTACACCCTTTTCTTCAGTGAAAAAGAGTTCAAGAAAACAGGAGTTAGGCTTTAAAGGCTGACTGATTAATGTATTCTTATTGATGTATTTTATATCCCAGGTATAGTATTTTATATTCGAGGTTCCTGAAGATGGCTGAAGCAAACAACTTTCTCCCCCTCATGCTTGACCTTTCAGGCAGGAAAATAGTGATTTTCGGAGGCGGGTCTGTCGGAGAACGCAAGGCTGAACTTTTCTGCGGCTGTGCGGACACCATTGTTGTCAGCCTCGACTTTTCAGAAAGGCTGCAGGAACTTGAGGCATCAGGACAGATCAGGTTGTCAAGACTTGACCTTACGGCAGCAGATGACTCCGAACTCAGGAAAATCATTTCAGGTGCTTTTCTTGTTATCCCTGCAACGAGCAGTTCCGACCTTAACCGGAAGATCACTGATATTGCAGGGGAAAGCGATATTTTGATTAATCAGGTGGATGCTTTAGGTAGTGTTGTAATCCCTTCAGTCATCAAAAGAGGAGACCTTGTGATAGGGATTTCCACCCTCGGGCACAGTCCTGCGGTCTCCAAATACACCCGCAGGCAAATAGAAGGTGTGATAACTCCTGCATATTCCGATATGATCCGGCTTCAGGACGAACTCAGGAGTTACCTCAAGCTGAACGTAAAAGAACAGAAGAAAAGGAAAGCCCTTCTATGGAAAGTCCTTGAAAGCAAAAGTGTCTGGAATGGCTTTTCAGAATCATATGAAAAGGCAGCAAAAGAAGCATATTCAATAATTTCAGGTAATCTCGAATAATCTCTAACGATTTCGGTAATCTCTAACAACATCTAATAGTCTCAAACAATCTTTAACAACTTCGAACAATTATCCTTTAATGGAAACCCTTTGGTGAAAAATGGCTGAGGATTTCCGGACAAAGTTTAATCTACAACTCCTTATATTATTCATTCTATTTCCTTATTCACTCTATCCGGAGGCTCTCTGTGACAGAAATCTCAAGTATGGTTATATCCCATAAAAAAGCAAAAGTTGAGGAAATGGAGTCCGCCTGGCACGGAGATCTGGACGGGCTGCTCCATAACCTGTACAACCATGAGTATGTGTACGAGTGCGTCGTCTTAAAAACCTGCAACCGTGTTGAAATCTACGTTGTTTCCCCCAAGAGCAGCAGTGTACTTTTCTCTTTTGCAAAAGAAATGGGAGCTTCCACCCATATCATTGACTTTTACGGGCATGATGAGTCCCTTGAACACCTGCTCAGGCTTTCAGGGGGGCTTGAATCCATGATTGTAGGAGAAGACCAGATCCTCGGGCAGATAAAGGACCTCTATGCTTATTCAAAGAAAGCCGGAACAACCGGCAAGATTCTTGATACAGCTTTTGATAAGGCTATTCAGGTAGGCAAAAGGATCAGGAATGAGACCCGAATCAATAAAGGTTCGGTCTCCATAGGCTCTGCGGCTGTTGACCTTGCCGAAGATATCTTCGGAGGACTTACGGGAAAATCCGTGCTTGTAATCGGAGCCGGGGAAATAGGAGTCCTGGTCGCAAAAGCTCTTGCCGAAAAAGACATCGAAGCCATTTACATTGCAAACCGTACCTTCAAGAAAGCTGAAGAAATCGCCTACGAACTCGGCGGACACGCAGTCAGGCTTGATGATATCAGGGACTACCTTCCGGGCGCTGATGTCGTGATCAGCGGCACCGGAGCTCCCCATTACATTCTTACTCGGGAAATCGTTGAAGAGGCCATAAATGACAGGGAAAGAAAGCTACTTCTTATCGATATTGCAAATCCCAGAGACATTGAGGAATCCGTTGTGGAGCTCGAAAACGTCGAACTCTGCAATATTGATAACCTTAGGGTCATAAGTGAAAGAACCCTGAAGATGCGAAAAGAAGAGGCAAAAAAGGCTGAAGCCATTATTCAGGAAGAGATCAGGCTTTTGAATCTCCAGTACAAGCGCCAGAAAGCCGACCGTTTGATTTCCGAGCTTTACAAGCAGGTCTATGACGTCCGCATAAGGGAGCGGCAAAAGGCAGTCAACCGACTCAGTTCATATCATACTATAGGAGATATCGAAATCGAGGTGCTTGACGACCTTACTCATTCGATTGTTAACAAGATCCTGGCAGAACCTACCAAAGTCCTCCGTCAGGCTGCAGAACTGGGAAACGAAGAGTTTCTTGATGTGGTCTCAAGGGTCTTCTGCCTCGAAAAGGATAAGGTAAAACTTGAAAAAATAAAACAGGTAAAGTTCGAACAAATAGAACCGGGCTGTACAAAAGAACAGGCAGCGGTTAAAGAGGAGTACGCTGTAAAAGATTAAAGTCAAAGCGTACCGTAAAACAGAATTAATTCACAGGTAAAAATAATCAAACTAAATCAATTTACAGGTAAAACTTTTAATTTCAGGAGTGATCACATGTTTCCAGAAGTCAGGTTGAGAAGGTTGAGAAAAGGGAAGATCAAGGACCTTGTGCGTGAGACCACCTTATCCGTGGACGACCTGGTCATGCCTATTTTCGTGAACGAGAATCTCGATTCACCTGTAGAGATTTCTTCCATGCCGGGAATATACAACCTCCCCCTCTCCGAGGTTGCAAATGAGGCAAAAGAGATTGCAGACCTCGGGATTCCTGCAGTGATCCTTTTCGGAGTTCCAGCATTCAAGGACGCTGAGGGCAGCTCTTCCTGCGGGGAAGCCGATGTGGTCCAGGAAGCTGTAAGGAGGATCAAAGCTGAACTCGGAGACAGGCTTGTGGTGATCACGGACATCTGCATGTGCGAATATACAAGCCATGGGCACTGTGGGATAATTGATTTTGAAACCAAAGAAGTCCTTAATGACCCTACCCTCGAAGTCCTGGGAAAAATTGCCGTGAGCCATGCAAAATCCGGAGCCGACATGGTAGCTCCTTCCGGAATGATGGACGGAATGGTAGATGCAATCCGGCAGGCACTTGACTTTAGAGGATTTGAGAACATTCCAATTATGTCCTATGCCGCAAAGTACCACTCCTGTTTCTATGGACCTTTCAGGGAAGCTGCCGAATCCGGTTATTCCTTCGGAGACCGCTCGACCTACCAGATGGACCCCGCAAACAGCGATGAGGCTCTCAGGGAAGTAACCCTTGACGTGGCAGAAGGGGCGGATATTCTTATGGTAAAGCCTGCTCTTCCTTACCTTGATATCATATACAGGGTCAAGAGCGAGTTTGGCATGCCAACAGCCGCGTACAATGTAAGCGGAGAGTATTCTATGATCAAAGCCGCTGCAGCCAATGGGTGGATTGATGAGAAAAAAGCTATTTATGAGTCCCTTATCTCTATCAAAAGGGCTGGGGCGGATTTCATTATTACTTACTTTGCAAAAGATGCTGCTCGAATGTTGAAATAACAGTTTCTTTTCCATGCATTCCTGTTTTTAAGGGGTTTCATTCAGGTTTTTCTTTTCCCCTCCTTTTTATATTTTGTTTCTGAATTTGCCTGTTAATTTGCCTGTATGCAACCATCATAATTACTATATTCGATCATCATAACTACCTGTATGCAGTCATGATAACTACCTCTATCAATAACTGCTTAATAGGGGAAGGCTCTGTTATAAGGATAAGTAAGGAGCACAGAAAAGAGAATTAGCTTAATCCAGAGGCTTGCTATAAGTCAGAGCTTACTATAATTCGGAATTATTCCGAAGCTTCTTCACTTTGATTAATCCATTAAATTTAACCAGTTACTCAATTTAACTATTTACACCCCTTTATCAAAGTTAAGTCCATCCGGTGAGATTTCATGATATCTGAGGTTACACTTGAGAAGTCCAGACAGATGTATGAGAAAGCAAAAACCCTTATTCCGGGCGGGGTTAGCAGCCCGGTGAGAGCAATCAAGCCCTATCCTTTCTATACCGCGTCGGCGGATGGCTCAAAGATAAGGGATCTTGACGGAAACGAATACATTGACTACTGCCTCGCCTACGGTCCTGCTGTCCTCGGGCACAACCACCCGGTAATAAAGGAAGCAATCAAGCAACAGCTTGATAAGGGCTGGCTCTACGGGACACCTACCGAGCTTGAAGTGAACCTTGCTGAAAAGGTTGCAAGCTATTATCCCAGCATTGACATGCTCCGTTTCGTATCCACAGGCACGGAAGCAACCATGAGTGCCCTCCGCCTTGCCCGCGGTTTTACACGTAGAAATAAATTCATCAAGATCGAAGGCGGATTTCACGGTGCTCATGACGCCGTTCTTGTAAAGGCAGGTTCCGGGGCTACGACCCTTGGAGAACCCGATTCCCTTGGAATTCCTGCAGATTTCACGAAGCATACCCTGCAGGCTCCATACAATGATATTGAAATTATGACCGGGCTTGTTGAAAAGAACAGGGATGACCTTGCAGCAGTGATCATAGAACCCGTGCTTGGCAATATAGGGCCTGTTCTTCCATTGCCGGGATACCTTGAAGAGCTCAGAAAACTCACGGAAGAAAACGATGTGCTTCTCATTTTCGATGAGGTCATCACAGGGTTCAGGCTCGCAATGGGAGGGGCGCAGGAATACTTCGGGGTCGTGCCTGACATGACCACCCTCGGAAAGATAGTGGGCGGAGGTCTACCCATAGGAGTCTTCGGAGGTAAGCGTGAGATTATGGAAATGATCGCACCCTCAGGAGCTGTCTACCAGGCAGGAACCTTCAGCGGGAGCCCGTGTTCCGTGGCTGCAGGCATTGCCATGGTTGATTACCTGAAAGAGGAAAGAGTTCATGAAAAACTGAATTCGACAGGAGACTACATGAGAGCTGTACTTTCCGAAATCGTTGAGGATGAAGGGCTTGCTTACAATGTATGCGGAATTGCTTCCATGTTCAAGATCTTCTTCGGGGACGAGCCTCATAACTATCAGGAGGTCCTGAAATGTGACAAGGAAGGATACCTTGCTTTCTTCCACAGGATGCTTGCAAGCGGGGTTTTCCTGCCTCCGTCCCAGTTTGAGACCAATTTCATATCTGCAGCCCACAGTGACGAAGATATTGAAAAGACCCTTGAAGCTTATATGGAAAATCTCTGAGAACTTATATCTCTGAAAAATCATACTTCTGAGAACTTATGTTTCTCAGAACTTATGTTTGAAAACGTTTGAGGATTCTACATGATAATAGGTACCCGGGGCAGCCAGCTTGCGCTTGCCCAGACCAGAAATGTTGCAAACCTGCTTAAAGAGCAGGGCGTTGAAACCAGTATTAAGATAATAAAAACCAGCGGAGATCGGTTTACTGACCGCCCTCTGCATGCCGTATCCGGAGGAGTTGGGGCTTTTGTCCGGGAGCTGGACGATGTTATGCTTGCAGGAGAAATCGATATCGCTGTCCATTCTATGAAGGATATGCCCACGATCCGTCCGCAGACTCTTCCTACTGCTGCGGTTCTGAAGCGCGACACCCCATTTGATGTCCTGATCACATATGACGGGACTCCTCTTGACGAACTGCCCGAACAGTCCATTATAGGTACCAGTTCCCTGAGAAGGACTGCCCAGATCAAGAGGTACAGGCCTGACCTTATTACCCAGGATCTCAGAGGCAACATCGATACCAGGCTCAGAAAACTTAAAGAAGGGCAGTATGACGGAATTCTGCTCGCAAAAGCAGGTCTCGAACGCATGGGCTGGGAGATCGAAGGAGAAATCCTTTCCCCTGACTTTTTTTGCCCTTCCCCTAACCAGGGTACGGTTGCAATAGTAACAAGAGCAGGTACTGAAGCTGAAGCCGCAGTTTCCATGCTTGACCATACCGAGAGCCGGATTGCTACCGAAATTGAACGTATCCTTATTTCAGAGCTCGGAGGGGGCTGTACAACTCCCGTAGGCTCGTATGCTGAAATTACACCCGATAAAACAGAAATTCATGTTAGGGCTGAAGTCCTTTCCCTTGACGGCGGGGAAGCTGTCAGGATTGATGAATTTATCCCTATGCGCGGTGGCATTGAGAAAGCCAGGGAACTCGGGCACAGGCTTGTGGAAATGGGAGGCAGGAGGCTGGCTGAAGAAGCGCTCCTTCAGATTTCCAGAAACGCATCCGGTTCAGAAAATTCGTACGACTACTGATGCAGAAACTGCCTGTGGGCAGGAAACGGAGTTATTTAATGTATACTCTCACCGGACTTAAATTAAAAAATCCTACTATTCTTGCAGCCGGGGTGCTAGGGACAACCGGCGCTTCCCTCTGCAGGGTCGCACGTGAAGGGGGAGCTGGTGCAGTTGTGACCAAATCAATAGGTCCTGCCCCAAAGACCGGACACCCAAACCCGAGCATGATCAGGCTGGACTGCGGCTTTTTAAATGCCATGGGGCTTCCGAATCCTTCCTATCCCGGCTTCCTTCAGGAGCTCGAGTTTGCAAAAGAGAACTCCGCAGCCCCTGTGATTGCAAGTATTTTTGGCGGTACTCCTTCCGAGTTTGCTGAAGTTGCCGAGGGCCTGCTTCCTTCAAAGCCTGATGCTTTCGAACTTAATGTGAGCTGCCCTCATGCTGAGGGTTACGGGGCTGCAATAGGTTCGAATCCCTGCCTTGTTGAGGCAGTTACGGCAGCAGTGAAGGACGTTGTTAATGTCCCTGTCTGGGTTAAGCTGACTCCCAATGTTGCGGATATCACATGCATCGGAAATGCAGCCGAGTCCGGGGGTGCGGACGCTGTTGTTGCAATCAACACAGTAAAAGGAATGGCTATTGACATTGAATCCGGATTTCCTGTGCTTGGAAACCGTTCAGGAGGGCTTTCCGGAAAAGCTGTAAAACCCGTAGCCATCAAATGTGTTTACGACCTTTACACTGCTCTCGAAATCCCGGTAATTGGTGTAGGGGGGGTTTCTTCCTGGAAGGACGCTGTAGAAATGATGATGGCAGGGGCAGCAGCTGTCCAGGTCGGGTCTGCGGTATATGACAGGGTCGATGTATTCTCTGAAATCGATTCGGGAATAGAAGCCTTCCTCAGGAGAAAAGGCTATTCGGATATAAAGAAAATCATAGGGCTTGCCCACGAGGTGGTCTGATGCTTCCTCTTAATGCCATAATAACACAGATAACTGAAGAATCTCCCCTGGTCAGGACTTTTTTCTTTGACCACAGGTTTGAGGATATGGAGCCAGGCCAGTTTGTTATGGTCTGGGTCAGGGGCGTGGACGAGGTTCCCATGGGGCTCTCCAGAAATAATTCCATAACCGTCCAGAAAGTAGGTGAGGCAACCTCAAAACTCTTCGAGTTAAAAGAAGGAGATTCCTTCGGGCTCAGGGGTCCTTTCGGAAAGGGCTTTACTCTTCCTGCTAAAGATGAAAAATTACTCATTATTGCCGGCGGGGTCGGAGCTGCTCCCCTGTCTCCGTATGCAGAGGCAGCCTCTGCAGCAGGTGCGGAAGTGAATACTGTTCTTGGGGCACGGAATGCAGGAGACCTTCTTTTTGAAGAGCGCTTCGAAGCTCTCGGAAAGGTATATGTGTCTACCGATGATGGTTCAAAAGGAGTTAAAGGGTTTGTAACCGATGCCCTCAAAAACCTCGATGTTGCAGCTTATGATAGAATTGCTGTCTGCGGGCCTGAAATAATGATGGCTTCGGTTTTCAGGCTCCTTGAAGAGAAGAAAGTTCTGGAAAAGTCAGAGTTCAGCCTGCACCGCTATTTCAAATGCGGTATCGGAGTCTGCGGGGCATGCTGCATTGATCAGTCAGGACTCAGGGTCTGTAAGGATGGACCTGTGTTTTCAGGAGTTCAACTAATTGGTTCGGAACTCGGAAAATATTCACGTGATGCCAGCGGGCGAAGAGTTAAAATTTAAGTTTTGATATATCCTTTTAAAAAATGAAAGAAAGCGGATAAAAAGCTCCGTAAAAAGAGGACGAGGAAGGCAAAACTATGATTGGAAGGTTCAGGTCAGGAGATAACGTTTTTTATGGAGAAATCGAGAATGGGCGGGTATATCCCAATGGAGGAACTTCTGCCGGGACATTTGAACTCTCGGAACTTCGTGTTCTGCCCCCTTCCTTTCCTTCTAAAATTGTCTGTGTCGGCCTGAACTATAAGGATCATGCCGAAGAGTTTTCCATGGAAATTCCTGAGACCCCTGTTCTCTTTTTAAAGCCTCCTTCTGCGGTTATAGGGCATGGAGACAAGATCATTTTCCCTCCATCCAGTTCGAGGGTTGATTATGAAGCCGAACTTGCAGTCGTGATCGGAAAGCGCTGTAAAAACATCTCAGCCGAAAGGGCCGGGGATGTCATTGCAGGCTATACCTGCTTTAATGATGTGACCGCACGTGATCTCCAGCGAAAAGACGGGCAGTGGACAAGGGCAAAAAGTTTTGATACATTTGCAGCCCTGGGGCCCTATATTGTCTCTACGGAAGAAATCGATATTTCAGATACGAACATTACCTGCAGGGTAAACGGGGTGACAAAACAGGCATCAAGCACTTCAAACCTGATTTTTGACATTCCCTATCTTATCGAATTCATCACCGAGATTATGACTCTGGAAGTAGGAGATGTGATTGCTACCGGTACACCCTCCGGGGTTGGAGAACTTCATAGGGGAGATACTGTGGAAATTGAGATCCAGGGAATAGGAACACTTAGAAACGAGGTCGTATGATGCTGCTTGAGCATATTGCAACTGAGCTTGACCTTACAGAGCGCCACTTGATTGTACTCAAAAAGGTAATCGAAGAAGGTCCCATAGGAATCCTTAAACTTGCAGAAGTTACCGGGATGCAGAACCATAAGGTACGCTATTCTCTTCGAGTCCTCGAACAGGCAAACCTTATCAAACCTTCAGCTCAGGGGGCTGTTCCAGGGGATGCTGTCCCTAAGTTCCTGCAGGACTTTGAGAGTGAACTCGGCAAGATCAATGAGAAAGTATCCCGTATCCGGGAAATTGAAGCTGCCATTCCAAAATAAAGGCTCTAACCCTGAAGGCCCTTCCAGAGTGTGCTTTTTTGCTACAGGGTTCTTTTCCTGAAATCCAGGGGTTCGGTGACTTTTTATAATCCTATTTACATGTTTTTTCCGCAATCATCAGATTCAATATCTATCTGGAAATGCCTACCTTTCCGTAGGTTTACCTACACACGATTAGATTTACTTAATATTCTCATCATACAATCACGGTTAAATCAAGGTTTACTCCTGGAGAAGCTTCTATGACATTAAATCCTGAAGATATTAAAATAATTGAAAAATACGCCCTTCAAAACGCTGTAAAATACGGAAAAGCCCCTCAGCCTAAAGCTGTTATGGGTAAAGTTATGGGGGAATGCCCTCAGTTAAGAGCTGACCCCAGTGGAGTATCTGCTGCTCTTGAAAGTATTGTTTCCGAAATTGCTAAAGGAAGCCCTGAAGCCTGGGAAGCCCGCCTGTCGGAAATAGCTCCTGAACTTATAGAAGCTCTGAGTGTAAAAAAAGAGCCTGACAAAGGCTTAAAACCCCTTCCGGGGGCAGAAACAGGTAAAGTTGTAATGCGCTTTGCCCCTAACCCCAATGGACCTGCGACCCTTGGCAGTTCTAGGGGGATGGTGGTCAATTCCGAGTATGTGAAAATGTATGATGGAAAATTTATCCTGCGTTTTGACGACACTGATCCGGATATAAAACGCCCCATGCTTGAGGCCTATGACTGGTACCTGGATGACTTCAAATGGCTCGGTGTTGTACCTGACCAGGTTGTTTATGCCTCAGATCATTTTCCTATCTATTACGATTACGCAAGAAAGCTCATCGAAATAGGCAAAGCGTATGTCTGTTTCTGTAGAGGGGAAGAATTCAAACAATTAAAGGATGCCAAGCAGGCATGCCCGCATAGGGATGCAAGCCCTGAAGAAAACCTCATGCACTGGGAAAAGATGCTTGCCGGGGAATACGAAGACCAGCAGGCCGTGCTGCGTATAAAGACCGATATAGAGCACAAAGACCCTGCACTTCGGGACTGGGGAGCATTCAGGATCAGAAAAATGTCCCATCCCCGCCCTGAAATCGGAAATAAGTATATTGTCTGGCCCCTTCTTGACTTTGCAGGCGCTATCGAAGACCACGAGCTTGGTATGACCCACATTATTCGGGGCAAAGACCTTATAGACAGCGAAAAACGGCAGGGATATATCTATAAATATTTTGGCTGGAAATACCCTAAAACAACCCACTGGGGCAGGGTTAAGATTCATGAGTTCGGAAAGTTCAGCACAAGCACTCTTAGGAAATCTATCGAAGCCGGAGAATACAGCGGCTGGGATGATCCCCGCCTGCCGACAATCCGTGCAATCAGGCGCCGCGGAATACAGGCTGAAGCTCTCAAAAAGTTCATGATTGAGATGGGAGTCGGGATGACTGACGTGAGCATTAGTATGGAGTCCCTCTATGCCGAGAACCGCAAAATCGTGGACCCCATTGCAAACAGATACTTCTTTGTCTGGGACCCTGTTGAACTTGAAATTGAAGGTATGAAGCCTGTAGTTGCAAAGGTTCCCCGCCACCCCACAAACCATGCAAGAGGAATGAGGGAAATCCCTATAGAAAATAAGGTTCTTGTCTGTTCAGAAGATATCGAAAAACTCAATGTAGGTTCTGTCCTTCGCTTAAAAGACCTCTGCAACGTTGAGATTACATCTCTTTCTCCACTGCGGGTAAAACGCTCCGAAACCTCTCTCGAAGACCTCAAAAAAGCAAAAGGGAAAATTATCCACTGGGCACCCATTGACGGAATTCCTGTAAAAGTTCGCGGACCTGAGGGCGATATCGAAGGAATTGGAGAGCGTGGGATTGAGACCGAGCTTGATAAAATAGTCCAGTTTGAACGCTTCGGTTTCTGCAGAATCGACGCCGTAAACGGAGAAGAAGTTGTGGCGTACTTTGCCCACAAGTGATTTTTCAAAATGAAAAGGGGTAGAGAACTGTCCTTTTTCTTTTATCTACTTTCCTTTTTCTTTTATCTACTTTCCTTTAACTTTGAGCTTTCTTCGTTATTCACTTAAATTTTGCTATTTTTTGTTCATTATTTGTTATTTGATGTTATTTCTTTCCAATTTTCTCATATAAATGCAAAATCTTTTATAATATAACCCTTATGAACCTTATATGTCGACTCAGTAATATAAACAAAACACTAAATAGCTACAAACTTCTCACAGGAATCGACTGGCTGGATGTCTGATTGGTGAGCAGATAATAGTTGATCAAAGGAGTAAATTCCTGTGGTCAGCAACGAAGTTTGAACGCTATAAAGTAAAACTCTAATTTCAACTCTACCTCCAGTGACTGATCCCTATAATGTAATTGGAGAATGAAAATCCTCTGCACCGTGTCCGCCCCACAAAACGCAGAGAATCGAATTGGATAGATTCAAAAATATTACGCAGACGTAATTAGATTTTTGAATTACCGTATAGATCCGGCATAATTAGATGTTTAATACATACTCGGTCTAATTAGATAGTTCGGAAAAACATTATGAGTACGACGTAATATGGAATTTTGAGAAATATCCGGGAAAGATTTACGATCATCCTGGAGTTTTTGAGTTTACTCAAATTCTAAATCCAATCCAGAGGCGATACGATGCTAAAAATGAAGCAGGAAACCCTATTCCTTACAGCATGTCTTATTATGACAACCGTATCAGCTGTTGGAGATCTATAGTTACCTATAGTTTTTTGAGTTAACCCAAAATTCTGAATCCAACCCAAAGGTGATACGATGCTAAAAAGACAGATAGGAACCCTATTCCTAGCAGCATGCCTTATTTTAACAACCGTACCCGCGGCGTTAGGCGCACAGAATACAGTAACCGTAAGTCCGACCTCCGGGTCAGATGCCCAAACTGCAATCAATAACGCAATAAATTCCGTAGCATCAGGAGCAACAGCAAGCAACCCTGGATATGTTATCCTCAGTGCTGGCACTTATGAGATAAGTGCACCTATAATTTTGAAATCCAATGTAGTACTGAAAGGTGCAGGCGACAGTACAATAATCTTTGCTAAAGGTTCAGTCTGCAATTCCGAAGGATCACCTGCATATATATTCGGATCAGGTGTTTCTAACGTTGAAATATCCCATCTTCAATTTCAGAGTACAGCAACCGGACCTGGTGATGGAGGTCATGGAGCCTATCGAAACTGCATAAAATTCACATCTGTAACCGATAGTAAAGTACATGATATCTTACTTACTCGCTATCTGTATGGTGATGGTGTTAGAATCAGTAAGAGTTCTGGAATAGAGGTATATAACTGCAGAATGCAGTCCTCAGGACACGATGGCGTATCATTTTTGTCCGGCACCAAGGATTCCAGAATGTATAACTGTTATGTTGAGGTTCAGACCAACACAGGTGCCAGGGTAGACAACTGCGCAAATATTGAGGTTGACCATAATACCTTCACAGGTAGCGCAGGGTCCGGATGGTGCTGTGTTGAGCTGGAAAATACACTGACAAATGTGAATGTCCATCACAACATTATGCATGATTACAAAGGATCAAGCAGCAGTGCAGGCATTGGAAACTGGAATGCAAAAGGGTCAATTAGCGTTCATGATAACGTTATGTGGAACGTGTCCCCTTACGTTGAGGTAGGATCAGGCACAAACATACTGGGCCCATCCGATCACAGTGTTGAGAATTGGGTAGCCAAAGGGTACGGATATGGCTCTCTTGACAACTAATTCAATAGACACGATAACACGCTCTATATTAAGAGTCCTGCATATGCATTCAGCAAAGCAGGAAAGTCACTGTCAGCTTGATAGTAAAGAACTTGACAGGAAGTAATAAAGTAATATAGCCTGATATATTACAGTAAAAAGCAGTAAATATTTTAAACCAAATGTATTAACCAGACATATTTAAACCAAATATATTAAAAATAGGATCAAGGGTAAGAAGAACGACTCCATCTAACTGACTGGCCTTCTTATCCCTTTTTTATATTTAAAAGGGCTTTTTATCCATTATTTTTAAATAAAACCACCAAAAAATTTAATAATAATGGACGGTGGAGGTCTTTGATTTTGTCTGAGAAAATTGATGTTTTTACCTTGTTCTGGTAGATTTAGCTTTTCTTGGGCTTTTTCCGCAACTGGCCCTACAATCCATTATCTTCTCTTTATTTTTAGTTAAGTTAAGTTGGATATCCTTCAGTTTTTCTGTGGAGCACCCAGGTAAGCCTTGATTTTTCTCTTTTCTTCACTTTCTCCGCTTCATGAGATAAGCTGCTCCTACCACCAGAACTGTAACTGCAAGACTAGGTGCTGGGGCTGCGTTTTCTTCTGAAGCTTCCGCTTCGGGGGGTTTTTCTTCAGTTGCTTCTGTTTGTCTTTCTACAGGGGCCATAGTCTCATTTTCTGCTTTCTCTCTGGCCGATATGCCCTGTTCGTAAGCTTCGGCATCCAGTTTGCTTTCCAGGGCTGTAATACCACTCCGGACTTTCGGGAAGAGCGGGGAATTATCCGATCCGCCTCCTGTTATCGCATATGAAGCATCACATATTCCATTGCTGTTTTCATCCGTACAGGTCTCGCTGTAGCCTTTACCCTCAAGGTCTGCCCAGAAATTCCCGCCGATATAAGGACCCCTGATAAGGTTACTTTTGACCGTAAGGGTACTCTGCCAGCTATTATCCGCGTTTACGGCATTGCCTTCTACGTTTTCGGCGTTTTTGAAGTAATTATTAAAGAAAATGTTTCTGCTGCTTTCTTCCAGAGAAACTCCGAGCCCGTAGTTATAAGCAATAAGGTTATCCTGAATAGTGTTCGATTTAGAGCCTTCGAGCCTTAGTCCTATTTCGTTCAGGGTTATTATATTCCCGTTTATGTCATTACTCTCTGCATCCTGCAGAAGAATTCCATATTCTGCATTCTGTACCCTGTTATTGTTGATATAGCAGTTCTTAGCCCCTTTGAGTAAAATTCCTGCTTTTTCCGAATCCCCTACTCCAAAACCGCTGAATGTTGCTCTTTCTGCTGTTATTTCTACAACGCTTTCCGCAGGGTCAGCTGGCTTTACAACCGTATTTTCAGGGTTTCTTGAGTCTGACCAGACTCTTACCTGTTTGTCTATTTTGAGGTTTTCAACATAAGTTCCGGGACTTACAAAAATAGTGTCTCCGGCATTTGCAGCGTCTACTGCAGCCTGTATTGTAGTATAGCCTCCTTCTACTGAAGGATCTACCTTTAAATTTGCTGCAGAAGCAGAAGAAGATGTGAATATAACTGCCAGAATAAGTGCGGCTATTATTTTTATTGCCAGTAGGTTCCTTTCTTTTGTATTTTCCATCATCAGTTCCCCTTTTACTCTTCCATTTCTTTATAATTCCTTCATTTTGTTTTATCTTTTTAAAAGCTTCTAATTCTCTTTTCTTCGGATTTTGTCCGGGCAATGTTGCAAATTTGCTGTAAAATCAAAGTCAAATTATTGAATACTGAATGAAATTTGGTTCTTTTAATGTTGAATTTCTTCCTCAATAACTTATTGAGATTTGTGATTTTACAGAAAATTAGGTACACTGCCATTTTGTCTGAAAAGATATATCTTTGGAATCATAATTTCTGAACAATTGTCCTTGAAAAGTAGAGATAATAGATTAAAATAGGAATTTGTTTATTAACTGGTCGGTTCTGGTAAATCCGACTGTAAAACTGAAGCTATGATATGAAGTCTAAAACTCTATTTTAATATTTTTTCTGGTAAATAAATAGAAATATCCCACACTATTTAATCCTTCTGTCCACTCCATCAAACAACCTGGAGATATGTAGAATAATATATAAATCTAGTATATTTGTTATCAATTTTAATTATTTTTTTCAAACATGTTAATAAGGATAGGCAAAAAGTAGTTTCCATAGCTTAAATATTCTTTTTAGGTTTGTCTAACTCTAAACATACAAGTTAAATAAATTTGTTTTTGGAAATATTTAGGCTTTTTGTCTAATTTCTTGGAAATGAGTAGAAGTAATAATAAGTTGAAGTAATAATAAGTAAAAGCAATAATAAGCGGAAGTAATATTATCATTAACTGTAACTTAAAATTAACGTATTGAAGGATGAATAGCGTGACGATAACAAAAAAGTTCAAATCGATACTTGTGCTGACACTTATAGCTGTAGCACTCTTTGCCTCAGGCTGCACGGAAGAAAACCCGAGTGCAGAAGAAATTGCGACCCAGATGATGGATAAACAGGACAGCATTCAAGATTATTCATATACAATGCATATGACCTCTTACGCCGAAGGAAAGACTGAAGAAATCGAATGTAAATATATGTTCAAAAAACCTGATAAGTTCAAAGAAATTATAACGAGACCGGGGGAAGGTGATCAGATCGATGTATCGGATGGTGAAATTGCGTGGAGTTACTTCCAGGATACGAACACGGTCCTGAAAGAAAAACTCCCGAATAATTCCGGGGCTCCGAAAGAAGACTACATTAATACTATAAACGAGTTCCTGAACGATCATAATGTAACACTACTTGGCGTAGAGAGTGTAGATGGAAGAACCGCTTATCTGCTGGAGATAATTCCGAAAGAAACAGATAGGGATTATGAGCTGATATCTAAGATAAAAATCTGGGTAGACCAGGAAACATGGATGCCTCTTAGGTATGAGTTTTATAACGCCGATGGAAATCTAACTGATAAAAACGAAATTCGAGACCTGAAAGTTAATACAGGGATCCCAGACTCTGAGTTTCAATTCGAAATCCCGGATGGCGCAAAAATAGTTGATTTAGGGGAAATAAAGCCGTATGAAGAATTGAGCCTTGAAGAAGCCAGAAATAGAGCCAGTTTTAAAATCCTTACTCCTGAATACCTGCCTGAAGGCTATAAATTCAGCTATTCAATAATCACCAACAACAGTGAATATTCCTCGGACCCGGATAGTCATTACGAAACAGTCGAACTGATATATGCAAAGGAAGGAGCCAGCATAAAAGCCAGTATTGTTCTCACTGAAACCGTATATAAGAACGCCTCCACCTATTCTATATTTATGAGTAACGGTACTGATGTTAAGATTAATGGGACAGAAGGAAAATATGTTTCGGGGGAAGCAAAAACGTTGAGATGGAAGCTGGGAGATATTAATCTTCTCCTTGGTGTACCCCTGGAAGAGGATGAAATATTCAAAATAGCGGAATCGATTTCAGAAAAGTCATAAATAATTGTGATCTGCAGAAAAATCAAAGTTGCGGTGGCGCTTCCCATTTGAAGCAGCGGGGTATTTTTGCGCCACTGCACTTGTTATAATGTAAATTATTCCAAAGCCAATTATTCTCGTTTGTAATCTACTTTTTTTTCCTTGTTTCCCTTACTTTGAGCATAATTTTTAATAATATCTGAAGTTATTCCTTCTTCTACCGTCCTCAATCTATCCACCGTTTCTTCATAATTCTCAATCCAAAGTTATTTTGTCTTTTTTTTGCTATTGCTCTGTACTTCAAGTGCTTAAGTCCTATACCTAAAGTCCTTAAAAGCTAAAACCCTTATATTTGAATCGTTTTATTATTGTCTCAAATGGAGGCTTAAAATGGATGAAAAGATTGCGCCCCATCTTGAAGAGCTAACCAGGGCGCTTGGAGATATCGATAAGACTGGCATCCGGGCAGAGTTTGATAAGCTTCTTGCTTTTCATGTCCCGCCTGAGGTTGCAAAAGAGACCATACTCCGTAAGTTCGGTGGAAAAAGAAAAGTCCTGAAGGTAAAAGATCTTTCAGCTTCGCTTAAGAATTTTGAAATAATAGGCAGAATCCTGGACATTGGAGAAAAGGCACTCCGTCCTCAGGAAGGCGTTCAGGCGGGACCTTCAAAGCTGTATACAGGGGTTCTTGCAGACGAAACGGGCTCTGTCATGTTTTCTTCCTGGAAAGAACTGCCGGGCTCGGTCGGAGATGTAATCAACATCAAAAATGCCTATACCCGCCTCTGGCAGAACAGGATCAGGCTCTCTATCGGAGAGCAGTCTCTTGTATCTAAAGTTTCTGATTCTTCCATTCCCCAGCTCTCAGAACTTTCCAAAACCTCTGCAAAGAAATTAATTGACATTGGTGCTGCCGATTTTTCCGTAAACACGGTTGCCTGCATACTCCGGCTTTCTCACAGAGAAGTCCCTGTCAGGGGCAAGCAGTCAAAAGTGATTTCGGGTGTGCTCGCAGATGAGACTGCCAGACTGCCTTTTACTGCCTGGGTCGAACTCCCGGGGATTGACATAGGAAGCATAATCAGGATAGAAGGAGCTCAGATCCGCATGTTCAGGGGAATGCCTTCGATCAATCTTATCAGCAGCACTAAAGTCTCTTCAGTCGGAGTTGAAGAAGCTGAAAAGCTTGCCTTCACTTTCGAGTCCGCTGCAAAAGATCCTGCCCTCCTGAAAATTGAAGAAATAGCCTCAAAGGACAGCATGTTCGATGTAGTTGCCGCAGGCAATGTTGTTTCCGTCAGGCCGGGTTCCGGGATAATTTCCCGCTGTCCCGAGTGCAGTCGCGTTGTTCTGAAAGCAAACTGCAGGGTGCACGGCAAGGTGGAGGGCGTAAGGGACATGCGGATTAAAGCTGTACTGGATGACGGGACAGGGGCAATGTCAGTCATGTTTCCAAGGGAACTTGCAGAAGTCATCTACGGGAAAACACTTGAAGAAGCTGAACAGCTCATGTTTTCCGATATTTCTAAAGACGCGGTTTATGAAGACCTGAGACGAATTCTTACAGGCCGTTACCTGGCAGTGCGTGGGAATTCTTCAAATGGAGAATATGGAGTTTCTTTTGTTGCAGAAAGCGCCTGGGTGCCTGAAGATGACCTGGCTGTCAGAGTTGTTGAGCTATTACGCAGGCTCGGACTGGATGAAGAATACCCTGGTTCAGGGGTTTCCAGAGGAGGGATAAGCCTTGCTTAAACGGGAAATCGCAAAAAGGGTTTTTGCAAAGGAATTTGAAGCCTGTAGGGAACTTGAGAAATCGGAAAGACCTGCGTCTGAAGCCGATTCTAAATCCCCTAACCTTCTTATCAGCCCTCTGGGACTTATTCTCAACCGTGTCTTTGCAGTCGGGGTGCTTACCGAACTGGATAGCATAGGCACGCAAAACGAAATGTGGAAAGCCAGAATAGTTGACCCTACAGGGGCATTTACGGTATATGCAGGACAGTTCCAGCCTGATGCTTCTATTTTCTTTTCAACGGCTCAAGTTCCTGCTTTCATAGCTCTCACAGGAAAAGCCAGGATTTATGAACCCGAACCAGGCTCGGTTTTCATCTCTATCCGGGCAGAAGAGGTAAATGTGGTGGATGAAGAAATCCGCAACAGATGGGTTGTTGATACTGCGGAACAGACAGTTGACAGGCTTGAGGTTTTTTCGGATGCCCTTGCGAGCGGATACCGCGGAGAAACACTCAGAGAATACCTGCTTGAAAGGGGAGTTTCCGAAGAGCTTGCTGAAGGGATTTCCATTATCCTTGAAAGGGAACGCGCCCCCCAGGAATTTGCAAAGCAGCTCAGGGCTTCTATCAGGGAAGGGCTGAAAGCTCTTAATTTTGAAGCCGAAGATACTGCAGAAGCCAAGGCTGATCAGAAGGAGTTCGTACTTGAACTTCTAAGGGAAATGGGTGGAGGCAAAGGAGTTGATTACGCCTCTTTTGTAAATGCTGCAGTATCAAGAGGCGTTCCCGAAGAGGTAGTAGAAGAAGTTGTCCGCTCTCTTCTTGCAGGAGGGCAATGTTACGAACCGAAAATCGGGATTATAAGGCTTGTAGGTTAACCTGCATAACGGGCTTTAATTTCCAAAATATGAAGAATTAGTGAGGAATTCCTATCTAAAAACATGTGACAACGCTTAAGTGTGATTAAGTTGATTGGTATCCTTTGTTAAAACTTTGCATCTCATGTTTATCGTATTTATCTGGAGAAATTGACATGAAAGTATTGGTCAGCGACTCACTCTCCAATGAAGGTTTGGAGATTCTAAAGGAACACTTTAATGTTGACGTCAGCACCGGACTCTCGGAAGATGAGCTGGTTGAAAAGATTAAAGGCTACGATGCCCTTGTAATACGCAGCGGTACCCAGGTTACTCAGAGAATAATCGAGGCTGCTGACAACCTGAAGGTTATCGGAAGGGCAGGGGTCGGAGTCGACAATGTGGATGTGGATGCAGCCACAAAGAAAGGAATTATCGTTACCAACGCTCCCGAAGGAAACATGATTTCGGCAGCAGAACACACAATTGCCATGATGATGGCAATGTCAAGGAATATCCCGCAGGCAAATGCCTCCCTGAAAGCCAGGGAATGGAAGCGCAACAAATTCATGGGCGTTGAAGTCAAGGGCAAGACCCTGGGAGTTATAGGGCTCGGAAGGATAGGGTCTGAAGTCGCAAAGAGAGCCTCAGGGCTTGAAATGAACCTTATGGGATACGATCCTTTCATCTCCGAGAAGAGGGCTATGGAACTCGGAGTCAAGCTGGCTACGGTTAATGAGATCGCAAAAGAGGCTGACTACATCACAGTACACACTCCTCTTATCAAGGAAACCAGGAATATCCTCAATGACGAGCAGTTTGCCCTCATGAAGAAGGGAGTCAAGATTCTTAACTGCGCACGCGGCGGCATTATCAGTGAAGAAGCCCTGATAAGAGCCCTTGAGAGCGGCAAGGTAGGCGGAGCAGCTCTTGACGTATTTGTCGAAGAACCTCCTTTTGGCAGCCCTCTCCTCAACTTTGATAACGTTATCGTAACCCCTCACCTCGGTGCCTCCACACAGGAAGCTCAGGTTAATGTTGCAATCGATATTGCCAATGAAGTTGTTTCTGTTCTTTCCGGCGGGCTTGCAAAGAATGCAATCAATATCCCCTCCGTAAAACCCGAAGCTATGGCAGTCCTTGCCCCATACATAAGGCTAGCAGAGCTTATGGGCAAAATTGCAGGCCAGCTTGTAGACGGCAACTACGAAAAGGTAGAAATCGGATACAATGGGGAGATCTCCGGAAAAGATACCAGACCTCTCACAGTTTCCGCACTCAAAGGACTGCTTGAAATGGCTCTGGGAGCCGGGGTAAATTATGTCAATGCCCCAACCCTTGCAAAGTCAAGAAAAATCGCTGTCGTGGAAAGCAAGTCCGAATCTGCGGAGGAATATTCTTCCACTATGAGCATCAAACTTACCAGCGCAGAAACCTCAAAGCTGGTTGCAGGAACTGTTGTTGGAGATGAGCCCAAGATTGTTTCCGTTGATGAGGACACGGTAGATATTTTCCCTGCCGGGCGTATGATCTTTGCCAAACACATTAACAAGCCAAATGTAATCGGACCCTGCTGCATGGTGCTCGGTAAAAACAATATCAATATCTCGGGAATGCAGGTCGGAAGATCAGAAGTAGGAGGCGTGACCATGATGGTTCTCAACATTGACTCCGATGTTTCCGATGCCATCCTTGATGAGGTCAGGCAGGTCCCAGGTATTCTTAATGCCAAGCTTGTGACTCTTCTGAACACATAAGTAAATTGCATTAAGGATAATTCCGAAAAATATCTTATTCCGGTGCAGGTCTAATTTTTCTGTGCCGGAGACACTTACTTTTTCCCTGAATTTTTTTTCCCGGATCTGAGATTGATCCTGGTGGGACTTATATATTATACTGTCTTTCCAAATGCATTATTTTTCGAAGTATTCTTCGAGGTTCATGAATGGAAGAACTTAAACATGTTGTTTCGGCTCCTTTTAAGAAAAATCTTGCAGATTCCCTTCCGGAAAAAGACTTTGAGTTTTCCCTTGCCTTTGACCTGAAATGGTTTTCCCCGAAAACTGCTTCTGAAGTAAAGGCCCGCGCCCTTGAAGCAGGTCTGCTTTCCCTGAAGGACGGTGTAATTGTGCCCTGTTTTGATGTTGAGAGTGTCCGGCTTCCCCATGCTTTTAAGCCTCCTGAGAATTTTCTCGAACTTAAAGAGAAACCCGGAAAACTCGGGAATTCCAGGCGCAGGGAAGAAATCTCTTTTGAGCAGATCCTCGACTTCATTTCCGCAGATACGGGAATAAACAGGCAGAGGCTTGTTTCCGAGATAAACTCCATGCAGGACCATCTCTCTTATCTTGTGGATATCAGGATAGTAGCACTTATCGTGGCAAAGAAGTTCGGATGCAGGATAGAAGGGATAATTGAGAAGGTTTCCAGGGCTGTTCTTGGTTTTTCTTATTAATGGAGTTACGATCGGATAGAGAAAAAAATAATTGAATTAATTAGCATGAAAGTACCAGACGTGCTTTCTTTTTATGCCTGCTATCCATTTTTATGAAGAAGGCTTCCTGCTATTAACCGCCACTAATTCCTAAATTAAATTGTTGATTAAAAGGAGTCTATTCCCCAAAATAAAGAAGTTTATTTGAAAACATTCATATATTATGATCATTAGGGCAAGCTGGAGTATTTATGAAAGGAAGCAAAATATTACACATAATCTTTGATCTTCTCGTAATAATAAGCGTATCTTCTATATTCAAGTAAAAATACCAATTATTTTTTATCAATAGAACAAATATTTTGCCCATTGCCTGAGCATATACATCTTAGAAGAAACATGAGTGTGGAAACGAGGTACCTGTGATATGAAAGATAAGCACTACTTTCTCGCATTCTCATTTCAGTGATATTTCAGAAGGGGTTGTTACCAGCTATACACATTGAGAAGAGATATTTTGAATGAATTACGTAATGATTTTTAAAGTAGTGATTTCCTCACAATTATCCGTTTAGCTTCTTGTCACACGAACTGCACCTGGAAGTTTTCTGTACCCAGCTCAAACATTTTACAACGCTTTCTGGAACGATTTGGATAAGAGTCTGCCTGCAGGGCAACTTTGTTTGACGGGTCTCACAAATTGTTATGAATTGCCTCCATAATCTGGGGTGCCGACAACTTTGGCGTAACGATTTCTATATATGCGCCTGTCCTGGTATTCTCCAGTTCTTCCATGATCTTATCCAGGTCGCCGCAGGTGACAGCTTTCCTCATTATCCAATCACTGCAGCCAAGTACCTCTGGTAATTCATGATATTTCCATTGTCCCAGGTCGTTGTAACAATAATCTAACTTCCTGGACAGCATTCTTTCTATCAGGTAGCCTTGATTATTCAGTACGAAAATAACAGGTTTCAGACCATAGCGGCAAAACTGACCTACCTCCTGAACTGTCATCTGGTGCGCCCCTTCTCCCGTTATAAGGATCACCCGTCGGTCCGGGGCAGCCAGTGCGGCGCCAAAGGAAGCCGGAGTAGCCCAGCCTATTGCACCCCAGAGGGTCTGGCTGTAGAACCTGGCTCCTTCAGGTAAAAGTACTGGCAGCAGACCGTAAAAGGATGTACCTGAATCCGCTATGATGATATCGTCTGGCTTAAAAAATTTAGCATAGCTTGCATATAGATAATCAGCTGTTATCGGGTTGTTGGCATCTACATCCGGCAGTGTGGGTAATTTAGCTACAGGTCCCTTTACGTCAGTACGTTTATAAAGTCTTTTAACGAGTTCCTCAAGTACATCAGACATTTTCAGATTCGTGTAATCGGCATGCCCTATACGGACTTCAGAAGGCATAATATTGATAATGCGGGATTTATCCAGCTTCGCCGTGAACAAACCCGTGTTAATGTCAAACAAGATAGTGCCTATGGCAAGTATGCAGTCGCAGGATTCTACGAATTCCCTTATTTCAGGGTTCGCAAGCTGTCCGATGTATAATCCCGAATAGGAGGGATTAGTTTCGTCGAGTACTGATTTATCCATCGCCATGGTCACATAAGGTAAACCCGAAGAACTAACAATGTCAGCAGTTAAGTCTCGGAGCCCAAAACGTTCTACAAAGATACCTGGCATAATACAGGCTTTACTTGCATTCGACAACCTGTTTACAATGGTCGAGACCGCTTCTTCCAGCACCTCAGGATCGCTTTTTACAGGAACGTTTGCCGGTGCCGTAGAGAGGGAGATATTTTCATTCACATAGTTGTGAGCTATGGCAATATAGACTGGACGGCGGTACTCCAGAGCTGCCGCAATTACACGCTCGACTTCTTGAACGCAGTTTTCCGGGGTAAGTATCGTCTTTGCACATACCACTTGAGTAGCCATCGTCATAAATTGGTCGAATTCCCCGTTGCCAAGCGTATGATGTACTATAGCATGCTTCTCCTGAACCTGCATTGCCGGCATTCCAACAATATGAAATACCAGATTGTGCTCTGCATAGGAGCCTGCTATGCCGCATAGTGCGGATAGTTCACCTACCCCAAAAGTAGTAGACAGCGCTGACATGCCATTGATACGAGCATAGCCGTCAGCAGCATAAGCGGCGTTCAGCTCATTACAGCAGCTGATCCAGTGCAGCTCTTTATCATCACAGATGGCATCGTTGATAGGAAATGCAAAGTCTCCCGGCACACCGAAAATATCCTTAATGCCCATCTGTTTTAATCGGTTTAGAAGATATCGAATAATTGTCTCAGGCATAATAGTATCACCATGTACGCACTCATTTGTTTAATCAATTTAGATTAAGCTCAGCATTCTCCGATTAACAAAAATTTGATTACCATGTGTATCAATCCAATTTTGATCAGCTATTCGGAAGCAATTGCAGCCAGCGAGCCTGCCCGCTGGGCTCTGACTCTAATAGTGACCGTTGCACTGTAAGACAAGTACAATTCAGGCCAGTCGCGCGGCCTTTTCTCTTTGTGGCTCGGCCAATCTCCAGCCTTCGTTTTAATATTTCCAAAGAAATCTAATGTTCGTTTAGCGCCCGCTCCCATATCAGGTACTAACTCAGTATGACATTGATCTCTCAATCTTGATTGTTCCCCAAATATTATAATTCCTTTAATTATAAAAATGAGGCCCTCTTTAACACATTTCCGGAATTCTCAAATTAACTTAGAAAGCCAGTTTTATCTGGTATACTTTATGCAATCCTTACAGTGAGAAATACCAGTACAGCTTTGGTCCATGTAACATTCTGAGAGGTACAAGTTAATAGAGAAAGAATGAACATTTTTAGGAATTATCGATGCACATAATCTTTATGTACTAGAAATGTTATTCACATCATACCAATCCGACTAATCGCTTGATATTTAATTTACTGCCCCGAGCTTTTGAGCTGCGGCAGTTATAGCGATGTTCGAACGCGATAGGGATTTTTTCCGCGTGAGTAAGATTTTCAATAAATCTTGCGGAGGAACATACATTGGGTAAAAAATCACTGGTAAAACTTACAAGAAAAACGAATCCAAGAATCGTTTCCCTGATTCTTACCCTGAAAGAGAGGGCAAATGGAGACTCTGCCCCCATCTGGAAGGATGTTGCGAAACGTCTTGAGGCGCCGTCCAGAAACTATGCGGCTGTGAATATAAGCAAGATCAACAGGCACACTGCTGAAGATGATGTCCTGCTTATCCCGGGTAAGGTTCTGGGTGCAGGTCTTCTTGATCATCCTGTTACCGTTGCGGCTGTAACATTCAGCGAATCTGCAGTTGAAAAAATCACTGAAGCCGGCGGCAAGTGCCTGAGTCTCGAAGAGATCATGGAAGCAAATCCAAAAGGGTCCGGTATCCGGATTTTCCGCTGAGGTGACGAAGATGACGGTTATCGATGCAAAAGGGCTTATTCTGGGGCGTCTTGCAAGTTCAGTTGCAAAACAGTTGCTTTCAGGAGACGAAAAGGTTTATATCATAAATGCCGAAAAAGCCATCATTTCTGGCTCAAGGGCAGCCACTCTCAGAGAATACCGGGAAACCCGGGAAAGAGGTGCAACGGAATTCGGGCCTTACTTCCCGAAGCGTCCGGACCGCATTCTGAAGAGGACTATTCGTGGCATGTTGCCCTACAAGAGAGCAAGAGGCAGAGACGCAATGTCCAGGCTCAAGGTCTATGTAGGTGTACCCTACGAACTTAAGGGCACTGAGACAACCACCATCGCAGATGCCGACATGAGGCTTCTGAGTTCCAACAAGTACGTGGAGCTTGGTGAAGTGAGCCAGAAAATGGGTTCAAAATTCTAATGGGTGAGTCCTCATGGTCAAAGTAGTTAATTCATCTGGAAAGCACAAGACTGCAACTGCTCGCGCAACAGTCATGAAAGGTACAGGTAAGGTCAGGATCAACAAAGTTCCGCTTGAGCTCTATAAGCCTGAGCTTGCGATGATGAAAATCTCCGAGCCTCTGCTTATTGCAGGAAACGATGTTGTTTCCGGTCTCGACATCAATGTCGATGTTCAGGGTGGCGGAATCATAGGGCAGGCTAATGCAGTAAGGACTGCAGTTGCCCGTGGTATTGTGGAATGGACAAATGACACAACCATCAGAGACAACTTTGCAGCCTATGACCGCAATTTACTTGTAAGCGATTCCAGGCAGAAAGAAGCCAAAAACTTTGGTGGACCTGGAGCAAGATCTAAATACCAGAAATCTTACAGGTAAGGAAAGTTATGATCCCAGTCCGATGTTTCTCATGTGGAAAAGTAATCTCTAACTATTGGGATGAGTACAAAAGACGCGTCAATGACGGCGAAGACTCTGCCGCAGTACTGGATGATCTCGGGATCACCCGCTACTGCTGCCGCAGAATGTTCCTCAGCCATGTCGAACTTGTTGACGTGCTTTCACCGTACCAGTAAGGGACCGTAGGGTAGCTTGGTCCATCCTTCGGCGTTCGGGACGCCGGAACCTGAGTTCGAATCTCAGCGGTCCCACTTTCCCTTTTTCAAGGGTACTGGTTTTCAGGTGTGTACTGAATATGTCAAATTTATCATGCTTCTCGATTATCGGAACTCATCGGAGCGTTTTTAAGTTTCAGGGTGATCTGTTGGTCAAGGAAAATTATACCCGGTTCGAGCGTGCACGAATTGTAGGTGCAAGATCATTGCAGATTGCAATGGGGGCTCCTGTCCTGGTTGAAGATGACGGGCGGCTGGACCCCCTGGGTGTAGCCATTGAAGAGTTGAAGGCCGGAGTTATTCCTATAACGGTTAAACGTAAGAAAAGTTAAAAACGTAATTGGGATACTTTCAGACGCTGAATGAATTTTATGTTGATTCTATATATTATGAGGTGACTTTATGGAGGAAATTGAGCAGACAGGGCAGGAGGAGACCGGAGCACAGCCTTTGCCTGAAGAAAATATCGTGGCTGAAGCAAAACCTGCACCTGAAAAGGAAGCCGCAGTAAAGACCGGATCTGTACCTGTAGCTGAGGACGAAGCAGCTTCCGCTAAAGAAGGGTCAACATCCCTTGTATCTATTGACGAATACCTCGCAGCAGGTGTTCACATAGGAACCCAGCAGAAGACTCAGGATATGATGCGTTTCGTATACAGAGTCAGAACTGATGGGTTATATGTTCTTGATATCCAGTCAACAGACGAAAGAATCAGAGTTGCATCAAAACTGCTATCTCACTACGATCCTTCCAGAATCCTTGTAGTCTCTTCAAGGCAGTACGGTCAGCACCCTGCAAGAATGTTCTCAAGGGCACTCGGCACAAGAGCAATGCTCGGAAGGTTTATTCCAGGTTCCCTTACAAACCCTCAGATCCACGGTTTCTTTGAGCCTGATGTTATAATTGTAACAGACCCTGCAGGAGATGCCCAGGTTCTGAAGGAAGCTTCAAGCATTGGGGTACCTGTTGTAGCACTCTGTGACACAAACAACCTTACCTCAAATGTGGATCTTGTGATCCCGACAAACAACAAGGGTAGAAAAGCTCTCTCTCTTGTCTACTGGCTGCTTGCAAGAGAAGTTTCCAGACTCAATAACACCCCCTTCAATTACGAGCTGACCGATTTCGAAACTCCACTCTGATTTCGGGACATCCGTCCTGCATACTGCAAGGGTTTATAAAAATTGCCCATATCTTATATTATGGGTGATTGGAAATGAGACAGCCAGCAGTTGCAGGGCAGTTCTATCCCCTGCGTTGTGAAAATCTGGAGAAAGAACTTAAACGATGTTTCGAAGGCCTGGAGATCCGGGAGCGGGAAGTCCTGGGGGCTGTTTGCCCGCATGCCGGGTATGTTTATTCCGGGAAAGTAGCTGCACATGTCTATGCGACTCTCCCAGAAGCCGATACCTATATTATTTTTGGTCCCAATCATACGGGGTATGGTTCGCCAGTATCAGTATCCAGGGAAACATGGAAAACTCCCCTTGGAAATCTTGATGTTGATCTCGAACTTGCAGACGGATTTCTTGGGAGCATCGTTGATGCAGACGAACTCGGGCACAAATATGAGCATTCTATTGAAGTTCAGCTTCCTTTCCTTCAGTACCGCTTCGAGCGAGATTTTAAAATTCTTCCTATCTGTATGGGCATGCAGGATGAAGAAACGGCAGTTGAAGTAGGAAATCTTGTTGCCGATCTTATTTCCAAAAGCGGAAAACGTGCTGTCATCATAGCATCCAGCGATTTCACTCACTATGAGACTGCCGAACGTGCAAAGGAAATAGATTCCGAAGTCATAGATGCTATCCTGAATTTCAATATCTCAGGAATGTACGATCGGCTTTATCGAAGAAATGCTTCGGTCTGCGGATACGGACCCATTACTGCAATGCTTTCAGCTTCTCAAAAGCTAGGGGGTTCAAAAGCCACTCTGCTCAAGTATACAAACAGCGGGGAGGTTTCCGGAGATACGGAGGCTGTTGTCGGGTATGCTGCAATCATTGTTGAATAACTGAAAACTAGCAGATAGATTTAAAGAAAACCAGAAAAATTTCTTTTGATTATTCAAAATATCCGGAATAAAGCCTGGGCAGGGATAGGTTTTTTTATACTATTTTTACTTTTACTCATAGCTAGCCTTCTAAGGGTAAAGTTAATTACTTAACATGCTCAAATTCAGCAAAAATTGAAAAACTGTTGAGGAATAATATGGTTTCATGTTCTGCGCCCGGGAAAATCTATCTTTTCGGAGAGCATGCGGTTGTTTACGGAGAAACCGCAATAGCATGTGCAGTAGAGTTGAGAACCCGGGTGCGGGTGGAGTTAAATGACTCCATAACTATCCAGTCACAGATTGGCAGAACAGGCCTTGATTTTGAAAGACATCCCTATGTTTCTGCAGTAATTGAGAAAATGAGAGAGTTTGTCCCCATAAAAGGTATTTTTTTAACTGTTGATTCGGATATCCCCGTAGGTTCAGGGCTCGGGTCATCTGCTGCAGTTACTATTGCAAGTATAGGAGCTCTCAACGAACTGCTTGGATGCGGTCTGTCCCTCGAAGAGATTGCAAAACTGGGGCATGAGGTTGAAATAAAAGTGCAGGGTGTGGCAAGCCCTACAGATACCTATGTCTCTACTTTCGGAGGAGTTGTTACCATCCCTGAGAGAAAAAAACTGAAGACTCCTGACTGCGGAATTGTCATAGGGGATACCGGAGTTTTCTCTTCTACTAAAGAACTTGTAGCAAGTGTCAGGCAGCTTCGTGAGAGTTACCCTGAACTTATCGTGCCTCTCATGACTTCTATTGGCAAAATCTCCAGAATCGGAGAAAATCTTGTGCTATCTGGAGACTATGCTTCCATTGGCAGGCTTATGAATGTGAACCAAGGGCTGCTTGATGCACTTGGGGTAAACATCCTTGAGCTTTCACAGCTGATCTATTCTGCAAGGGCAGCAGGAGCTTTCGGGGCAAAGATTACGGGAGCCGGAGGCGGCGGCTGTATGGTTGCACTAACGGCACCGCAGAAGTGCACTCACGTAGCTGAAGCAATTGCAGGTGCAGGGGGCAAAGTGACCATCACAAAACCCACGGAACAGGGGCTGAAGGTTGACTGAACAAAGGTACTTAGGAGAATTTTTCCTGCAAATAAGATAACTTTTTATCTCCCATTTTGTTATGATTGTTACAGAAATTGTGATCTTTTATTATAAGTTGAAAGTTATTTAAAAAAGGCATTAAGTGATATGATGAACACTTCAACCGAACCTGTTATCCTTAAACTAGGAGGCAGCGCCATTACTGACAAAGGCGCATACGAAGGGGTTGTAAAAAAAGCTGACCTTCTCAGAATTGCGCGGGAAGTTTCAGGCTTCAGGGGAAAAATGATTGTCGTACACGGAGCCGGGTCTTTCGGGCATACCTATGCCAAAAAGTATGGGCTTGACAGGACATTTGACCCTGAAGGGGCGATTGTAACCCATGAATCCGTAAAGAAACTTGCTTCAAAGGTGGTGGATGCCCTGAATAGTTTCGGAGTCAGGGCCATTGCCGTGCATCCTATGGGCTGTGCGGTGTGCAGAAACGGGAGGATAGAGAGCATGTACCTTGACAGCATAAAACTCATGCTCGAAAAAGGCTTTGTGCCTGTACTGCATGGAGATGTTGCCATGGACATTGAACTCGGGACCTGCATCCTTTCCGGAGACCAGATCGTTCCTTATCTGGCAAAGGAACTTGGGATTACCAGGCTCGGACTAGGCTCGGCTGAGGATGGTGTGCTTGATAAGGAAGGAAAACCCATACCTGAGATAACTCCTGAAAACTTTGAAGAATTCCGACACTGTATAAGAGGTTCCGGAAGTACCGATGTTACAGGCGGGATGCTTGGGAAGGTTCTGGAACTTCTGGAACTCAGCAAAAATTCTAGTATTACTTCCTATATATTCAATGCAGGAAAAGCGGATAATATTTACAGGTTCTTAAATGGGGAATCCATAGGGACCAGGATCAGTCCGGATAAAGGGTATGAAGCATGATCAACACTACCTCCAGGAGAAAGATAGAACATCTGAAGCTCTGCGCTGAAAGTCCGGTTGAAGCCAGACAGGCAAGTGCGGGCTTTGAAGACGTAACCCTGATCCATAGGGCGCTTCCGGAATTAAACATGGATGAGCTTGATCTTTCTGTGGATTTCCTTGGAAAGCGCATTAAAGCTCCATTTTTAATTGCGTCGATTACAGGAGGTCACCCTGATACAATCCCTGTAAATGCTGCACTTGCGGCTGCGGCCGAAGAGCTGGGAGTCGGAATCGGAGTAGGCAGCCAGAGAGCTGCAATTGATGACCCTGCTCAGGAAGATTCCTTCAGGATTGTCAGGGACGAGGCTCCGAATGCCTTTGTCTACGGAAATGTTGGAGCTGCCCAGATCCGCCAGTACGGGGTTGAAGGAGTAGAAAAACTCATTGAGATGATTGATGCCGATGCTCTTGCGATTCACCTTAACTTCCTGCAGGAAGCCGTCCAGCCCGAAGGGGATAGGGATGCTACCGGTTGCCTGGACATGATAACTGAAATATGTTCTGGGATCAAAACCCCGGTGATCGTGAAAGAAACAGGGGCAGGTATTTCCAGGGAGGATGCTCTTCTCCTTCAGAAAGCCGGAGCCTCTGCAATCGATGTAGGAGGTGCAGGCGGCACGAGCTGGGCAGGAGTTGAAGTTTACAGGGCAAAAGAAAGCAGGGATGCGGTCTCTGAACGCCTTGGGGAACTTTTCTGGGACTTCGGAATCCCGACTGTTGCCAGCCTGATAGAGTCAAGGGTTTCTCTTCCTCTTATCGCGACTGGTGGAGTACGAAACGGACTTGATATTGCAAAGTCCATTTCTCTTGGAGCCAGTGCGGCAAGTGCAGCTCTGCCTTTTGTGGGGCCTTCTCTTGATGGAAAAGAATCGGTTGTCAGAGTTCTTTCCTGTATGCTTGAAGAGTTCAAAGCTGCAATGTTTCTCTGCGGGTGTGCAAATATCCAGGCGCTGCATAATTCCTCGGTTGTTGTGACCGGATGGACACGCGAATACCTTGAACAGCGCGGTTTTAATGTAAAAGACCTCTCTTTACCAAAGAATGCGCTTTAACCAAAGGAAAGGGATGCAACTGTTAACAATCCCTCTCTTCTATCCTCGTGTGCCTGCATATCCCGTTATAGATTTATTCGATTACAGGTTTATTCAATTGCAGATTTTCCATGATAACGTTTATAGGTAAAACGGAAGTAATGTCTCAAAAGAAATAGTTAATATTAGCTAGAATTGACCCACTTATATGGCTCTGACTCAAACGAATTCAAAAAAATTTATTGATCTCGCTGACTCTTATCAAGGGAAAAGTAGTTAGCTTTGTTTCCCTTTAGATATACCTGAAGAGTAAAAGGATGCAGTTTATTATTAATTTGCATGAAACTACTATATTACTGGATATTATTGGATCAATGTAACATCGTAAAGTAATGAGTTAACTCCGGTAATTCAGATAATTCGGTAATTCAGATAAGTATAATTAGCATAATAGATTTAGCTCAGAATAGAATTTCACGGAATAGAGCTTAATTCCAGGTTATCACTATTACAGAGCGCGAACTAGCTCCTTAAAAATCATTGATTCAGGGATTAATTCAAAGAATTGATCCTTTAAGACCTTTGTTTAAGAATTAGTTTCTTTAAAAAACTTCCGCGTCACTTAAGAAATTGATATATTAAAAGTCATTTCTTATGTTCATTAAATCAGGAACTATTTACGAACTACTGAAGTAAGGAACCAATTATAAAGAAAGTCATTCAGCAAGCAGTAAAATAAATTCCATGTTGAATCGACTGCAATCTGGAAAATACTGGAATAAAGGAAATAATTAGGAATATAAAAATAAATTATTGGACTATAAAAAATAAACATTGGATTATAATAAGTCGTTGGAAAATGGAAGAATAGATCACTTTAGTATAGAATATAGTTGAAAATAGTTTAGTAAAGTCACTTAAACGTAGAAGCTTACCCTTAATCTGGAGTCTGTTTGGAAACAGGCTTTTTGAGAGTAGTTGTAACTAAGGAAGAATACCGAAAGTGAGTATAGAGAATGTTCGGATCCGAATTTCTCTGTAAGTTAGAAGTCCTTTTGGAAATCTTAGTTACATAAGAACAGGATCGGAGTTAGTTTCCGAAAATTCTGGCAGGTCAAAATATTTGTATACTGAAACAAATATATATTTAAAGTGTATTATTCTGCTAGGAACTGCAGCCTGGTGCAATTGATCCAGGAGGGGACTTCTTCAAGGGTATAAAAGTAGCTTTCATAAGTGACTTTTCTAAAAAGATGATTCAATATTATGATTCCATGCTTTTCCATTACACGTTTACATTCATGGTCATTGATTTAAGTCCGTTACCGGATCTGTTTTTGAGGTTTCGGTTTTCATAAGGATAAGATATTCAATAAATTAAATATGAGGTTAAAAAAATATGACTGAAATAGGCATTGTTGCAGTCGGCGGCTATAATGAAATGGGCCGCAACATGACTGCTGTCATTATAGGTGAAGATATTGTTATTCTTGATATGGGACTCAGACTTGACAGGGTTCAAATTCACGAGGATGTCGAGATTGACAAAATGCATTCTCTTGAACTGATCGAGATGGGTGCAATTCCTGATGATACTATTATGAAAGAAATCAACGGGACTGTAAGGGCAATCGTCTGTACTCACGGGCACCTTGACCATGTAGGTGCGATCCCTAAGCTTGCCCACAGGTATAACGCCCCCATACTTGCTACCCCCTATACAGCAGCCATCATCAAGCAACAGATTGAGTCTGAACGCAAATTTGAGGTTTGCAACAGGGTAATCCCTCTGCAGGCAGGTGGGACCTACCAGGTCACGGAAGATATTTCTATAGAATTCATCAGAGTCCAGCACAGTATCATTGACTGTGTACTCGCAGCTGTGCACACTCCGGCAGGAGCTGTCCTTTATGCATGTGACTTCAAGCTGGACAGGACTCCGACAATGGGTGAGGCTCCTGACTTTGACCGCTTCAAATCCCTTGGAAAGGAAGGGGTCATTGCAATGATTACAGAGAGCACGAATGCCGGACGCTCGGGCAAGACTCCTTCCGAACAGATTGCAAAAGACATGGTAAGGGATGTCCTTCTCGGTACGGAAGAATCTGATGTCGGTATGATCATTACGACCTTTGCCTCTCACATTGCCAGGCTCAAAGCGATTATCGAGGCTGCCGAAGAGATGGGCAGGATTCCGGTGCTTATGGGGCGCTCAATGGAACGTTATGTGGGTGCTGCCAGAGATGTCGGTTATCTTGAGCTTCCTTCCAATGTGGAGATTTACGGCACGAGAAAGGATGTCGATAGGGCATTCAAGCGCATCATGCAGGAAGGCAAAAACAAGTATCTGCCTATTGTCACAGGACACCAGGGGGAGCCAGGTTCCATTCTTGTGAGGGTTGCAAACGGGGAAACTCCCTATACAGTTGAGCCTGGGGACAAGATCATTTTCTCTGCAAACGTGATCCCGAGCCCGATGACTCAGGCAAACCGCTATGCTCTTGAAACCAAACTCAAAATGAAGGGCGGCAGGATCTATGACAACGTCCACGTTTCAGGGCACGCATACAGGGAAGACCACTGGGAACTTCTGCGCATGATTAATCCCGAACATGTGATTCCTGCCCACGGAGATATGGAAATGCACGGGCACTACATCGAAATGGCAGAAGATGCGGGGTATGTACTCGGAGATACCGTACACCTTCTCAGAAACGGCGAAGTGTTATATATAGAAGAGTAACCCTATAATGAAAAACCCCGTATCTCGTGATGCTTATGACGCTTGTTGATGAAATTAAAAAAAGAAGTTCTCATGTTGATGCTGCAATTGATGAATTGCTTCCGGTGACCAGCCCCGAGGAGCTGTACAAAGCTTCCCGTTACCTTGTGGATGCCGGGGGAAAGCGCCTTCGTCCGGCAGTTCTCATCCTGGCAGCAGAAGCTGTCGGTTCCGATCTCAAGTCCGTTTTGCCTGCAGCAGTCGCTGTTGAACTTGTACATAATTTCACTCTGATCCATGATGATATAATGGATAAAGACGATATCCGCAGAGGAATGCCTGCAGTCCATGTTAGATGGGGTGAAGCCGGAGCAATTCTTGCAGGCGACACTCTTTATTCCAAAGCTTTCGAAATCCTCTCAAAAGTCGAAAATGAGCCTGTAAGGGTTCTAAAGTGTATGGATATCCTCTCAAAGACCTGTACCGAAATCTGTGAAGGGCAATGGCTTGATATGGACTTCGAAACAAGGGAAAAGGTTACGGAATCCGAGTATATTGAGATGGTGGAAAAGAAGACCTCTGTCCTCTATGCAGCCGCAGCCAAAATCGGTGCCCTCCTCGGAGGATCTTCTGACGAAGTTGCCGAGGCTTTATCCGAATATGGGCGTCTTATAGGAATAGGCTTCCAGATGTATGATGATGTCCTTGATATGATCGCGCCTGAAGAAGTGCTCGGAAAGGTAAGGGGCAGTGACTTAATGGAAGGGAAACACACACTCATTGTCATTGATGCTTTCGGAAAAGGCGTGGAGCTGGGCATCTTTGGAAAAGGTGAAGCTACTATCTCTGAAACAGAAACAGCCGTTCGGACTCTGACCGAATGTGGGTCAATCGGTTATGTGAAAAATCTTGCAATCTCATATATCAATGAAGGTAAGGCAAAACTGGATGTCCTCAGGGACTGTCCCGAAAAAACTCTTCTCCTTCAGATTGCTGACTATATGATCTCAAGAGAATATTGAGGATGAGCTGATTCTGGCTCATCCATATCTCAATTTCTAATTTTTTTGTTTTGTTTCCCACTTTCTTTTTGATCAATATCAATTACTACTGTGATCAATTGATCAATATCAGATACTCTTTTGATGAGTAGCTTATGAGAAAATAAAACATTTAGAACTTTCAAAGTTGAGACCATACAGGAGGCTCTCTACGCTCAGGAAAGTATTTTTCAAAAAAGAGGATTGAAGGCAGGATTTAGTCCTGCCAGAATTCAAATTTAAGATTTATTTTAAACGTCTTTTTATTTTGCGTTTCTCATTTCCATTGTGCTCTGAGCAGCTACGAGTCTTGCAATCGGGACCCTGTATGGTGAGCAGCTCACATAGTCAATGCCTATTTTGTGGGCAAAGGCAATGGATCTCGGCTCTCCGCCGTGTTCTCCGCAGATTCCCATCTTGAGTTTGGGTTTGACGGAGCGGCCTTTCTGTATACCGATCTTCATGATCTCGCCAACACCTTCCTGGTCAAGGACTGCGAAGGGATCGTGTTCAAGGATGCCTGCCTTCTGGTAGATGGGCACGAATTTGGACACGTCGTCCCTGCTGAACCCGAAGGTTGTCTGGGTCAGGTCATTTGTCCCGAAGGAGAAGAAGTCAGCTTCCTGAGCAATCTGGTCTGCAACAATTGCGGCTCTGGGCAGTTCGATCATGGTACCTACTTTGTAGTCAATCTTCATGCCTTTCTCAGCCATTACGGTTTCTGCAGTCTTGCAGACTTCCTCTTTGGTGAGAGTGAGCTCTTTTACAAGGCCAACGAGCGGGATCATTATTTCAGGAATAACTTTCAGTCCTTCGGCAGTAAGCTCACAGGCAGCCTCCATGATTGCGCGCACCTGCATGTTGTAGATTTCAGGATAGGTAATTCCGAGCCTGCAGCCCCTGTGCCCGAGCATGGGGTTGAGTTCCTTAAGGGAAACTACACGCTGGATAACTTTCTTTACCTCATCGATCTTTCCACAGTCTCCTGAAGCTTCAAGTTCTCTGAGCTTTTCATCGAGCTCTTCTTTGTCCGGAAGGAATTCATGCAGAGGCGGGTCAAGGAGTCTTATAGTTACAGGCAGACCTTCCATGCTGCGGAAGATTCCAAGGAAGTCTTCTTTCTGCATTGGGAGCAGTTTCTTGAGGGCCTTCTTCCTTGATTTTTCGTCTTCGGCCATGATCATTTCCCTAACTGCGGGGATTCTGTCTTCTCCAAAGAACATGTGCTCTGTCCTGCAAAGCCCGATACCTTCTGCACCGAGTTCACGGGCAAGAGCTGCATCAGCAGGGTTGTCTGCATTTGTCCTGACTCCGAGAGTCCTGATCTCGTCAGCCCAGATGAGGAGCTTTTTAAGGTCTTCATTTATTTCGGCATCGATCAGGTCTACTTTCCCGATAATGACGCTTCCTATGCTGCCGTCAATCGTGATGTAGTCGTGCTCTTTAATTGTGAAGCCGTTAACCATGAAGAGGGAGCTCTTAATATCGATTGAGATTTCTCCGCAACCAACTACGCAGGGTTTGCCCATGCCCCTTCCAACGACTGCTGCGTGAGAAGTCATTCCTCCGCGAACGGTAAGGACTCCCTGTGCAGCTGCCATTCCTCCTATATCTTCAGGGGAGGTTTCTGTACGAACAAGGATTGTCTTTTCTCCGAGTTCTGCCATTTCTTCAGCAGATTCGGCAGTGAAGACCACCTTTCCGACAGCAGCTCCTGGAGATGCGGGAAGACCCTTTGCTATTACTTCAAGTTTTACTGTCGGGTCAATCCTCGGGTGCAGAAGCAGGTCAATGTGCTCCGCATTAACTCGTTTTACAGCAGTTTCTTTGTCAATGAGCCCTTCTTCTACCATATCGGTTGCGATTTTCACGGCTGCAGCAGCTGTGCGCTTTCCGGTCCTGGTCTGCAGCATGTAGAGTTTTCCTTCCTGGATTGTAAACTCTATGTCCTGCATGTCCTTGAAGTGGGCTTCAAGCTTCTGACAAATGTCCACAAGCTGAGCATAGGCTTCCGGAATTTTGTCCTCGAGGGTGTTTATGAAATCCGGAGTCCTTATTCCTGCAACTACATCTTCGCCCTGTGCATTGATGAGGTATTCCCCGAAGAATTTCTTTTCACCGGTAGACGGGTTTCTGGTAAAAGCAACACCTGTACCTGAGGTATTTCCTCTGTTCCCGTAGACCATTGTCTGTACATTGACGGCTGTGCCCCAGCTGTCATCAATATTATTCAGCTTCCTGTAGGTAATGGCTCTCTGATTATTCCATGAGTCAAAAACAGCGTTGATTGCCATCTGGAGCTGAACTTTGGGATCCTGTGGAAACTCAAACCCTTTTTCGAGTTTGATTATTTCCTTAAATCTCTCTGCTAATTCCTTTAATGCTTTTGAATCAAGGTCAGTGTCGGATTTAACCCCCAGTTCCTTTTTCTTGTCCTCGATTAAGGAATCGAATTTTCTAAATTCAACCCCAAGCACCACGTCCCCAAACATGGCAATAAATCTTCGGTAGCAATCGTAAGCGAATCTTTCATCATTGACTTTGTTTGCGAGTCCGATTACCGATTTGTCCGTAAGTCCCAGATTCAGAACTGTGTCCATCATCCCTGGCATGGACACCCTGGCTCCGGATCTTACGGAAACAAGCAACGGATCTTTGGGATCTCCCAGTTTTTTATCGTTTAATGTTTCCAGTTTATCGATTGCTTCTTCTACCTGTCTGAGCACCTCATCTGGATATTTTTCTTCCTTAAGATAAAGTACACAGACTTCGGTTGTAATTGTAAAACCTGGTGGTACGGGAACTCCAAGATTTGCCATCTCGGCAAGGTTTGCACCCTTACCTCCAAGCAGGTCTTTCATACTACTTTTGCCATCAGTTACATCCTTTCCAAAAAAATATACGAACTTGGACAATGATTCTCCTCCCTGGATCGAGATCATTAATCGGAGTTAGAGTCAAACATTCCTAGACTGTAGGTCTGGTTGTTGCCAACAATGTCCATTTAATATATAAGCTTGTGGTTTACTTTCCCCGTATTTTATACCTTACTCTTTTAAATTATTTAAACTCTATGTATAATATAGGTCTTGCGATATCTTTATATATAATGAACATAGACTACATATGCTTTTCAGTCTATGATATATATTCTTATTCGGGACTGACAGTTTAATCCACTCGAAACCGGGGTATTTCTGCCCTGAGTATAGAGGCATAAACTATTCGTGGCTGATATGAAACGACTCGGTACCGTGCTGCACAGGTCAGGTGTTAGAAACCTGATAATTAGAGGGGATGAGGTAAAACCCGATAACGTCTCAGGTAGTCTTCCAAAATTGAATTCGGTTGTTGTTGACAAGGCTCTGAACCGGATTGGTACAATTGTCAGTGTCTTTGGACCTGTGAACCATCCATATTTTTTAGTGAAGGGCTTTAAGCGAATTCCTGATTCAGAAACTCGGGCTCTCGTCAATGAAAGGGTCTATATTCGGTGAGATCTCTGACATTCGATGAAGATTTTAATCCTTTGTTATGGTCTAACTTTAACAGGTTTATAAGTTTTTCGCTAGTTATAGCCGCGAGTTTTCTTCTCCCTTCTTTTATATATATACTGTAATTTATATGATGCAGACTTGAAATTCAGGGATAAACATATGGTCATGTTAATTTGTAAGGTGATATAATATGGTAGAAGTCGAAAGAGTTCGCTATTCGGACACTCTTGAAAGAGAAAAAATACGTGCCATGATTAAAGCTCGCAAAGAAAAACAAAAGGAGCAAAGTTTTGAGACCGAAAAGGCCGTGTGTCCAGAATGCGGTAGCAGAAACCTAGTTCACGACTATGAGAGAGCGGAGCTCGTGTGTGGGGACTGCGGACTTGTCATTGATGCCGACTTTGTGGATGAAGGACCGGAATGGCGAGCTTTCGATCACGATCAGCGTATGAAGCGTTCCCGTGTGGGTGCGCCCATGACATATACAATACACGACAAAGGTCTTTCCACAATGATTGACTGGAGAAACCGTGACTCCTACGGAAAGTCCATATCTTCCAAAAACCGTGCTCAACTCTATCGTTTAAGAAAATGGCAGCGTAGAATTCGTGTAAGTAACGCAACTGAAAGAAACCTCGCTTTTGCCCTTTCCGAACTGGACAGAATGGCTTCTGCTCTTGGTCTTCCCAGAACTGTCAGGGAAACAGCAGCAGTCGTCTACAGAAAAGCTGTGGACAAGAATCTTATCCGCGGAAGGAGCATTGAAGGTGTAGCCGCAGCAGCTCTTTATGCAGCCTGTCGCCAGTGCAGTGTCCCGAGGACACTTGACGAGATCGAAGAAGTTTCCAGGGTAAGCAGGAAAGAAATCGGAAGGACTTACCGTTTCATTTCTCGAGAACTTGCCTTAAAGCTCATGCCAACTTCTCCAATCGACTATGTTCCGAGGTTCTGCTCAGGGCTTAACCTTAAAGGAGAAGTCCAGTCAAAGAGTGTTGAAATCCTCAGGCAGGCTTCAGAAAAAGAACTCACAAGCGGAAGGGGGCCAACAGGAGTTGCCGCAGCTGCAATTTACATTGCGTCCATTCTCTGCGGAGAGCGCAGGACTCAGCGTGAAGTCGCAGATGTTGCCGGAGTCACGGAAGTTACCATCAGGAACAGGTATAAAGAACTTGCAGAAGAACTGGACATAGAGATCATTCTCTAAACTTTTCTTCTTTTTTATTCAGCCAGCCTGATTATAGGTTCTTCAGGTGGGTGGAGGGTTTAAGTTTTCCCTCTTTTTCTTCCCTTTTCTTTAGAACTGATCTTTTTAGCGTACTTATATATTCTGTTTCCGAGCATCCTTCTTTTTTTAAGGTATATATTTGTAAAAAATGAGTAGATTTATAAAAACTTCGGGTTATAATGCTGACAATCGAGATCTTAAGAGCCATTCTCCTTGGCTTCACTATCGGGCTTACAGGTGCCCTGGTTCCAGGACCGATGTTTTTTGCAACCATAGAGCTTTCTCTCAAGAAAGGCTGGTTTGCAGGTCCGAAGGTTGTACTCGGGCATATGCTGGTTGAGTTTTTTCTCTCTGTTCTAATCCTTCTTGGATTTGCTTCATTTGTCGGCAGCAGCACAATTTCAGCTATTTCCGTTATTGGTGGGCTTGCCCTTGCAGTCTTCGGACTGCTTACGGTAAAGGATGCAAAAGCTGCTGCTTCCGCGGGTATTTCTCCTGAAAAGTCAGACATGAAATTGACTTCAAATCCAGTGGTGTTAGGCCTGATAACCTCAGTCTCCAACCCTTACTTCTGGATCTGGTGGCTGACTGCGGGCAGCGCGCTTGTGCTGAGGGCGTATGAACTGGGGCTTTTTGTCTCAATAGCCTATATTCTCGGACACTGGACAGCGGACCTTAGCTGGTTTACTGCAGTATCCGGGTCTTTCAGCCGTGGAAAAACTCTGTTCTCCGAGCGTACTCATGAAATTATCCTGTACGCCTGCGGAGGGTTTTTGGTGATTTTCGGTTTTTATTTCATGCTTAACTTTAATAATCCCATTCAGCTGTCGTGAAGTAAGACCTTTATTTTTTCTTATTTCCAAAGAATTCCTTTTTTTTCAGTATTTTCCTCAGAGCTTTCCAATAAAGGTCAGATAGATCAATACTCCTCCACTGAATGTGAGTACCCATAAAGCCAGCAGTATTCTCATATTTTTACGGGTTTTCCATTTCCATCTGTTAATAACGAAAATAAAGCCAAAAATCAGGGATATGGCTCCAAAAAGACCATGAATATATATAACTGAAAGAGCCCTTCCGGCAATTGCCACGTTGTAGGCCGAATAAAGCATAAAAAGGACCGATAATACTGCAAGGACGTATCCTCCGGTTGTTAGTTTTCCGTGTCTTTTTATGCTTCCTTTTTTTGTTTTCTTTTGTAATACTATCAGGCTTAGCAAAAATATCAGCAAAACCACAATTTGCAGTCCCAGTGATATCGTTCTCAGGTTATATATGATCATTTCAAGTGCCAGATTACCCCTTCCTTTCCATTTTAACATTTTTTAATTATTTATATTTTACATAATTCAATATATAAATATGTCTTTATAGCAAAATTTTTAACCAAGTTTCCTGTTCGATTTCTGATTGAGAAAACTTAATAACAAAAGGATAGCTTTAGAGTTTCAGAAGGTAGGAGCTCTATGAAGCGGCAATGCATAAAAATTTCCAAAAAGAAAGGAGAACCTGCAAGAAGGGTACTTCTCAGTTTTGAAATTCTGGACAACTCACTGAAAATAGGTTCGGATGAAACCTTTCTTTATCTCCCGCTTTCCAGAGAACCTGCCCCTGAGGAACTGGAAAGCCTGCCTGAAGGCTTCGAGCTTACAGATTTCGATTTCGAGCTCCTGGAGAAAAAACCTGTCCCTGAAGACCTTCTCGGCTTTAACCCTGCTTATGATGTCATAGGGGATATTGCTCTCCTCGAAGACGAGAATCTGGACGCACAGACAGCCTTAAAGATCGCTGATGCCCTCCTCAGGACTCAGCCAAATATAAAATCCGTGGTCAGGCCTCTCACTCCTGTTATCGGAGAATTCCGGATAAGAGAGTTTGAGGTAATAGCAGGCGAGCCCAGGACCGAAACTATACATAGAGAATACGGCTGTCGCTACAAAGTTGACCTTGCAAGGGCTTATTTCACTCCTCGCCTTTCTACTGAGCGCTCAAGAATCCTTTCCTGGGTTAAAGATGGTGATACTGTTGTCGATATGTTTGCCGGAGTAGGTCCTTACAGTATCCTGCTTGCAAAAAGTAAAAAGCCTGCAAAAGTTATAGCAATCGATAAAAACCCTGATGCAGTGTATTACCTGAAAGAAAATATCTCCCTTAACTCCGTAAAAAACATTGAAGCAATAAAAGGCGATGCCAGGGAAGAGGCAAAAAGGTTTGCAGGAATTGCCGACCACGTGATCATGAACCTCCCCCACAGCGCCCACGAGTTCCTTGACTCTGCTGTCCTCCTTACAAAGCCAGGTGGAATTATCCACTACTACGGAATAACCCCTGAAGATGATCTCTTCGAAAGTTCTATCGAACTCATCCGAGAAGCTGCGGAAAAAGTAGGAAGGAAGATTGAAGTTCTGGAGAAAAGGGTAGTCCGCTCATATGCTCCTCACCAGTACAATATATGCATCGAGGCAAAGATTCTCTGAAATCTTGCCTGCTGTCGGCTTCCTGAGTTTCGAAGTATGAGTCCGCTTGTGCGCCGGCACTCATGGGCATCCGGGATAATGTACCAGTAAAGAATTCCTTGAAGGCGGGAAAGAAAGAATTGCAGGACTGGAATTAAGAGCCGTACATAAAAGAAATGCTTAAACATTTGCATGTCAATTTCAATAAAATGCTTAATAGCTGCCTGATTTGCGGGCAAATATATTATATTTTATAATTGTAATTCTTTAATTAAATTGTAATTCTTTAATTATATACGTACAGGGAGCTGGTTTCAGATGTCCACATTTGCCTATATCATGTTAGGCGTTTCAATTCTTATTGTTCTTATATTCGTATGGTTTTACCTCCGGTACTTTAAAAAAAGAGGAAAATAATAGTTGAAATTAAGTTTAAATAAACCAAAAGAGTTAAAAAGTAACCAATAGCTTTTGTTTTTCTTCCTCTTATTATTCATTTTGAAGGAAAGAGATAACTCTTACGAGCGAAATAGTTAAATTCTTAATCGCTCTTTTAAGTCTGCTTATTCTTCAATCCATGTGCCGTCGTGGCTTAGCGGTATAGCGGCTGATTCGTAATCAGCAGGTCGAGGGTTCAAATCCCTCCGGCGGCTATCGGTTTTTTTGGTTCAAAGCCTACTTTCTGGAACTGTGAGACAATGGAAGTATCATCAGTACCTTCTTCCAATATTTTGATTCCAATAAGCCATTAAATACTCCTCACTTCAGAAGCTCAACTATTTTTTCCTAATGTTTTAAAGGAAAAGCTTCTGAGGTTATGATATCTCAGCTGTTTCTAATGATAAAGTTTTGACATTTTGCTGACCATATGGAAAACCCAATGTCTATTTTTAGGCTAAACTTATAATTTATAAAATAATTTGTGGGCTCATAAGAAAAGGCGTTATAGATTGAGAACCTGAGTGAGACGATTTCTTAACTTGAAACATATAATTCATCGAAGAATAACTTCAACATGTGTATTTATTTGCTAGTATATTACTATTAAAGAACATATCAGTCTAGGCTTCACATGGACTAACTAAATTATCGATTTATGTGACTGCAAAATCTTACCAGTTATTTTTTATATATATATACTTGAATATGAGTTAGAGCAATATGCTCATACATAAAATTATTGGCCAAATCATCCAACTAACAAAGATCGAAGAATAATTTCAGGTTCATTTTGAATCTGAAAATCGCATAATTTGAGAATTACACAGAAAACTTATAAGGAGTTGATAAAAAGTAGTTTATAGAGTTTGAAGATTTCCCAAGATCCCGCAAACTCTATAATATCTGCCCTAAGAGGCACAATAAAGTTAGCTTTGCGTATATTTAAGGCTTAGCTTACCTGATTCTGCCTCCTGGGTGCTAAACAGGAGAAAGAATATGAATCGTAATAAAATTGGAACAGGTATATTTGTTTTGGCAATGCTACTTATCGAAGTAGTATTTGTAGCTTCGGCGTCTGCAGACGATTTGACGGTCGTCTCATCAGAAGGTGAAGTTTCGGGAATAAATGAACCAGGACTAAATGACATGCAGATACCTGATTTTGGTCCCCAAACTTTAGATTCTTTGAAAGAAGATTCCAAAGTCTTGACGACAAAGGGACAAATCCCACAGTATACTACTCAAGCAGAAAGACGAAACTGGCTTGGTAAGCTTGATAAGGCTAGACTTAAACTAGGGGATGTATGGAGCCATATGTATATCCAAAAGGTCCAGTAATTGGTTATGGTTTTGATATTAACGGCTATTTTGAGGTTGTGTTTTATGAAGGTATGAATGTTACAGATTCCCAAATTAATGAAATATACAATGTAATAAGTAAAAGAGCAAGTGAAGTATCTATAAAGGAAGCTCCTGTTGTATTCGGTAAAAGCGATTTTATCCAGGATGAAGTGAGTGGTTATGATAGCTATTATCGTCCAATAATTGGCGCTATAAAGGTTACCGGTGAAACTGGTGCCTGTGGAACAATAGGGTATGCTGCTCAAACTGGTTCTGGAACTAAAGGATATGTAACTGTACAACACCTTGGAACTTACGTAGGCTATGATATGTATCAGCCAACATCTGATGCGGCAGGGAGTGTTAGCAAAATCAGTGGTCATTATGCAGATGCATGCTTCGTCCCCTATAGCAATGTGGCTGCAAAAATTCATGTTGGTAGCGGAGTAACTAAAAATGTCAACAGTTATGTATCTTCAGCCCCATCTAATTCATGGAGTGGTTGGGGAGTATATATGTCTGGGACTACCTCAGGCGTAAAAAGTGGAAATGTAGTGGGTTTTCAAAACTTAACCGATGGGCAAATGACATATATTAATATGGTAAAGGCCAATTATATTTCCCAGCCCGGAGATAGTGGAGCTCCAGTCTACAGAGTAATACCTACTACCAATGAATATAGACTGGTAGGGGTTCATAAGGGCACTTTTTACAGTTCTAGGTGGTTCTCGCCAAATTCAGGAGTAATATCCGATTTAGGTGTTACCCCACTCACAGCTTGAAAAGGCACTTAAATTAGCCTTTTCTTTTTTAATAATTTAGTAAAAATTTTAGAGCTCACGGCATTTGAGGTTTAAAATCAAGTTTAATGGATGTTATGGTTAAGTTAATCACTTAGATAGTTTAAATTTTATTGTTATGATCATTAATTCAACTTCACAAGCTATATAGTATTTTTCAAGGGATATATATGACAATCTCAAAGTCTGGTTTTATATATTTAATAGAGTTTCTTTTGATATTTTGTTGCACCATTGGCACTGCCTTTGGAATTAATTATGATGATAATGAGTCAGTTAGGTCGGGTGATTACTTGTATTCAGAAGTGAGTAATGTGGATTATGACTATTATAATTACTTTTTTGGTATGAGCTCACAAGGGAATACTGTAATTACCAGACACGGAGAACTTCCTATACTGGAAACTGAAGAACAAAAAGAAAATTGGAATTCAACCCTTGAAGAGCTCAGTAATAAGTTAAAAGACACTCTTGCTTCCAAATATATGTATCCTCATGGAGAGGTAATTTCCTGCGGAATTAATACCAAGGGATACTTTGTGATTTTGTTCAAGTATGGTAATGTTGATGAGACGTTAATGAATGAAGTATACACTTCAGTAGACAATTCTGCAAAAGAAATGGGTATACAAAATATTCCTGTGGAGTTTGGATATGGAACTTACGGAAATCGAGAAATTATATTGGATATAGAACAGGGTATTATTCACGAGTTTGGAGGAAGTACAAATAATCTTTCTGAATCAGAGATGCATGCTCTTGAAGAATTTATGAAGAAAAAGCCGACGATACCATTGTATAAAAATATTGCAGCTTATGGGAAAATTCCTCTATTAAAAGACCAGAATGAGATAATTGCCTGGGCGGATAAGCTGTCTGCAATTGCTGGTAGCACCCAGGATGAAATCAATCCATATATGGAAAGAGGACAGGTAATAATATACGGAATAGAGCTCACTAGATTAGAAGTCGGAATTAATGAAACTTTGCCTGATGAAGAAAAGAATACTATAGTTAAAGAGATTTACCAGATCATTAATGAAGAAGCAAGAAAACAAAATGTAAATGATGTTCCTGTCATTTTTGACGAGGGAGTATTTGTTAATGAAATCGAGACTGAAGATATAGAGGCATCTGAAGAGACAAATTTATCAGCATCTAAAGACGAAAACACTGCAGAACTTAATAAGTCTAATAATAGTAATTCTGAATCTGATAATGGGGGTAAATCAAGTGAAATTAGCTCTACTCCAGGCTTCAGTTTATTGGGTGGCTTGACCTGTCTTTATGGAGGGTGGAAATTTAGGAAGAACTAATACAGGATTTGAATTCACATAAGTTAGAGCTTACAGGCTTTCAGGATATTATCTCTGAGACAAAGGATAATCGGCTCTGTAGAAATCCTTAAAAATAAAAAATATGAAATTTTCCAAAAAGAGTACTATATTGATACTTTTTGTTGCAATCTTGATTGCTATAATTGCTATCGTGTATTATCTCATTCCAGAACCACACAGTATCTCTGTGAGTATAGTTCACACATAACATTGTTTCATATCAGAAATTCTGCCAGATATTGACGGTATACCAAAAAGTTTGGATCTATTGATATCGAAGAAAAAATCACTGAATTGGTTTATCCCTTAAGGTTTTAGTTATGCCTAGATAGATTATATATTCTCATCGAATTAATGACTTGTGAATATAAGTTGGATAATCGTCAGGAAACTATTGGCAGCAATTCAACAAATTTGGAAACCGTACTATTCTTGGATAAAATATATTTTCGGAGCTGGTAAACTGCTCAAGAAAAGTAAAACTGGCAGAGTCTCGATACCTATGTTATTGTTAATATTTACGTTATTTCTTTATACATTAACTGTTTCTGCAAATGCAGATGACGAACAATTAAATGATTCAGAATATGATGACGAGCTCCCTGCATTTAATTACGACCCTGAGATTTTTGAGAAAATTAAAAATGAACGCTGGTTCATAACTACTCGGGGGACAATGCCTGTAATTACCAATGCTGCTGAAAAAGCTGAATGGGAAAAAAAAGCAGAGAAATGTATCCATAGTTTCAGGGATGAACTTCAGCCTTACATGAAATCCAATGGTGTACCATTGATTGGGTTTGGTTATTTCTTTGCGGGATATCTAAATGTGTTTATCGATGAAAAATCTCCGGAAAGTGTTAATGATTCTTTCTTTGATGAAATATATTTAATAATAAATGATCACTGTGAACAAGAAGGAATAAGTGAAGTACCAGTCGTTTTTATGAAGTCTACAACAATAACCTTAGATGAAGCTGAACCGTCAGATTCTCCTGATGAAAGTGAAGAGATCATTTTAGGTGAAGAGGAAATGGTAGAATCACCTGATAAAGGCGAAGAGATAATTTTTGATAAAGGGGAACAAGCAAAATCATCTGATGAAGATAAAGAGGGCACAGATCGTGAAACATCAACACACCAAACGCCTGGATTTACTTCAATAATAGTCATTCTAGGAGTTTTATCGTCTCTGATAGTCAAGCGTTTATAATTTGAATCTTCGGTGTTTCAAGGTATAATCAATCAATCCTCCTCACTTCAAAAGCTCAACTATTTTTTCCTAATGTTTTAAAGGAAAAACTTCTTAGTTGTGATATCTCAACTTTTTTAGTGACAGAGTTTTGACATTTTGCTGATTATATGGAAAGTATTACGACTATTTTCAGTCTAAACTCATAATTAATAGACTCATAAAAAATGGTGTTATTGATAGTCCTAGAACGGGATGATCTCTCAACTCGGAGCTTGTAATTCATTGGAGAATGCCTTATACGTGAATTTATTCATCAGTATATTACGATTAATTAATGCATATGTCTAGATTTAATATAGATTTCTCTAAATATCGAATTATTTGACTGTAAAATTGTATCAGTTATTTTTTATATATTTGAATATGAGCTAAGGCAATATGTTCACACATAAAGTTATTGGCCAAATCATCCAACTGACAAAGATCGAAGAATAATTTCAGGTTCATTTTGAATCTGAAAATCGCATAGTTCGAGACTGTGGACACAAAACTTATAAAGAGTTAAGTAAGAGGAATTTATAGAGTTCAAAAAAGATTTTTCCAGAATCACCTGAACTCCATAATATCTGCCTAAGAAGCATTATCGGATTAGCTTTGCATATATTTAAGCTTGCTTGATATTACCTTCCTAGTAAAAATATATATAAGTTAGGTAAATGAGAATAAGTAAAAATCTTGTAATCGGAATATTCATTTTGGCAATTTTGCTAATTCCTTAGCAACAGCAAGTGGAAATGTCAATACAGCGACAAAGAATAATAAAGCAAAGTCTTTCTATTTCTCCACAGATAACAGTACACTTATAGCTTCATTCTGGGGAAATATATGACTATTGCTGAATTCATGGAGGAAGTAGGCCCTGGATATCTAGAAACGCTTCCAAAAGATATTGTCAAAAACCTTCAAAAACAAAAAATAAGTTGGAAGACTCCACAAGAAGCAAAAGCGATAGTCCAGCCTCGTGATATAAATTCAAGGTTTGGCATTTACAGATTAGCATATTCGTCTGTCATATCTCCAGCGTATGTAAAAGTCGATTTTTGCGGAACTACGCAAATTTAGTAACTGAACACTATTCAGTATTGCCTCTTGGCTGTACATCACAAGAAGGTCATGGTATTACAACATGCGATGTTTACGCTTAATTCGGCATTTTTAGACATATAGGTCTTTTGATATTCAGATATTAACAGGAATGTCTGAATATTCAAATTTTTAATATTGAGGTTCAAATAAATGATAGAAGTATTCCACGCTAAAACATTTTATGAAATACCCATTTTTTACATTGTAATTGTTGTTTTAATAATATTATTTATTTTATATTTATTATGTAGAATGAAGAGAAAACCTAGATATTCTATGAAAAAATCGAGTTACGCAAAATTATTTATTGCTACATTCATCCTATTATTTATTTATAATCTGTATATTATTTATACCAGTTCACGTAATTTATTTTCTATACCTTTTAATGACTTTATTATTGTATCAATTTTTTTATCTTTAGTGGAATCTATCTTTCCATATTTATTTATAATTCTGAGTATATTAATAATAAACTGTTTCCGTAAATGAGCTTAAGATGGTCTTAAAAAAGGTTAGTAGGTTGAGCGTGCTTTACCTTAAGAGCGTCGTAAAAGTCCATTTGATTCCACAAATAAAATCGGATAAATTGATTCTTAATAAGGTAGCGATTGCATGAAATTAATGTAAAAACTTATTAAAGTTTTTAAAATTCGCTATTTCGCTGGGAATTATTTTTGCTTATTTCACAGAAGTCCTCCAAAATCTTCATGAATTTGACGTCGGGCCGAATATCTATTTCAGGATTTTTTGAAAAAGTTTCTGGTATCAGGCACTGATTGAGGCAACTCTGGGAACAAAAAAGCAAAATTATAAATCAATTTTTTAGAATTGATTGATTTTAAATGACACCCTAATCCTAAAAAAATAGGTGTTTTGGAGGTAGAGGCTACTCACTAATTTTGATTAAATAACATTAATAGCCGCAGAAGTTACTATGGGTAATATTCTGGAAAAGAATAAGCCAAATAGGTTATATTATCAAAAACTAAAAGGGTTTTTCCGAAAAGCAAGCATTGGAGAATTAATCTTTTCTGCAGCCAGCGTTTCGGAGTACTTCCTTAAAGGACATCTGAGCCTTTAGCTGTATACCAGTTGAAGTTTTGGCACCTGACTTTCGTTTCCGCAGTCATTGCTGTAGAATGCAACATAGTTATTGCTTTCTGTGCGTGCTTTTATTAGGAATCCTGTGTTTTCATACTTTCCACTAACATATTCTTTTACAAGGTCTGTTACATTCAGCTGGTGGTACTTGTTGTCAGGAAGACTACTTCCCTTGATAGTTATTGTAGCATACGGAATGCTACCCTGAGAAACGCCATTTTTATCGTACCAGTCTCCTCCGGAATTTTTCCAGGCAACGTTTTTGTCCCGCTTATTCCAGCTTACGTAGTTTGCGTTCCAGGAAGAAGCAGGCCTGTAAATCTCTATTATGGTGTCATTCGGTCTTGAGGTTCCTGCAGGATAATACCAGTAAAGGGAAAGGATTGCATTACTAACTTCGGTAGAACCGGTGTACTCACTCAGGTTAAACCACATCATGTCTCTGTATCTGACATTGTTCATTCCACCTGCGTCAATAAAGGATGAACTCTTGTAGACAATGTCGGGAGAAGCCTCACGTAAACGGTTGTCCGTTGCACCTGTGAGAGTTGCATTTACAGTTGGAGTTACAGATACTTTCTTTGTCACGTTAAGCTTTGGTTTCTGGTTTTCATTTGTCCAGTCACTGCTGTAGAAAGCTATATAGTTACTACTCTCTGTACGCGCTTTTATCAGGAATCCAGTGTTCTCGTATTTCCCGCTGGCGTATTCTTTTACTAGATTGGTTACATCCAGCTGATGGTACCTGTTGTCAGGAAGTTCACTGCCTTTAATGACGAGTATGGCATAAGGAGTACTGCCCTGTGCAACTCCGTTTTTATCGTACCAGTCTCCTCCTGCGTTATTCCATGCAATGCCTTTATCCTTTTTGTTCCAGCTTACATAGGCCGGATTCCAGGATGAAGCAGGCCTGTAAACTTCAATTATAGTATCCTGTGCCCTTGAGCTTCCTTCAGGGTAATACCAGTAAAGGGAAAGGGTTGCATTACTGACTTCAGAACTATTATGCTCACTCAGATTAAACCACATAACGTCTCTGTATCTGCCGACATCGCTTATTCCTCCAACATCAATAAAGGAACTGTCCTGATAAACTATCTCGGGAGATGCTTCCCTGAGACGGTTATCCTTTACATCGGTAACAGTTGCATTTACATCAGGTTCAGGCACAATTACTGAAGCTGCTTCCTCTGTCACGTTAAGCTTTGGTTTTTGGTTTTCATTTGTCCAGTCACTGCTGTAGAATGCAATATAGTTATTACTCTCACTACGCGCTTTTATCAGGAATCCCGTGTTTTCGTACTTGCCGCTAACATATTCTTTTACAAGGTCTGTTACATTCAGCTGATAGTACCTGTTGTCAGGAATACTACTGCCTTTTATGGTAAATGTAGCATATGGAGTGCTGCCCTGCAAGATGCCGTTTTTGTCATACCAGTCTCCTCCTGCGTTATTCCACGCAACGTTTTTGTCCCTTTTGTTCCAGCTTACGTAATTTGCGTTCCAGGAAGAAGCTGGTCTGTAAACTTCAACTATAGTATCCTGAGGTCTGGTACTTCCTTCAGGATAATACCAGTAGAGAGAAAGGGTTGCATTTCCAATCTGGGATGCATTGGTGTATTCACTCAGGTTAAATAACATTATGTCTCTATATCTGACACTGTTCATTCCACCCACGTCAATAAAGGATGAACTCTTGTAGACAATATCAGGAGAAGCCTCACGCAAACGGTTGCCAGCTTCTATTATTACATCCTCACTGGAATTGTCCTCTTCTTCATCTGTAGTTTCTTGCTGCTGTTCACCAAGATCCAAGCTACCGTCAATAGTGAAAGATTCTCCATATGCAACGAACTTAAAGGGAGTCTGAAGATTAACATTTCCACTGTTGAGGACGTTTTTATATCCCTGATCTCTGTTTACGTCCCCAAGTCCCTCCTGCTTTAATTTTGAATCCCTGAGCGAAATTAATTTCTGAAGATATGCGTTTTCATCGGCTCCCTGTTTTGGGGTTGTGCCTGCATTCTTTATGATTCTTTCTGCCCCGTCAACTCCATGCCTGACGCACATATCATAGATGAAAGCTTTAGTAAGTGCATTTTTGGCGCCTATGGAATCTGCAATTTTCATTGCAGGATTATAGTACAGCTCGTCAAGCTTATCAATCTGAGCTGTCTTGAAAAGAGGATCATTGCACGACTGAACGTCTTTTATAAATCCGGATAATCCTTCTACGTTTGGATTTCCGTCTCCACCTGCTGCATTGTGAGAACCAGCGTCGATTTTATTCAGAGCAGGTATGTATTTTGCCAGGGTATTATCAGGATTCAGTTCTGTGTAATGTTTTATTAGAATGTTTCCATCATAAGTCCCGGTGCAGAACCCTATACAACCAAATGTAATACCACGTCCGTCTCCCAGGTTTTCGGCATAATTAAAATGTAGCTGAGTATCACTGTTTTCTAACGTTGTGGTCATCTGAAGTATTACTTTTTTCACGTTTGAGGTATTCTCGGCAGCTCCAGTGGGCGTAACAGTAACCATCAAAACAAATAGAGCTAGGAAAAATGTTAAGTATTTATTAACTTTCATACTGTCTCTCCAACTAATTTTTTCCGATGTTTAGTTAATTTGGGATCCATTGATCGAATCCAATTCTTTTTGGCTCTGAAATATACCCGGATTAAAACTCCAGTACTACAGAATGCCTATTTTCGTATTGTCAAGGACATTTTTGTTTTTTTTATTTCTACAGGTTAAGTTTATGAATTCTAATCTCCGATCTGGTTTATCTCGAACTTTTCTAAAAATTTGATAAATTATCTTTGCGTTTTCATATCATATTTACAGCAGTTAACTTGCGGTTTTTAACTAAGGTCAAAAGTAAAAACATGCTATAGAAACGCAAAATATATTCTCTATATGATCTAAAACTCTAGAAAAATTCATGAATAGAAATTGAACATAACTTTATAAATATTTTTCTTTATATTTATAGTTCTTAGTTATCTAAATTTATGAATTTGTTTATATATAATAAGATTGATAATAAATATAGTCGTAAATTATGGGGTAATTCGTCACAAAATTAAAAAATTATTAGTCAATTTTACTTCCCATTTATTTTTACACAATTTTCTCATGCTTCTGAACTTGAGTTATTACTCCGAAGATCAAATTCCAGAAACAGTTCTGAATTTTTAGGATGAGCTTTAATAATTTCATTTTCTGCCAGCTTATGCAGGTCTTTAAGTACTTAATTTTATAACGCAAAAACTTAAGAGTTAAATGTTGAATATTGAATATTGCAGAGCTTTACACTTTTCATGTGTTCTGATGAATGAAACGAAACGTTCTCAAAGGAGGCATAAGCGGCCTTGCCTGTGTAATAATCCTCTGCAAAAATAGGTACATACTAATGTTTATGAGAAAAGAGTTTCGCAGGTGCAAGGTTCAGCTATGACTGGAAGGGATTGGAAAGTTGGTCTGAGAAAATTAATGTCTTGAAATAGATGCAATCTTATGGTATCGATTTATCTTTTGACTGCGAGCCCCTTTAGGAACTGGCTGTGCACTACTCCGGCAATAGATTCCAATAGAAAAGTTGATATTAACCCAATTTTTTAGGACACATTTTGATTATAAGCGACATCTGAATCTGAAAAAAAGAGGTACACTGCAAGGCATGACTATCTCACTAATTTTGGTTAAATGGCATTAATGACAGCATAAGTCACTTATGGCTAAATAGTATAGAAAAGAGTAAGCAATCAAAGTTTACCTCTTCAGATTCTCTGATTTCGCATTCAACAGCAAGCACCTATTTAATTCTAAGTTATGAAGTCCCCTTCCTACTTCTGAAAATAGGAGGGGGATTTCACTTATTCATTGACTATAAATTTGGAAACATCAATGATTTGAGGATTAGTGTCTTTTTGCGCATGTACTAGTTGTTTTTTTATAGGTCTTTTCCGAATATCTATAATTCTTGTTTGAGTCTCCATAATCCTTATATGAATGTTTGTAATTTCTGTCTGAGTATCTATTCTTTGTTTTATCCCCGGAATTGTTCTCATCCTCAGTTTCATCTGTTACATCATCAGTTGAATTGTCCTCTTCTTCATCTGTTTCATCTATTACATCGTCACTGGAATTGTCCTCTTCTTCATCTGTGGTTTCTTGCTGCTGTTCACCAAGATCCAAGTTACCGTCAATAGTGAAGGATTCTCCATATGCAACGAACTTAAATGGGGTGTTAAGGTTAACATTTCCGCTGTTGAGGACGTTTTTGTATCCTTGATCTCTGTTTACGTCCCCTGCACCTTCCTGTTTTAATTTTGCGTCCCTGAGTGAAATTAGTTTCTGAAGATATGTATTCTCATCGGCTCCCTGTTTTGGGGTTGTGCCTGCATTCTTTATGATTCTTTCTGCCCCGTCAACTCCATGCCTGACGCACATATCATAGATGAAAGCTTTAGTAAGTGCATTTTTTGCACCTATAGAATCTGCAATTTTCATTGCAGGATTATAATAGAGCTCATTCAGTTTGTCCATCTGAGCTGTCTTGAAAAGAGGATCATTGCACGACTGAACGTCTTTTATAAATCCGGATAATCCTTCTACGTTTGGATTTCCGTCTCCACCTGCTGCATTGTGAGAACCAGCGTCGATTTTATTCAGAGCAGGTATGTATTTTGCCAGGGTATTATCAGGATTCAGTTCTGTGTAGTGTTTTATTAGAATGTTTCCATCATAAGTCCCGGTGCAGAACCCTATACAACCAAATGTAATACCACGTCCGTCTCCCAGGTTTTCGGCATAATTAAAATGTAGCTGAGTATCACTGTTTTCTAACGTTGTGGTCATCTGAAGTATTACTTTTTTCACGTTTGATGTGTCTTCGGCAGCTGCTGTGGGTATAACAGTAACCATCAAAACAAATAGAGCTAGGAGCCATATTAAATGTTTATCAATTTTCATATTGTTTTTCTCCAAATAATTTTTCCGATATTCAGTTGATTTTGGAGCTATTGATCAAATCCAACCCATTTTAGCCACGAAAATATACCCGGATCAAACCCCTGAAACTACAGAATGCATATTTCTTATTGCCGAGAGCATTTTTGTTTTTTTTATGTTAACGGCTTAAATTTATGCAATTCATTCTATTGCCTTATTTCTCTCGAACTTTTCTAAAAAACAGGAAAATATCTTTGCGTTATCATATAACATTATTGAAGCAATTAACTTATACTTTTAAACTAAAATTAAGTGTCAAAACGTATCATAGAAACGCAGAGATACATCCAGGTATTGATTAAAACTTTAGAAAAATTCATCAATGTAAAGAGATTTTTTCTTTATAAATATCTTTCGTACAAATAAATAGTTCTTGACTCTTTTCTAGTTTCTATAAGCTCTTACGTTCTCGATTTTTGGATGTAAACTTATGAAGCAAATATTAAATATTCCAGATTCTTCACTTTTTTCATTTATTCTATTAAATAACGATAAAAATTCTTAAATAAATATATGATGTCTTATCCGTGTAATAGTCTTCCAAAAAAGAGTAAAATGTTGATGTTTATTATAGAAAGAGACTCAAAGGTACAAACTTCAGCAAGAATAGGCAGATATTGGGAAGTTTGTCCAGAAAAATTGATGCCCTGAGACAGATTAAATCTTATGATGTCAATTTATTTTTTGACTGCTAATTCTTTTCGGAGTTGAGAGTGCCCTACTCCAGAAAAATAAAAGTAATATGAATAAAAACACCTGTTATCTGGTAAAACGGAAAATCAGAAGTTTTTCAGGACTATATTATAAGATGAGACTATCTCGCTAATTTGTTTAAAGAACTATGGCAGTAGAGGTTACTTATGGCTAAATACTCTAAAAAAGAGCAAGTCAGTCAAATTTAACCTGGTTAGATCTTAATACTTATTATTTATTACAGCACTACTGGAATCGTTTACATCTTCAGTAGTTTTTTGCTAGAATTCATTTATAGATTTAAGTTTCCATCAATAGTGAAGTGGTCTCCATACGCAACGAACGTAAATGGAGTCTTTAGATCAACATTTCCGCTGTTCAGGATATTTTTATATCCCTGGTTTCTGTTTACGTCTCCGATATTTTCCTGTTTTAATTTTTCATCCCTGAGTGAAATTAATTCCCAGAGATATGTGTTCTCATCGGCTCCCTGTTTTGGGGTTGTGCCAGCATCCTTTATGATGCCTTCTGTCTGGTCCACTCCATGCCTGACACACATATCATATATAAAAGCTTTAGTAAGTGCATTTTTTGCGCCAATAGAATCTGCAATTTCCATTGCAGGATTATAATAGAATTCATCCACTTTGTCCATCTGAGCTTTCTTGAAAAGAGGGTCATCACAGTTCTGTACATCTTCTATGAAACCATCAAGACCTTCTGTGCTTGGATTTCCGTCTCCATCTGCTACGTCGTGAGAATCAGTATCTATTTTATCCAGGACAGGTATGTATTTTGCCAGAGTATTATCAGGATTTAGTTCTGTATAGTGTTTTATAAGGATGTTCCCATCGTAAGTCCCGGTGCAGAACCCAACACATCCAAACGTAATACCACGCTCATCTCCCAGGTTTTCAGCATAATTAAATTGTAGCTGAGTATCGCTGTTTTCCAGTGTCGAGGTCATCTGGAGTATTACATTTTTCATATTTGATGGATGATCGGTAGTTTCTGTGGGTATAAAAGTAATCATCACAACAAATAGGGCAAGTAGGGCAAGTAGAGCAAGAAACCATATTAAATGTTTATCAATTTTCATACTATTTTTCTCCAAATAACCTTCCGATGTTAGTTGATTTGAGAATTATTGATCAAATCCAACCCATTTTAGCTACGGAAATATACCCGGATCAAACTTCTGAAACTACAGAATGCGTATTTTCCTATTGCCTAGATTATTTTTGTTTTTTCCTGTTAACGGCGTGAACTTATGCATTTTATTCTGTTACCTTATTTTTCTCGAACTTTTCTAAAAAATAGGAAAACATCGCTGCTTTCTCATATAACATAATTGCTTCAATTAATTTCTGATTTTAAACTGATTTAAGTATCAAAACATATTGTAGAAACGCAGAGATATCCCGGTATTGATTAAAACTTTAGAAAAATTCATCAATGTAAAGAGAGTTTTCCTTTATAAATATCTTTCGTACAAACAATAGTTCCTAATCCTTTTTTGAGCGCTGGCGCGGAACATACCCCCTTTGTTTGCAGCAGGGTGCGCCAGCGCAACTTTATTGTTATTTAATAACAATAAAAATTCTTGAATAAACATAAGAGTTCTTGCCTATGCAATAGTCTTTCAAAAGTTAGTACAATACTGATGTTTATAAGAAGAAGAGACTCAAAGTTTAATTAAAGCTGCTATCTGAATCCAGTAAAAAGAGGTACGTTGTAAGATATGACTATCTCACCAATATGGTTAAAAGACTGATGGCAGCAGAAGTCATTTATGGCTAAATACTCTAAAAAAGAGTAAGTCAATCAAGTTTAACCCGGTTAGATCTTAATACTTATTATTTATTACAGCACTACTGGAATCGTTTACATCTTCAGTAATTTTTTGCTAGAATTCATTTATAGATTTAAGTTACCATCAATAGTGAAAGATTCTCCATAAGCAACGAACGTAAATGGTGTGTTAAGATTAACATTTCCGCTGTTCAGGACATTTTTATATCCCTGATTTCTGTTTACGTCCCCAAGTCCCTCCTGCTTTAATTTTTCATCCCTGAGTGAAATTAGTTTCTGAAGGTATGTGTTCTCATCAGCTCCCTGTTTTGGGTTTGTGCCTGCATTCTTTACAATTCTTTCTGCCCCGTCAACTCCATGCCTGACACACATATCATAGATAAAAGCTTTAGTAAGTGCATTTTTGGCGCCTATGGAATCTGCAATTTTCATTGCAGGATTATAGTACAGCTCGTCAAGCTTATCAATCTGAGCTTTCTTGAAAAGAGGGTCATCACAGTTCTGTACATCTTTAATGAAACCATCAAGACCTGCCGTGCTTGGATTTCCGTCTCCACCTGCTGCATTGTGAGAACCAGCGTCGATTTTATTCAGAGCAGGTATGTGTTTTGCCAGGGCATTATCAGGATTCAGTTCTGTGTAGTGTTTTATTAGAATGTTTCCATCATAAGTCCCGGTGCAGAACCCTATACATCCAAGTGTAATACCACGCCCGTCCCCAAGGTTTTCGGCATAATTAAAATGTAGCTGAGTATCACTGTTTTCTAATGTTATGGTCATCTGGAGTATTATTTTTTTCATGTTTGAGGTGTCTTCGGCAGCTACTGTGGGCACAACAGTAACTATCATAGCGAATGGAACAAAAAGAGCAAGAAACCATATAAAATGTTTATCAATCTTCATATAATCTCTCTAAGTAATTTTCATGTGATGTCTAGTTAATTTTGGAGCCATTGGTCAAATCCTACCCTTTTTGGCAGGAAATATGCCCTGACTAAACCCTTGGCACTGCAGAATGCATATTTTTCTTATTTTGAAGATATCTTTCTGTTTCCTCTTTTTAAAGATTAAATTTATGAATTTTGTTATATGGTCTTATTCACCGTCAACTTTATTAAAAAAATATTCTCGCATTTTAATATATCTTTGTATCTTCATATATCTTTGCATCCTTACATAATACAAATGCAACAATTAACTTTCAGTTCTAGACTAAAATTAAAAAGCAAATTTTATTACAGAAACTCAAAAATATTATCCTCTTACATCACTTAAAACTTTAAAAAAATTAATTACTAGAAGTGGAAGCTATCTTTCTAATTATGTTCAATATTTACGTGTAGTCTAGGTCACTTTAGTTCCCAAATCTATTTTTATAAACGAAGATCTGTTTAAAAAGTATTGAGTTCACGGAGTCGTTGCTATGAAATCAAAAATTCTTTTATCTACTTACTGATGTTTTTTCAGAACATCTATGATCTCTTTTATATCCGGAAGCTCGTGCCCCGGATATTTCTTGAAATATATCACTTTCTGGTTTTCGTCAATAATTATATTCGCCCTTTCAGAGACGCCTTCTTTTTCCTTGAATATTCCGTAAGTTCTGGCAACTTCTCCATGCGGCCAGAAATCCGAAAGAAATTTGATATAGGTAACTCCAAGCTCCCTTGCCCAGGCTTTTTTTGAAGGCATGGGATCTACGCTTATACCAAAGGGTACTGTATTCAGTCCGGCAAAAAGCTCATGATTTTCTTCAAGTGATTTCATCTGCTGTGCGCAGACCTGTGTCCAGGCAAGCGGGTGAAATGACAGGAGGACTTTTTTTCCTTTCTGGTCATAAAGATGCACTTCTTCCCTCTTCTGATCCCTTAACCTAAAGTCCTGGATTGTTTCCCCTATTTTTATCTTGTTTGTCATAAGTTTTCCCCAATTTAATATTTGTCTATCTATTTAAGTTATTAATAGCTCTAACAGCCAGTATTTCTGACTTTTATCTCTTGTAAACCGGGTCCCTTAGGTCTCTGTTCCCTTAACCCTATCCTTTTGATCATTTAATTTCTGAAACTAAGCTACTTTTTCTTGAACTCTGCGTTGCTTAGTCTTCCGGATTGCAATTTAATCTATAAGTTAGTGATCTGATAACGGGGTAACATAATGTATACATATAAATTTATAAAAAACATAGAATTAATTGAACGTATATTGAACATGTAACTTTGTTTTATGCAAAGGTCTGAAAATCTAATCTATTGCTGGCAAGATTTCTGGAGTTTACCGGATAATTTAATAGGGAAAATTTCGGGGTTTTATCCGTTTGCTTAACAGCAGGAACTTAATAAGTGGGAGAAGGGTCAATTCTATGACAAATAACCAGCAGCAGTCTCATGGATTGGTAGGCAGGGGAATCAAAAAATTACAGGTTACAAGTGACGTATTCTGCAGTTCGGTTCCCGCAAATGTCAACAAAGGACCAAAAGAAGAACCGGTAGCTCAGGTCGACTCTCAGTTTCTTAAAAGTATGATTAACACAATGGTTAATCCGATTTCTTATAAAGATAAAAACGGGGTATATCTTGGAATCAATGAAAGTTTCTCCAGGCGTCTCTTCGGTCTTCCTGAGGAAAAAGTCATTGGGCACACTTTACCTGAAGTCTGTACAATATTTGTAGAGACATTTCCTGAAAGGTCTATGGTAAGCGGAAAGTGTTTTACTGATATTTGTAAAGAGTGGGATAAACTGGATAAACATATTCTGAAATCCGGAGGGAACAAAACTCACGAGCAGGAAGTGACATTTGCGGATGGCACCAGCGGAATATTTCTTGTGAACAGGTCGACCTTTAGGGATGAAAATGGAGAAGTCATGGGGCTTGTTACGGTCCTCCAGGATATTACTGAGCTTAGAATGTCAGAAAAAGCTCTTGAGGAGAATGAGGAGCGATATAGAATCGTTACCGAACAGACAGGGCAGCTCGTATACGATAACGATCTTGACAATAATAAACTTTCTCTGGCAGGGGCTGTTGAAGAGGTTTTCGGGTATGGTATAGGCGAAGTAAAGAAGTTTGACCTGGATGACTGGGTCAGGCATATTCATCCTGATGATAGGAAATACGTGCTAGAAAAATTCATGCAGGCCAGAAGAACAGGTGGAAGAGATCGTGTTGAGTACAGGCTCAAAAGAAAGGACGGAGCTTACATTGACGTTGAAGATACGGGAACTTATCTACTAAACCATGATGGAGTATCTCATAGGGTTCTTGGAGTGGTGAAGGATATTACGGAACAAAAACTTGTCCGCAATCAATTAGAAAAAAATGAAGAGAAGTACCGAATTGTTATGGAACAGACAGAACAGATAGTATATGATTACGATTTTAGAAGTAACAGGGGCTACCTTCAAGGTGCGGTCGAAAAAGTTACTGGCTATCTTCCTCAGAATTTCTACGAAACTCCTAAAAATGTCTGGATAGGATATATTCATCCTGAAGATCTGAAGCACACGACTGAAGAGCTTGAAAGAGCCTGGAAGCGGGGAGGAAAGTACAGGATAGAGTTCAGGTTCAGGAAAAAAGACGGAACTTATTTTTGTGCTGAGGATAATGGAGTCTGCCTTCTGGACGAAACCGGCAAGCCTTACAAACTCCTTGGAGTAATAAAAGACATTACTGAAAGAAAGCTTGCCCAGGAAAGGCTGGAGATAAGTGAGGAAAAATATCGTTCATTTACACAGAACTTCAAAGGAATTGCGTTCCAGCTTGATGAAAACCTTATTCCTGAATTCACTCACGGGGCTGTTGAAGAACTAACCGGATACAGCGAAGAGGATTTCATGTCCACACGAGTCTGGTGGATGGATATAGTTCATCCCGAAGACCTGCCTGCCGTACTTAAACAGGTAATGTGGATTAAAAATTCTCCTCGTGCTCACGATACTGAGTTTGAGTACAGAATAATACACAAAAGCGGAAAATCAGTATGGGTAAATGAATTATATCAGAAGATTCCCGGAAAAGATGGAAAGCCAGATAAATACCAGGGAGCGGTTTATGACATTACCGAAAAAAAAGAAGCTGAAGAAGCCCTTGCTGAGATGAAAGAAGCCCGCATCAAAGAAATCCACCACAGGATCAAAAACAATTTGCAGGTCATCTCATCCCTGCTCAGTCTCCAGGCTGAAAATTTCGAAGATGAGAAGGTTAGAGAAGCTTTCAGGGAGAGCCAGAACCGAATTATATCCATGGCTCTTATCCATGAAGAACTTTATCAGGAAAAGGGCGCAGAGACCCTGAATTTTGCAGCATACATTCAGAAACTGAGTGAAAACCTTTTTCAGACTTACAGGCTTGATCACCCAGGCGTAGACCTGAAAACAGATCTGCAGGAAGATGTTTTTCTTAATGTGGACACCGCAATTCCCCTGGGAATCATTATCAATGAACTTGTTTCCAATTCCTTAAAACACGCATTTCCCGGACAGAGGAAAGGGGAAATTCGTATGAGGCTAAATAAAACGGTAAAAAACGAAATCATGTTTGATAGAGCTAAAGATAAAGGATTTAAAAACAAAGCATTTGAATCTCAAGGTATTTATGTTGCTGTTTCCGATAACGGAATAGGTATTTCAGAAAGTGTCGATGTCGAAAATCCTGATACACTTGGTCTTCAACTGGTAAGTACTCTGGTAAACCAGCTGGATGGAGATCTTGAACTTAAGAAGGATAATGGAACGGAATTCATAATACGAATCAATAAAGGAGAAGATTTCTGATTTTTGCTGTCTGTCACATTTAATCTACAGTTGCCTAAAACTCTAACTTTTTTGGAAAACAAAGCACTTTTATAAACTTATATTTGTTGTCTGGCTTTAGAATTTTTGACTTTGCCTGAAAGAGCCTACTTTTCACTGCTACAAAATATCAAGGGCCTTATAGGTTGCCGATTTGATAAACAAACAGGATCAATTTTTATATATACTTTTTATAAGTAGAGCTGTTGAGAAGATTTTTCGGAAGAATCAAGAACTTCCTGGCAGTTTCAGAAATTTGTTCATGATATTTCCGAACGTAAAAAGGCAGAGGAGGCTCTTCAAAAAACTGAGGAAGCCCGTATAAAAGAAATCCATCACAAAATCAAGAATTATTTGCAGGTTATATGTTCTCTTTTTAAAACAATAAAAAGAAAGTTGAGGGTGGCTTATAATAAGGTAACATATAGTTTAAAAGGAACATCCTGTTTCAGGAGAGTTCCTGTTTTTTGTTTTTCCCTTCGTATTCCGAATATTCAGGGTCAGAACAGGGTTCTACATGAATTGAAAAGTAACCGTTTTTGCCACAGACTTCCTTTAACCTGTCTTCAACCTGCACTGAAATTTCGTGTGCATCTACGATGTTCAGGTTTCTGTCTACCTCGATGTGTACATCTGCAGCCATTGCATTACCTATTTTACGGGTCTTTAATTCATGGAAACCGAGAACGCCATCTATGGACATCAGGGTCTCTTCAATGTTTTTATAGGTTGCCGAATCGAGTGACGCTTCCAGTAATTCGTTAAGGTTTTTGTATGAAATATCGAATGCCACTTTGAAAATGAAGAAACTCAATATAATTGCAGCTACAGGATCAAGTACTACCCACCTGCCTCCAAGAAGGATTGCGCTCCCGATTCCTATCATTGTCCCTATGGAAGAGAAAGCATCAGACCGATGGTGCCAGGCGTTTGCAGTAAGGGCATCACTCCTGAGTTTCCGTGCATATATCATTGTATAACGGTACAGCCATTCTTTTATCACAATTGAAAGGACTGCTGCAACAAGAGCGATTCTGCCGGGAACTGGCAGTACTTCTCCCTGGAAAAAAGCAATAACCTTCTGGAGTCCGCCCCAGAATATTCCGAAAGCCACAATAATTAGTACCAGTCCTATTAACGCAGCAGATAGAGTCTCGACTTTCCCATGCCCGTAATTATGCGTGCTGTCTCCGGGTTTTCTTGCAACTTTCAAGCCTGCTATTACTGCGATATCAGTCATGAAGTCCGATGTGGAATGAGCGGCATCAGCAATCATTGCCGAACTATTGCCCATTATCCCTGCAAAAAACTTCAAACATGTCAGCAAAATGTTTGAAGCCATCCCGGCCTTTGTCACGTGAATTGCCTGGGAATATCGTGTATCTTCAGTCTCCTTGGAGCGAGAGAGAATTTTATCATCCGCACTATCAGTTCCTCTCATAATTTCTCAGAAAAGCCGCGATTTAATTAAAAATAAATTTAGAATTGATACTCCTATTATATACGTTAGATAGGAAAACCTACGTAAGTGATTAACAGATATAAAGGTTCTCTTTCAGAAGTTCATGAACTATTTATATTGTTAGATGCTCTCTTCTGCTAATTCTCAGATGTATAATTCTGAGTAGTAATTTTCTTACTCTTCCGAAAGATATCTTTTAAACCACTCCCCGGCTAATCTGGAAACTTCTTCTAATGTTCCAGGCTCTTCAAAAAGATGGGTAGCGCCCGGAACAATCTTGAGTTCCTTTTCCGGTATGACCATCCTGTCTAAAGCCCATTGGTTGAGGTCTATTACCTGAGTGTCTTCCCCGCCTACGATAAGCAATGTCGGTGCCTTTACATACATCAGAGCACTTTCGGCAAGGTCCGGTCTTCCTCCTCTCGAAACAACAGCTTTTACAGTATCTGCATGCTCTTTTGCAGCTATGAGTGCGGCTGCAGCCCCTGTACTGGCACCAAAATAACCTATATTCAGGTCTTTAGTGTCCTGTCTGTTTAAAAGCCACCCAGTGACATCGATGAGACGTTTTGAAAGCAGGTCAATATCAAAACGTAGATGGCGCGTCACCATGTCTACTCTCTCTTCTTCGACTGTTAGAAGGTCAAATAAAAGAGTTCCAAGACCTTTTCTCTGCATTTCCTTTGCGACGTACTGGTTACGCGGACTGTGGCGGCTACTTCCACTTCCATGCACGAATACGACAATTCCGCTGGCTCCTCCAGGAATATCCAGGTTTCCTTCAAGATAGATCGAGTCAATCGGAATCTGGACTTCTATACTCTCTCTTCCCATTCTTAATGATTCTTCCATATTATCCCCCAAAAAACTTACTTTAGAAGTTACGGTATAAGATGCATAAATAGCAAACTTACGTCTGAATTAACTATGAATAGCAGTTCTGCCTGTGACCTTGCAGTAAGCCGGTTTTCATGTCTACGCGAACCTACTCTGATGGAAGATTCTTTGCCTTGTTCAGTATTTCGCAGACTTCTTCATCCGTGGTCTGGCTGAAATCTCCATACCAGGCTCCTACTGCATAAAATGGCTCAGGCGTGGTAGCACAGATCATTTCATCCACTATGTCTTTGAAGAACTCGCACATATCCGGGGAAGCCGTGGGAACTGCAACGATCAGTTTAGCCGGATGTTTAGTTTTAATGGCTTCAACTGCTGCATGCATTGTTGCTCCGGTTGCAAGCCCGTCGTCTATCAGGATTACGATCTTACCGCTTATGTCCGGTTTTGGATGGTCTCCACGATATTTGCGCTCACGGCGTTCAAGTTCCCTTAGTTCGTTTGCAGCCACTGTAGCAATTACCCTGTCCGGTATCTGATAGGACCTTACGATATCTTCATTCAGGACACGAATGTCATCAGATGCGATTGCTCCCATTGCCAGTTCTTCGTTGCCAGGAACTCCGAGTTTCCGTACTATGAATACATCCATTTTTACATTCAGTTCTTTTGCAACTTCAAAAGCTACCGGGACTCCTCCCCGCGGAAGTGCCAGTATCAGTACGTCTGGACGGTTTGAGTATTTTGAAAGTTCTTTTGCCAACCTTTTTCCTGCATCTACTCGATCTCTAAAAATTGCCATCATTCCCTTCAACCCCATATTGAATCGGATTAATTCTTATAATAGGCTTCGTTAATCTATAGTATTCTTCAAACTCTTAAATGTATAGATTATTATAAAATTACTTAAATCTCCCGTAGATATTAATCTAAAGAAAAATTTGATATAATTCTTATACTGGGTGACCTATTCTTACTGTATAGACGCAGCAGGAGCAGGGGCGTATGGCAAATTTTGAAGGGAAGAGGGCATTAGCCGAGCTCTATGAAGTGGTACTATGGGTAGCCATACTCAGTGTACTCTATATTATCAGCCTTAACAACTACCTGCTCTTCAAGATTCTGGTAGAGCTTTTCAGTGTGTATGTCGCCTACGTGATATTCCTTGTTGTATGGAAATCAAGAGACTGCCTGGAAAACCAGTATCTTCTGCTTCTGGGAATAGCTTATTTTTTTATCGGGGGTCTTGACCTATTATATACACTTTCTTACGAAGGAATGGGTGTATTTCCTGAGTTTAATTCAAACATACACGCTCAGTTCTGGATTGTGGCAAGGTATATGGAGAGTATATCTTTTCTGCTAGCCTCGTTGCTTTTAACAGACATAAGTATGAAATTTCTGATAAAGAGTAATATACATACCGAGAGAGCCAGGTTTGCCCGAGAAATTTTTCTGGCGTACGCAGGAATCACTCTTATTTGCCTGTCCTCTATTCTTGTTTTCAGAAATTTCCCTGTCGCCTATATTGAAAGCTCTGGATTCACTCCTTTTAAGACGATAAGTGAATATATCATCTCTCTTATTCTTTTTTGTTCACTGATAGCTCTCTATGTAAACAAAGACAGATTTGAAAACAATGTTTTTAAACTGCTTGCAGCATCTATTATTCTGACAGTCCTGGGGGAGTTGAGCTTATGGGCCTCTGAAGGTGTAAGTGGATTTTTTAATCTGATAGGTCACTACTTCAAAGTTCTATCTTTCTACCTGATCTATAAAGCAATAGTTGAAACAGGGTTTGAAGATCCTTTCAGCCTTCTTTTCAGGGAACTTAAGCACAGGGAAGAGGCTTTGAGGCAGGAAACAATTTTTCTCAAGGATGATCAGGGTCATCTTTACAGACTACTTGGTTTAAAGGAAAACAATTTTGAAATCAAATCATCTGTGGAAGAGGTCCCGATAGATGAGATAGATTACCATTCATTTGTACAAAACATAGAGGGACTCCTTGTTTTTCGGCTTAACCAGAGTTTTGAACCCATACTTATGGACGGGTCTGTTGAAGAGATCACAGGATACAGTAAAGAAGATTTTCTTTCCCGCAGGGTTAAATGGACGGAAATAATTCTCCCTGAAGACCTGCCCCTATTCTTTGACAATATAAAAACAGCAGTATCTAATCCGGATCTCTCCAGAGAAATTGAATATAGAATACGCAGAAAAAATGGAGAAACTAAATGGATAAGAGAAATTCTCCAGAAACTTCCAGAGCATTCTGGAACAGCAGGCCAGACTCAGAGCCTTATTCGTGATATTACCAGGCGTAAAACTGCAGAAGAGACTCTGACGAAAATACAGGAAGCCCGGATAAAGGAAATTCATCACCGCATAAAAAATAATTTACAGGTTATCTCTTCTCTCCTGAGTCTTGAGGCTGAAAAGTTCAGTGACGAAAGAACACTTGAAGCCTTCAGGGAAAGCCAGAACCGCGTTGTTTCAATGGCTTTAATCCACGAAGAACTCTATGAAGGCAAAGGTATGGATACGATTGATTTTTCGGTCTACCTTCGAAAACTAATCCTTGATCTGTTCAGTTCATATCTCGTGGAAACCGAAAGTGTCAACCTCAATCTGGATATTGAACAGGTTTATCTTGGAATGGACACTGCAGTCCCTCTTGGAATTATTGTTAATGAGCTCGTCTCAAATTCTCTTAAGCATGCTTTCCCTTCAGGCAGAAAAGGTGAAATCCGAATCAGTTTGCATCCGACTGAAGACTATACTCCAGAACCGGACAGTCCAGGCAAAGGTTGCAGCTTTCAGGATGGAAAAGATTTCCATTACATACTTACAGTAGCGGATGACGGAATAGGTTTTCCTGAAGAACTGGACTTCCGGAACCCTGAATCCCTTGGTCTTCAGCTCATAAATATCCTTGTTGAACAGATAGACGGTTATGTTGAACTTAAAAGAGATAATGGAACGGAGTTCACTATCTGGTTTAACAATCCCGAGAATAAATGAGGCTTAAAATGTAGAAAAAATGGAGTTTAAAATGAAGAAACCTGAACGGAAATCTGAATGGGCAGGAAATACTCAATTACTTTCAGCAGGACGTAAATTCATACTTAATTTTATGCTTATTTTGAAATTTTTTATGTGAAACTATTTTTTAATTGGAAAGAATCTTTTAAGTAATTAATTTAAAATAGCCAATGATATAATATTATATTCGTGAAGTTAGGAAGTTAGAGGGTATGAAATAAGTAAAGAACTGCCTGGAGATCACTGATCCTGCTCTGGACCAGTATATTTAGGAGAGTATATCTTCGGGACTGCTGTATTGGGGAATCCGGTAGAAGGGACACAGAGTCTCCGGGCTTCTTCTTGCTCTGCTGTTATTATTCTTTTCTCTTCCAATTTTGTACCGCAATGCGAAAAATCAGGGCTTTACAACCCTCCGGTACTTCACAGGTACAATTCAATGCAGTTTTATATAAAGCAATCAACACTTCCAGAAAGTACATTTTACGGGGGGCAATTGTATATATCATACATTAACGGAAATACATTTAAAGTAAGTTTTTATGAGGCAGCGGTCTGGATAGCAATAACAGGTCTGCTCTACTTAATCAGCCTTGGTAATTACCTTCTCTTCCATACTCTGGTAGAATTGTTCAGTGTCTACGTTGCATACGTAATATTTTTGATAGTATGGAAATCAAGAGCTCGTCTGGAAAACAGATACCTTATACTCATAGGGGTCGCTTTTTTTTTCATCGGCAGCATTGACTTTCTGCATGCCCTTACATTCAGAGGAATGGAAGTTTTCAGGGTTCCTGGAATTAATCTTACTATCCGGCTCTGGTTAGTTGCAAGATACCTAGAAGCCATTTCCTTCTTAATTGCCCCGCTGTTCCTGATAAGCAACAGAGGACCCGGAATGAAAGAGGCTGAAAACAGGTACAGAGAATCTCTTGAGGACTCTGCATTTGCCTGGAAAGTATTTCTCGTATATTCAGTGATCACTATTTCCTGCCTGCTCTCAATCTTTGTTTTCAAGAATTTTCCGGTTGTTTATATTGAGGGTTCGGGGCTTACTCTTTTCAAAATCCTGAGCGAATACTTAATCTCCTTCATACTTCTCTGCTCCCTGTTTCTTCTGTATATAAATCGGGACCGATTTGAAGATAAAGTTTTCAGACTGCTTGCAGCTTCTATAATCCTTACGATCTTCGGAGAACTTTCTTTTGCCCTGTATGCTCATGTAGATGAATTTCCAAACCTCATAGGCCACTATTTTAAATTACTGTCTTTTTACCTGATATACGAAGCTGTTGTATACCTCGGATTTGAAGAGCCTTGCAGTCTGCTTTTCAGGGAACTAAAACACAGGGAAGAAGACTTCAGGCAAAAAGCAATTTTCCTCGGGGACGAGTATAACCACATATGCAGGATGATTGGAGTAAACAGGGATTCTGAGCAGAAAAACAAAAGCCCTTCTGAGGATAAAGATCAGGAAGGTTACCATTCGTTTTCACAGCATTTTCCAGGGATCGGGTTCCAGCTTGACGAGAATTTCTTACCGGTATTCATACAGGGGCCTGTAGAAGAAATGACAGGATACGGAAAGGAAGAGCTTCTGTCCGGAAAAATGAATTTTCTGGAAATAATCGTACCTGAAGATCAGCTTTCAATTCTTGAAAACCAGCGGAAATTAAAATCAAATCCTAAATTTGTAGTTGAGAATGAATTTCGAATCCGCAAAAAAAACGGAGAGATAAAATGGGTCAGGGAAATTACCCGGAAGATTCAGGATAGGTCTGGAGATTCAGGAAATTTCCAGGGCCTGGTTTATGATATCACTGAACGTAAAATGGCTGAAGAAGCTCTCGAGAAAATAGACCGGATTCGGGTAAAAGAGGTTCATCACAGGATAAAGAATAACCTTCAGGTTATCTCATCCCTGCTCAGCCTGCAGGCGGAAAAATTCGAAGACAAAGAAGTGATTGAAGCTTTCAGGGAAAGCCAGAACCGTGTAACATCCATAGCAATGATCCATGAAGAACTTCACGGAGGAAAAAGCCTTGATACCCTTGATTTCGCAGATTATCTGCAGAAACTGACTGCAGATCTTTTCAGTTCCTACCGTGTAGGTAAAGATGGAATAAACCTTAAACTTGAGCTTGAAGATGTCTGGCTTGGCATGGATACTGCAATCCCCCTCGGAATTATTGTCAATGAAATGGTTTCAAACTCCCTGAAACATGCTTTTTCAGGTAAAAGTGACGGAGAAATCCGCATAAGCCTGAGAAACGGAGAAATGAATGGAGAAAATCCTGCCCCAAAGGATGAAATTTCAGGTTCGGACCCGGACTGTCTGGAGAATAATAGGTTCCATTATATACTGATCGTTGCAGATAACGGAAAAGGAATCCCTGAAGAAATGGATTTCCAGACCACTGATTCTCTCGGACTTCAGCTTATAACTATTCTTGTTGAACAGATAGACGGCTGTATTGAACTTAACAGGGATCAGGGAACTGAGTTCACTATTCGGTTCAACAACGAAGGAAAGTAAGGCTGAAAAATCCAGGGAAAGTAATATCATTATAGCTCGGGTACAGGGATTAGGAGTTCCTGGACACACTTTTTTCTTAAACTTTTCTAAATTATATTGAAATGTTGCAGTTTTCGTTTAGATATAAACTATATATAATTTGTAAAATAAAAGAACTTTAGTGAACCGGTGTAAACATTTTTATGAATACCCTAATAACGGACATGGAGACAAATCGAGATGACACCCTCCGCGGTAGGGATGAGTTTTCTAGTTCTGGGGCTACTTCTGCTCCTTGGAAAATGGATAAGGGTAACTACTTCTTATCTTCAGAAGCTCTTTATTCCCAGCTCTTTAATCGGCGGATTTCTGGGGCTCGTTTTCGGGCCGCAGGTCCTTGGTAACCTGGTTGAATGGTCAGAACATGAGGATACCGTACTTTCCCTTCTTGCAGGCGGGATATTTCCTGAAGATATGCTGGCTGTCTGGGCTACTCTTCCCGGACTTTTCATAAATGTTATTTTTGCAACACTCTTTCTTGGGAAAAAACTTCCTGGAGTTAGAGAAATCTGGCATATAGCCGGACCCCAGGTAGCATTTGGGCAGACAGTGGCCTGGGGGCAGTATGTTTTCGGGATACTGATAACCGTTCTTATATTGACGCCTTTCTTTGGTATCGACCCGATGGCAGGTTCACTTATTGAGATCGGATTTGAAGGAGGCCACGGGACTGCAGCAGGCCTGGCTTCCACTTTTGAAGAGGTCGGGTTCCATGAGGGAGCAGACCTGTCACTCGGCCTTGCTACCATAGGTCTGCTCTTCAGTGTAATTCTCGGAATTGTACTTCTAAACTATGGCGCAAAGACAGGAAAAACAGCTATTTTGCAGAGCCCTGGCGAAATCTCGCTTGATAAAAGTGAGCGGGCAGGAATAGTTGGTTTCGATGCAAGGGAGTCAGCAGGCAAAATCACAACAAGACCCGAATCTATTGAACCTTTCTCCCTCCATTTTGCCTATGTCGGAGTGGCTATAGGAGTAGGCTATATTATTCTTCAGGCCCTCCAGCTTATAGAGGAACTGACATGGGGAAGAATGACAGGCGTATATCTCCTTGAACATGTCCCTCTTTTTCCTCTTGCAATGATTGGCGGGATTATTCTCGAGCTGTTTCTTGACAGGTTTGACAAATATAAAACACTTGATAGAAACCTGGTGATGAGGATACAGGGTCTTTCCCTGGATATCCTCATAGCTAGTGCTATTGCAACTCTCTCTCTTGATGTCATAGGAAGCAACCTGGAGCCATTTATTATACTGAGCATTGTTGGTATTGTCTGGAACGTAGCAGCTTTTCTTTTGCTCGCTCCCAGAATGATACCCTCATACTGGTTTGAAAGAGGAATAGGAGATTTCGGGCAGTCCATGGGTATGACTGCAAGCGGACTCCTGCTGATGAAAATTGCGGATCCCCATAGCAAATCTCCCGCACTTGAGAGCTTTGGGTATAAGCAGCTAATGTTTGAGCCAATTGTAGGAGGAGGACTGTTTACAGCTATGTCAGTCCCCTTAATCCTCAATCTTGGTCCGATTTACGTGCTTATTCTGACAACTATTATCATGTCTTTCTGGATAGGAACGGGACTTTTGTACTTTGGCCGAAAATGATAGACTCATCTTATCCTCTTTTGTATTTTTCTTTAATTTAACTTATTTTTTACCAGTTATAGTATTGTAGCTTATTTATTATTTTTAAAACGCCCGGATATTTATAATATCTAAATCTAATTATTAATAAACCGTTATTTGTAGACATGCTTGTATTGAAAACATCATAGTCAAGAAGCTGATAATCCGGGGGGGTTAACATAACTGAAGATAGTAACAATAATGGAGATGACAGCTCAAAAAATCTTGGGAAAAGCAGGATTTTTACTTCAAAATCACTTCTTATCACTTTAATCGGAGCTCTTCTGGGAGGGCTTGTTTTCGGGCTGGTGGGTTATTTTGCGGAAAACGGAACTCTTACATTACCCAGACTTGAACCTCTTTTTGCAGCGCCTTACGGTTCTGTTACTATTTTCCTTATTATTTTCGGGGCAAGCCTCGGTTCGGTATTTGCCTCTCTGGCTTCTGCAGACCCGCTTCACCGGAGTGAAGGTACTCAAGAAGCCGGAGCCGGAATGAACCTGAAAAAATGGTTTACATGGGGAATTGCAGTCCTGACTGCTGCAATAATCCTCAGTGCTACCGGATATATCTGGATTCTTTCAGCTGCTTACGGAAACGGGTCCGACCAGGACTCACGTATAGGGTATACTATGAAAAATGTACAGAGAGTACCCGGTGATACGCCTGTTCAGGTTGGAAATTCAATGGTTGATATGTATGCAGCTGAACCTCTTGAAGTGCCTGCTGACCCGATTGCAGCCGCAGTGATGGCACCGGTGGCTGCTTCAAGAGGCCAGATACTTGTTTACGGTGCGGAGGAGGGCGGTGAGGTTGACCTGGAAGCCCTTGTCGAGGAATCCCTCTCCCTTCTGGGAGATAGACCCGTAATTGTGATCGTTTCGGCAGAAGAACCTGCCTATGCTCTGCCTGCAGCATATGCTGCAGCGTATTTCAGGGTACCTGTAGTTCCTGTTGAAGAGGGGTCCGTTCCTCAGAGTTTGCAAACTTTACTTGAAAACGGAGAAGAAAAGACTTTTTTTGTGGCCGCCCCTGAGAGTCTCCTTTCGGATAGGTTTCTTGAAGAACTGGAGGCTTTCGGAGAAGTAAACCGTGTCGCAGACGAAAACATTTACCTGCACGCTCTTGTGTGGGCAAGGAGCCGCTGGGGTGATTTCGGATGGGGTATTGATGAAGATTTCCATTTCGATGCATACTATAATTTTGCACTTGCAAACCCTGAGACCCCGGAGTTTGCAGCAGCAGGTCTGCCTATAGCTTACCAGAGCAACTACGGGCCATTACTTTATACCGAAAGTGAAGATCTGAATGACGAAGTTGACCAGTACTTCTGGAGGCTTTCTCCTGATTACTTTGCCTTTCCTTCTGACGGTCCTTTCATGAACGTAAGGGTTGTAGGAGGTCCGGAAAGTGTGAGTTATAATACCCAGGCGAGAGCTGACCTTGCACTGGAAGTCCACTCTTTTAAAGACCAGATGACCGGAGTAAGCGGACTTGCTTTCCTTGGATGGTCCTGGTTTTTCATAGGCTTTTTCGGAGCTATCTGGGCCCTCTTTATTATGCCGAAGCGTCTGCCATACAGCTCTTTTTATCCTAGGATTTACTGGCCTATGGCAATGCTGGTTTTCGGACCTGTCGGAATTCTGGCTTTCCTTCTGGCTTATCACGAAAGACCTGTTATGTACATGGACAATATGGTGAAATTCCGCCGTCCTCCATGGGCGAGAGCTTTATCGGGTACGATTATGAGCACGGGAATCGGGATGGCACTCATGATAGCCTCCATGTATCTGTTTGAGTTTTTTGGCATGCCGCTTTCACTGAGTTTTGAGTTTACATGGCTATACTGGCTAGGTTCTCCCATGACTACCATAATGTGGCTGATAATGGTTATCCCTGCCATTATTGTCTCCTCTTTGTTTTATATGGGGCCGATGATGGGGGATATGCATCAGAAAAAGTACTGGGAAGGAGTAAAGCAGGCTTTTCCCATAGTTGTCCTTTCCATGGTCAGTGCTTCCATAGGGATGTACGTAACCGCATGGTACGTTATGCAGTGGAGGGACTGGATGACCAACGAAGACCTATGGCTCTGGGTGACTCCTTTATGGATTTCCGCAGCTGCAGGCCTTTTCGCTGCCCTTGTTCCTAACTACATTATGGTTAAAGCCGGATGGAAGGAGGGAGAGATGTGATAAAGCCTGCGTATACTTTTCTTGCAGTAACTGCTCTTTCGGTTCTTTTTATCCTCGGATATATCTCAATGTGGGAACCCCAGGGAAAACCTCTTGATGCAAGCACAATGAAAAACGATGAACTGTTAGGGTTAACGGGCACCACTGCCAGGCTTTCAGGTGAGACTTATATTGAAACGGCTACTGCTTATTCCCAGGCAATCTATCCTGCTGCCCAGGATAAGGACAGACCTGGCGCAGTTGTTCTTGTGAGGGACGATGACCCTGCAACCGCACTCGTTACAACACGCCTCCAGCATTTTCCGGTAAACGCACCCATGTTGTTTATTACTGAAAATGGTACCGTACTTCCCGAGGCAACCCGGAAAGAGCTCGAGAGGTTAAGGCCTGAGGGGGTCATGATGGACGGTAACGTGCAGGTTTACCTTGCCGGGGATATTGACCAGAGTGTAGTCGATGAGGTTGAGAAACTAAAACTGAAAACCCGCCGAATATATGCATCGGACCCTATCAGTTATGCAGAAGTCCTGGACGAGTATATCTCTGTGCTGGAATCTAATCACAGGCAGATTGTCTTCATAGCTTCCACAGATGCCCTTGAGTACGCATATCCTGCTTCCAACTGGAATGCTCATATGGGAGATGCCATGGCTTACGTAACTCCCGAAGGAGTGCCTGAAGAAACAAGAAGGATGCTTGAAAGACGCTGGCCGTATTATCCTTACATATACGTGTTTGCTCCTTCTTCAGTTGTCGATCACGAGATAATGGCAGAGCTTTCGCAGTACGGGCATGTCCAGCGTATCCCTGGAAGCACACCCCAGGAAATGGCAGTAAGGTGGGCTGGATATAAGGACAGCGGGCATCGGACTTCTTGGCTTGTAGGTTACAGACCTCGCAGCGTCGGATGGGGCTATGCGGAGCCCGGGCACAATCTTCTTCTGGGAACTCCCGACTGGAGGATAACAGTTCCAAGCGGAGTGCTGTCCCATATGGGAAAACATGGGTTCCTTATCCTGACAGAGCCCAATGGTGAACTGCCCGAGTCTGCACGCTCTTACCTGCAGATCATTCAACCAGAACCAATTTACCCCAGCCATCAGGTGTTCAATTTTGCATGGATTCTTGGCGGAGAAGTGAGTCAAGAAACAGTTCGTGAACTCAGTGAACTCCTTGAGGTCTCTTCTCCTGATAACGGGAGTCTCGTAATTTGATGTTTGACAGCAGGGAATAGCAACTCTCTGATGAGTGAAAAAGTGATGTAAAAAAACTGGAAAGCGATGTAAAAGAACTGGAAAGTAATGCAAAAGAACTGCTGGGGACACTTATGAAGGGAGGCGGTGGAAGTTAAGATCTAATGTGACTTTATTACCGGCTCCGACTTCTTTTTTATTCAATTTACTGGCCGGAGAGCTTCCAATTTAAATGCATTCCTTCGATTGTGTCTGTTCGCTAATTCTCCTGTTCCGACAACACAAAGCGAATACTGTACAAAAATATTATAATACTTCTATTAATATATTTACTTAAATCGGAAGCTAAATCCAGCAAATATTCTCTGGAGTTAAGCACAATCCGTAAGACTATCTTTAAGTAAATTCAAAGGTGGAGAGCCTATAATCGAGCAAAAATTCTATGATAACATCAATGTTCTGGAATGCATTGAGAAAAACGGAATAAAGGTAGAGATCCTTGAGTATAAAACACTGCGTGGACTCAGGGATGTCTGCCTTGCGGAAAATCTTTATTATCTTGAGAAAGCAGGCATGAGCCTCAAGCAGGTAAAAATCACTCTTACAAACAGTGCGGTAACTACCGAAAGAGGAGCTCTGTACTTCCACAAGGGGAATATTTGTGCTTCATGTGAGACTGGGGGAGTCGGGGGACTTGCGAAAAAATTAATTAAAAATAAGCTTACCAACGAGTCTGCATTTACTCCTACTTATTCGGGTACAGGAGAGATTTTCCTTGAACCGGGCTTCAGTCACTACATACTCCTGGAGCTGAACAATGATGCGATTATTGTAGATAAGGGAATGTTCTATTGCTGTGAAAACGGGATCAATGTGGAGGTTTCATCCCAGAAAAACCTCTCCTCCGGATTGTTTGGGGGAGAAGGCTGGTTCCAGACAAAAATTAGCGGGACAGGACTATGTGTCCTTGCAGTTCCTGTGCCTCCTTCAGAGGTTCTGAAGTATGAACTTAATAACGAGAGATTGCAGGTGGATGGTAATTTTGTGTTCCTGAGGTCGGCTTCCCTTAACTTTACGGTTGAGAGGTCTGCCAAGAGTCTTGTCGGGAACCTTACAAGTGGCGATGGAGCTCTTCAGACTTTTGAAGGTACGGGAATAGTCTGGATGGCTCCCACCCAGTTTGTCTATGGAGCTCTCTCAAGGTGCTCTTATCCTCCTGTTCCGAGGACTCCAAGAGCCACCGGCAGCAGCAGTGACGACTGACTTTCTTTTCGAATTTGAGTAGAGTTTTTTACTTTGCCTGAACAAAATAAGTCCGGTGGAAAAAGTCCTATAGGAAAAGCCTGCATACGAAAAGTCAAATGTAAAAGGCACGAATAGAGAGTCTAACAGGAAAACCTGATAAATGAAAATTGAATGGAAAAGCACCCCGAATAACCAGGGTGCTTTTTTTCTCGGTTTTCTTTTCCAATACTTTCTTTTTATTCAGGACCTTTTTTCTTCAGGACTTAATCATTCCTGAAGACTGTCCATCCCAGGTCTCTCATCTCTGCGGAATCGTTTTCTTTTACTTTTACTATGTAAAACTCACCGCACGGATAGCCAGGATCACAGTCTTCAACCGTTTGGGTATCGGAAACCTCTATATCGTACACGGTTCCGTAATAAGCGACTATCAGTTCTGCCTGCGTGGGAGCTTTAATAAACTGGATGTTTCCCTCTTTATACCAGCTGTCCCAGGGTGTTTTCTCTTCGGATACCGGATACTTCATTTCTACAAGATCTCCTTCAGCTCCTGAAACTCCTGTAGTATTGTCGGCAGTATCAGGATCTTCTTCAAGGGGTCGCTGGGCAATTTCATCCCATTCTCCATCGATTACAGCAGATCTTACTGCTCCTTCGGAAACAATGACTTCTATGCTGTGAGGTGTGAGAACTTCGGTTACAATCTGGTCTGTCCGGTTTCCGTAGCCACCGTGCCTGCTAGTAAAAGTGTAATTAAGTATATGCTGCTCTGGGAATGTCTCGATTACCTCATGGCTTTCTAGTTTGAGGTCAAAACCATCAAAACTGTAAGTGGGTGAGGTTTCTATCCAGGTCTCGGCTATCCTTTCAGCTTCTTCAGGAGATGTGGACAGGGCGTAACCCCTCAGTTCAACCAGTGTGGCATCTATTTCCTGAAGACCTTCGGGCATATATTCGGAATAATAAGGATCTACAGTTACGGTCTTTGTACGGGTTTCCTCTAGCAGGCTAATTTCGAGTGTACCAACATCTGTAACTATAGGCTGCCCTTCCTGCGGAACATAGCTTTCTTCCATCTGAAGGAACCCATTTTCTTCAAATAAATCGATAAGTTCTCTGAAGGCAGTTTCGTTGAAAGGCTTTTCGTATGTTTTCTTGAAATTTCCGTCGTTATCCGATGTTGTAAACACAACCGTCGTGCTGTTTACTGTTAATTCCTGCAGCTGCATTTCCGGGAGTGTGAAAGCTCCGTATGTCCTGTGGGTTATGGTCGCATTCTCTGAGATATCTGTTTGATTCTCCAGGATACCTGTTTGCTTCTCGGCACATCCGGCTATAAAAGTTAATACCAGTATAAGTAGTACAGGAAATGTTTTATTAATGAGAATATCCTCCTTCTCCCCAAAGTTCTACTTTTCGGGTTAATTTTGAATTAAAGTTTTTACTTTAATATAGTATTTTTTAAATATGTCTTTTTCGTTCCGATTTGAGCTGGCTGATGATGACTTGTAGTAGACATATTCTCTTTTTTACCTAACTTCTTGATCTTTTTCTGATCTTCAGACTCAAGATAACATTTATATCTGTACACTAATGATTATACCAATGTTATATTTATTTGAGATCTTTATACTATTGTGTCTACCAATTGATGCTGATTTACATTAGAAGGCATAAACCAGATGAAGCTACAACTTGTCAATCTCCTTTTGTTTTCCGAAAAAAGGAAAAATTTGTTGTTACTGCTGGCAGAAGGGCCCAGGAATATTGATGAAATCCTTGATCTGCTTCAGATCTCCAGAATCTCTCTGCTTCCTCAGATCAAAAAATTGAAAGAAGAAGGGTTAATTGTTCAGAAAGAAGATGTATATTATCTTTCCATAATAGGTGACATACTGGTCAAAAAAGCCAGACCCTTGTTGGATGCAGCCAGCATGTTTGAGGACAATGATTACTTCTGGAGTCACAGGAAACTGGATTCTATCCCTTTTCACCTGTTAAAAAGGATAGGAGATCTTAAAAAAAGTCAGCTTATCGAACCCGGGCTTGCTCAAGGGTTTGATATATTTCCCGAACTGGTTAATCGTTTTATCGGGTCTTCAAAGGTTATGCTTCTTTTCTCTTATTTTCACCCTCAGATTCCGTCTTTTTCTCTAAAATTCGCAGAAAAAGGTTTTAATATTCAGCTTCTCCTTAGCAAAGATTCATTTGACAGGTTTGCAGGGGATTTCCGTTATGCGGGAGAGAGAATCCTGATGAATGAAAATGCCTCTATTTTTGTGTATTCAGGGTCCCCACTTGAAATTCCTGCATTGATTGCTATTTCGGAAAATGCGTTGTTTTTCGGTTTTTTCAATAAAAAGGGGAAATTCGAAGGGCAATACCTGCTCAGTTTCGAACCTAGCAGCCTTGCTTGGGGTAGAGAACTTTTTGAATATTATGTAGGGAGATCAGAGAAAGTCTGCTCAATGGATTATCCGGACTCCGGTTCTGATAGTCAGAGAACTCTCCAGAATCTGAAATAGGGTCAAAGGATCTTTAGTTCGAAATACCACAGATCCGATTTTAAACACCTTTTATTGCGATTACGGTATTCCAGGTATCCCAATGAAGCGAACATCTAAGGAATGGAAAGAAAAAAGGGCTAAGTTTATTAAAGGTAAGACATGCTCCTGGTGCGGCTCTTCTGATCGTCTGTGTGTTCATACTCCCGGAGCTTTTTCTCCGGCAGAAATTCGTTCAGGAACTTACAATCTCGCTTATGCCAGATTCAGAGAAGTATACAGGCAGAAATACCAAAAGTTTGAGTACACCCTGACAGGCAAACACCGCCATAAAAGCCATCCTTCCTGGCATAAAGCCTCGACAATACATAAAACCGAGCCTGACCATACTGATCTTGAAGAGCAGTTTATAGAACAGCTTGTAGAGGATACAGGCGAAGGAAACTTTAAAACGCTTTATCATGAATGGCTTGAGGAAAACGGGATTGAAGAACTCATTGAAGAGGAAATCAAAAAAGCAGAGGAGGAATGCGCATCTCTGGAACATGCGATTGTGCTCTGCAAACGCTGCCATTTTGCAAGTTTGAGAGGCATGGATATCTGTCCGGTTTGCAGAAAAAAGTATAAGTCTTCAAGATACGAAACCTGTTTTGACTGCCTGCCTGAAGAGAAAAAGAAAGATATTCTGGCAAAGCAAAAAGAAAAAAAGAGTCATCTGGAGAACTAAAGGCAGTCCCCTGATAAATTGTTACTGAACAATCACAGTTTGGCTCCAGGTTTCTATTCATAAGTCTTAAAACGTTTCCTGGTTTTCTTCAGAAAAGAGCCCATCCGCTTCCACCACAGGCCCTGCAGGTTCCTGTTTCAAGGTTCCCTGATCCGTTACAGAGCGGGCATATTATTGCAGGCTGGGCAACGAGAACGTTCCCCTGTCCTCCACAGGCTTCACAGATTCCACCTTCAGAAAGCCCGGTTCCATTACAAAGAGAGCATTTTTCCGGGGCATACTCAGTATCGACATAGGTATAGAGCACCTCATCACCTTCTTCACTTACGAGCACAGGGTAATTTGTCTGGGCAAAGATCTTTTTAACATATATTTTCAGCTTTCTGGGTTATAAGATCTTTCAAAAAGATAAAAAGGAAAGTGTTATAATGTAATTGCCAATTCTTTTTCATTACCTGCCCATTTTTTTCATTTCTGTTCCAAAAAGTTCTTAAGAGAATTTAAGAACTAAATAAAAGTTTGGTCTTTATACTTGACCAATAAGTTTTGTACCGCTTCACTCCTTTTATTTTCCTGTTCCTGAGAACTTTGACCTGCAGTAGCTTATTTATCGGTATATTTGATGCCTGTTTTTCAATCCTCTACCTCTGGATCTAAAGGATAACATTTACAAAAAAAATAGCTTTTTTTCTCAAAATTCTTACTAAATTTTATCTATCTCTTTTTCTCTTGATAACATAAAATAATATTTTTAATGACTCCGGTAGTTTTAAGTAACATTAAAAAAATAATAATCAATGGGGAAGAGGTTTTAAAGCTGTACCTTGGGGGATGCAGACTTTAAACTACATATCTTCTAAGCTTAGGGAGTTGAAAGTATGGCAAATCGAGAGAATCCAGATTTTTTGTCAGCAGGCACGATAAAAGGGGATAAGGTCATCAATACAGCTGGAGAAGACCTTGGGAAGATTGAAGAGTTAATGATTGACATTCAGGACGGAAGAGTAGGATATGCTGTGCTCTCTTTTGGCGGATTCCTGGGTATGGGCGACAAATTATTTGCCATTCCGTGGCAGGCCCTGAATCTGAGAGTGCACGATCACGCCTTTGTACTCGATATTCCTAAAGAAACTCTTGAGAACGCAAAAGGTTTTGACAAAGATCACTGGCCTCTAACTACTCGTGAGGAACTCTCCAGAACCTACACTTACTATGGTTACCAGCCTTACTGGCAGACTGGAGTAACAGAACAAATCGGATTGCCTGGAGAAACCATCGGGTCTGAAAGAATGGTCAGGACAGAAAGTACAGCAGGTAGAGAAAACCCTGAATTTTTGTCAGCAAGCACTATAAAAGGGGACAAGGTTGTCAATAGGGCCGGAGAGGATCTAGGGAAGATTGAAGAGTTAATGATTGACCTCCAGGATGGAAGAATAGCATATACAGTCCTGTCTTTTGGCGGGTTCCTGGGTATGGGCGATAAATTATTTGCTATTCCCTGGAAAGCTCTTCAACTGAGAGTTCACGAGCACAAATTCTTACTTGATATTCCCAAAGAAACTCTGAAAAATGCAGAGGGTTTTGATAAGGATAACTGGCCCATAACTAACCGTGAGTGGCTTTCTACTGTATACGGTTACTATGGATACCAGCCTTACTGGCAAAGAGAAAAAGAAAGGATTGAAAATCGACCAGGTAACATTTAACCTTTCTTAATTTCGAAAACAGGTAAAGGCATCAACCTTACTGGCAAATCAGGCGGTTGAGAAAAACTTAATTGGAGAAAACGTTTTGAAGTTTTGCCTGGGGGTGCAGGCTTTAAAATATATATTTTCAGAACTCAAGGAGTTGAAAGTATGGTAAGTCGAGAAAATCCAGATTTTTTGTCAGCAAGCACACTGAAAGGGGATAAGGTTGTCAATAGAGCTGGAGAAGACATTGGGAAGATTGAAGAACTAATGATCGATCTCCGGGATGGAAGAGTAGGATATGCTGTGCTCTCTTTTGGCGGATTCCTGGGTATGGGCGATAAACTGTTTGCTATACCCTGGAAGGCTCTTCAACTGAGATTGCACGATCACGAATTCTTACTCGATGTTCCTAAAGAAACTCTTGAGAATGCAGAGGGTTTTGACAAAGATAACTGGCCTCTAACTACCCGTGAGGAACTCTCCAGAACCTACTCTTACTATGGTTACCAGCCTTACTGGCAAACTGAAGTAACGGGACAAACCGGAGTTCCCGGAGAAACCAGGACTGAAAGAGCAGCGAGGATGGAAAGGACGTCAAGCAGGGAAAATCCTGACTTTCTGTCAGCAGGCACTATAACAGGGGACAAGGTTGTCAATAGAGCTGGAAATGACGTTGGGAAGATTGAAGAGTTAATGATTGATCTCCAGGATGGAAAGGTAGCATATGCCGTAGTCTCACATGGTGGGTTCCTGGGTATAGGCAACAAATTATTTGCAGTTCCATGGCAGGCTCTTCAACTGAGGGTTCATGAACACAAGTTCCTACTCGATGTTCCTAAAGAGACCCTCGATAAAGAAGAAGGTTTTGATAAGGACAACTGGCCCTTACACCGTGAGACGCTCTCCAGGACCTATACTAACTATGGATACCAGCCTTACTGGGAGATTGTAACAGCAGAACAACCAGAAGTTTCGACAAGAAAGATGGAGAAAGCCGCGGTTTCGGGAGGAGTGCTTAGAGAGACAGAAACTAGAGAGGCAGAAACAAAAAAGGTCGTCTGGACAGAAAGAGAGAGAACGGAAGTAGTAGAAACTGATGAAGAGATAAGGGCGCGGCAGGAAAGAGAAAGGCTGGAAGGGCTAAGAGGTGAACAGGAAGAGAAGCTGTCGCAGCTAGAGAAAGAACGGATGGAAAGAGAGCGTCAGGCACAAAATGAGAGAGAGAGGCTGGCTCAGCTGGAGAGAGACCGTATTGAGGTAGAAAGACAGGCAGAGGCCGAAAGGCAGAGGCTGGCTCAACTGGAGAGAGAGCTCCAAGAGGCAAGGAGGCAGGAAGAGACAGAAAGAGTAACCCGGCTCGAGGCAGAGCTGAGAGAAGTACATACACAGGAAGAAACCCGCAGGGACAGACTGGCTCAACTGGAGAGAGAGTGTACCGAGGCAAGAAGACAGGCAGAAGCTGAGAGGGAGAGGTTGGCTCAACTTGAGAGAGAAAGAACCGAAGTGGAGAGACGGGCACAGGAAGAGAGAGAGAGACTGGCTCAGCTGGAAAGAGAGAGAACCGAAGTAGAGACACGGGTGGAGACCAGGGAGATGCCAGACTTTTTGTCAGCAAGCACAATAAAGTCGGACAGAGTTGTCAATACAGCTGGAGAAGACCTTGGAAGGATTGAAGAGTTAATGATCGATCTCGACAACGGCAGGGTCGCATATGCAGTCCTGTCTTTTGGCGGATTCATGGGTATGAGCGATAAGCTGTTTGCTATTCCCTGGAATTCCCTTAAATGTAATGTGCATGAGCACGCCTTCACCCTTGACATTTCCAAAGATGTCCTGGAAAACGCAGAAGGTTTCGATAAGGACAGGTGGCCCTTAACCCGCGATGAACTCTCAAGGACATATACTTACTATGGATACCAGCCTTACTGGCAGGGAGGAACGGCTGAAACAACCGGAGGAATGCCCAGGGCAGAATCAGAAAGGATGGCCCGGACAGAAAGAGAGAGAGGCGCGCAGTTAAAAACCGCAGAAGAGAAAATGGCAGAGCAGGATAAAGAAAGATTTGAACGGATGGAGGAAAAAGAGACAGATAACGAAGAGCGGGAACGGCTAGAAAGAGAGCGTACGATCGCAGAGAGACGGGAACGTAAATATCAGTAATTAAAATTTCAGGGAGGCATCACATGTCTTCCTGAACTAAACTGATTTTACTGTAGAGTATGAGTTTGTTCTTGAAATGGTCTCAAAAAGTAAAAATATTTTAGGCTCTTGTTTTTAAATTTCTTAATTACTTAGGTCTCTTTATTCCGATTCTTTATTTTTCTTGCCCAGATATTATAAATTAATTTATTTTCTTGCTGTCAAAAGGGATGCAAGCAGTGATTTTTTGATTTCGACCGCATCATTTGGGCAGAGTTCACGACAGCAGTAGCATAAAATGCATTTCTCCTGATTGACCCTGAAACTCCCGTCTTCAAGCATCTCCACGGCACGAGGAGAGCAATTGTTGTAGCATGCTGCACAGTGAGTACATTTTCTTTGGTTAATTCGGGGGTAAATAGTATAGTATTTTCCGAGGCTGCGTTTCAGGAAAGGCGGGGCTGTGCTGACTCCTCCGCTTGATGGTTTGAATTTCTTTTTTACCTCTTTCAACGGTGTTCCTACCACAACAGGACACTGGTTTCCAAAGCCTTTCTTAAGGGCACCTGCGGTCGTAGGAATTTTCAGGGGATCAAAGCCTATCATTTCTGCCGCAACAATATCCAGGGAAACACAATCCCGGCTTGCCAAAATTACTCCTGAGTTTACGGGCTTTCCATGGGAAGGGCCGTTTCCTTCCATGCCAACAATCCCGTCCATAACCGCAAAATCAGGCCTGATAATCGAATATACATCAGCGACAGCTTCGCCAAAGAGGTCTCGTTTTCCAAGAAGGTGAGTCTCTTTTCGGCACTTAAGAGGAAGAGTTCCGAAGAAGTTCTTGACCGCGCCTGTATAATATGTAAGCTCATGAGTTTTCAGTTTCGGAAGAGATATTACCACATCGGCCTCAAGGACAGGATTCGCAATGTATAGTTTTCGGAACTGAAGAGGTTCTGGAACTTCTACAAGGGTGAAACCCGCAGTCTCAAAATTCACAACCCTTGCTCCTGCTTTTAAGGCAGCCTCTTCTATTTCCGAGACTTTCAGGGCTTTTGCAGTAGCTCCAGGTCTTGAGATTCCTGCTCCGTCTCCGACCACTGGCTTTCCTCCTGCACTGGTCACGAATTCACACATTGCTGCTACCACAGTCGGATGGGTAGTTGTGGCAGTTTCCGGCGGGCTTGCTGCAAGGATATTTGGCTTTAGAAGTACGCTATCTCCCGGATCAATTACGTTTTCAAGACCTCCGAGCAGGTCAATAGCCCGGGCTATTGCTTCTTTTGCGTTGGAATAATCAGAACAGGGAATTATGGAGACTTTATTCATTACTGAAAATGAATAGAGGTAATTATTGAATTCTTTTCCGGTTTGAGTCCGTTGTTTCGGTTTATTATCCATATGTAAGTTTTTTAATATTTTTTATAGTTTTTAATAGATTTTACTTTTTAAGTACTCTATGTCTTGCTTTCTTAGGCATTTTCCATATCCTGTTTTAAGTACTTCTCATGTCTCTGTTTTTTTACCTGTTTTTAAGGCCCATCATCAAATCTATTTCTTCAGCTATGTTTTCCAGCTCATCCAGTATTCTTTCCGAATCCTTCCTCATCTCCCTTACTGCAGCTTTAAGGCTGCCTCCTCTCAAATAAATCAGGCGTTTTTTTCTGTACAGGAGCCCGGACTCATTAAGGTTCCGGAGATGATGGTTGATTCTTGAGATTTTCATATCCAGGTCTTCAGCCAGAGCTTCTGATGAACTTTCCATGTCATTTGAGAGCTTTTCAATAAGGCTGAAAATTATCCTGTTGGCTGTGTTTTCGATATCCCTGCCCGAAGAAAAGCCAAAGCTGTCACAGAACCATATAAGGTCTTCTTCAAGGCTTTTAATACGGGGTTTTTCAAGGCTTCTGAGGATAATTTGCTGAACCATCTGTTTATTCTTTTAGATATTCAGATATATAAACTTTATTTAGATTTGTAGATATCATATCTATTTTATTGCGATAATACTTATTTTATTGATAAATGACCTCAACTTTGCTGGTAATTTTTAAATATAAGTTTTGCATTATATGCAGATAGTTGGGCGCTAAATAGCTCAATAATTCACCTATTCATACTGGCCTATAACAGCCGGTTAATCTTCAGCTAATATTAAGGTCGCTTACATATAGGAGGAACAAAAAATGATTGTCAAACCTATTGGCGAACGTGTATTACTCAAGCACCAGAAGAAAGAAGAAGTCACTAAAGGTGGGATATATATCCCGGAATCTGCAAGACAGGAAAAGAAAGAAGGAATTGTTATCGCTGTGGGGACCTTTGAAGATGGGAAAGAACTCCCCCTGAAGAAGGGTGACCATGTAATTTACGGAGGATACCAGGCCGATGAGATTGAAATCGACGATGAAAAATACGTTTTTGTTGACTTCAAAGATATCCTGGCAACAGTTGTTGAAGAATAACATTGAATGAGCCATTTTCTGAATCTCATATCAGACAATCACGAAAATCAGTAAATCATGACTCAGATCAATGTCAGGCAAAATGAATTCAGGCAAATAATGACTTCGATAAATCGATTTAATTCGGTAAATTTGATCTTAATTCAGGTGAATACAGATGGCTTCAAAGCAGATAATGTTTGATGAGAGTGCGAGAAAATCACTCTTAAGCGGTGTGGATAAAGTCGCAAATACCGTTAAGATCACCCTGGGACCCAAGGGCCGTTATGTCGTTCTGGATAAAAGTACAAAGCCTGTGGTCACAAATGACGGTGTCACCATTGCAAAAGAAATAGAGCTCCATGACAAGTTCGAAAATATGGGAGCCAAACTCGTCAAGGAGGTCGCTTCCAAAACCCAGGATAACACGGGGGACGGGACAACAACAGCTACCCTTCTTGCCCAGAGCATGATCCGGGAAGGCCTGAAAAACATCAGTGCCGGAGCAAACCCCATAGAAGTTAAGAAAGGGATTGAGATTGCCACGGAAAAAGTTGTAGGGTATCTCAAGGGCAAGAGTGTGGAGGTAAAGGGCAAGGATAAAATCATTCAGGTAGCTACTATCTCTGCAAACAATGACGAAGAAATAGGCAACCTGATCGCCGATGCTATGGAAAGGGTCGGCTACAACGGAGTAATCACAGTTGAAGATTCAAAGACTATGGAAACCAGCCTCGATGTTGTTGAGGGTATGCAGTTCGACCGCGGATTTGTTTCCCCTTATATGGCTCTCGATACCGAAAAAATGATTTGTGAATTTGAAGACCCCTATATCCTGATTACTGACAAAAAAATTAACAGCATGAAGCAGATAGTGCCTGTGCTTGAGAAAGTCGCTTCTGAAGGCCGTTCCCTCCTTATTATTGCTGAAGATGTTGATGGGGATGCCCAGGCAGCCCTTATTCTTAACATTATTCGCGGAGCCCTCAGGGTCTGCGCTGTGAAAGCTCCCGGATTCGGAAACGAGAGAAAGGAGATGCTTGAGGACATTGCTGTCCTTACCGGCGGGCAGGTTATCAGTGAAGAAAAGGGCATGAAGCTTGAAGAGTTCAGCGATTACATGCTAGGAAGTGCCAGGAAAGTCACGGTTGACAATCACAAGACAATTATTGTTGAGGGCAGGGGCGACAAAGCAGACATCGATGAAAGAGTCAGGATTATCGAAGCCCAGGTCAATATTGCCGAAGCCGATTACAGGAAGACCGAACTCAAAAAGCGCCAGGCAAAGCTTGGAGGTGGCGTTGCGGTAATCAAGGTGGGAGCTGCAACCGAAACCGAGCTCAAGGAAAAGAAAATGAGAATCGATGATGCCCTGAACGCAACAAAAGCTGCAGTTGAGGAAGGGGTGGTTACAGGAGGAGGAATAAGTCTCTTCCGTGCAGCTGCA